>CADDZM010000458.1 GCA_902812345.1 Chloroflexota bacterium | reverse complement strand
TGGTTTTGACCGGCTTTAAGGGCCGCTTGCCAGCATTTCGAAAGCAGCGCAAGGGTCGGGGTGGTAAAATGGATTTTGAAGTTCAAGGGATAGCTCCTGTAGTTTCTAAAGTTTCTTGTTTGCTACAAGGTTACGCTATCCCTCCTATTTTGTTACCTCTTTTCTATTTTCTTTCCTGATTATCTATAGTATTACCCTCTCGCGTTCGCCAGACTGTACCATTCTCCCACCCAATTATCTTCAAAAGGTTAAATTCGCGGCAAAAGTAAGGCTGCTCTTTCGGCTGGCCGTCACATGACGGCGTGATGGTTCGTCAGAATAGTGAAGCACGAAAACACCGCTGGAGGGCGGCTCAAAGAGCCGGCTGCGGTGAAGATGAGAAGGATACAACTGGGCTATTTTAAGAAATGGGAAAAGACGAAATTACTCTTTGAATTATCGTTAAAACTAATACCTTGCAGCTAATTTAATAGGCGGCAAGGTTAAATAACTCCTGGCGCAGGATGACCAGGTCAGGAGGTACAAAATAATGGCCGGCTATCTCCTCAATCTCAGTATCACTAAGAGAAGGGGCTTCAAGTGTTAAAGCAGTTGCCATAACAAGATGGGGTATCAAGAGATAAGCCGCAACAATGTTCGCTTCAAATTCTTGCTGGTTCTGGTGCCATTCTTCCTGTAAGCAGTTATGAAACTGATTGGGATGAGCGCAGGCGATATGCCCGATTTCGTGTACCGCTACATAGCGAGCCTGGTCGGCGGTCAGCTTCTGATTTATGGCTATGGTTGTGGCGGTATCGTCCAGTTGAAGCGTAAACCCCCAGATAGCTTCCGGTAGGTCCAATAAGCGTAAATCATAATTTTCTAAAAGTTGCCCTACATCTACCATTTCCCAGGGGTTTTGATGCAGGTTAAAATAGGCAATCAAAGTTTTAGCGGCAATGTATGCCCGTTCATACTTTACAGAAGTTTTTCCTTTACGGTTAGCAAAACCAGTCAGGTCATACATAATTTTCCACTCCGTCGTTTATTCTTGCCTGTTTAATTTGTTATAGCATAAACATTGGATAAATGCTACCCCCAAAATCAAATATAAACAGGACAAATGCAAAGTCAGTTATAAGAGAGTTGGATTGCAGAGTACCGGTTGGGGCCATGAGAAAGGTTATTTCCGCTTCAAGTTGTTATACTCTTTCTAAACTCACTGGGTTAATTTAGAAGTGTTGCCAGAAGGGGGTGTAGTTAGCGGTAACGGTAAATCTCTAACTAACTTTTTTTATTAGCCAATTCAGTAGTTTAGCCTACAGTGGATAGTTCATTTGCCTTGAAAATGTAGCGGGGTTATAATTATATTCAAATATCAAAGAAGGATATAACAAATTTTCTGTTACTTTCAATATAGAAAATCCGTATATATTTTACGTTAAAGCTAACAATTATAAATGCTGATTTTTAAGATATAGAAGCTTTCCGGTAAGCCGCAGTTGGCCTGGAAAGTCAAAGGAGAGTTTAGGGATGTCTATTCTAGAACGGGAAACCACGAGCGCCGAACGCGCGCCTTACAAAAACGAGCCTTTAACCGATTTTACCTTACCAAAAAACAAGCTTGCCATGGAAGCAGCCTTATCGAAAGTAGCCTCGCAACTGGGCCAGACTTTGAACCCGGTCGTGGGCGGAAAAAAGCTGGAGTCCGGCAAATTTCTCAATTCCTACAACCCGGCCCGGCCTGACGAACTGATTGCCCGCTTCCACAGCGCCACCACCGACCAGGCTGAACAGGCCGTTCAGGTTGCCAGCGAGACTTTTAAGACCTGGCGGAACGTGCCTTTCGAAGAACGCGCCGAATACCTCTTTAAGGCCGCCGACCTGATGCGCCAGCGCAAGCACGAGTTTAGCGCCTGGATGGTTTTCGAAATCGGCAAGAACTGGAATGAGGCCGACGCCGATACCGCCGAAGCAATTGACTTCCTCGAATATTATGCCCGCGAAATGCTGCGCCTGGGTGGGCCACAGCCGGTAGTGCAGGTCGAAGGCGAGAAAAACCACCTGGTCTATGTGCCGCTCGGTGTGGGCGTAGTCATTCCGCCCTGGAACTTCCCGCTGGCAATTACCACCGGCATGACCTCCGCCGCCATCGTCACAGGCAACACCGTCATTCTCAAGCCGTCCAGCGTTACGCCGGTTATTGCTTACCGCCTGTATGAACTGTTCGAAGAAGTCGGCTTGCCCGCGGGGGTCTTTAACTTCCTGCCCGGCAGCGGCGGCGCGATTGGCGACCTGTTAGTAGACCATCCCAGGACTCGTTTTATCTCTTTTACCGGCTCCAAAGAAGTCGGCTTGCGAATTTTCGACCGCGCTTCCAAAGCCGCGCCCGGCCAGATATGGCTGAAGCGGACCGTGTTGGAAATGGGCGGCAAAGATTCGGTCGTGGTGGACGAAACCGCCGACCTGGAAGCCGCCGCCTCGGCCATTGTTACCAGCGCTTTCGGGTTCCAGGGCCAGAAATGTAGCGCGGGCAGCCGGGCTATCCTGGTAGACCCGATTTACGATGAGGTGCTGGAAAAGGTCGTCAAGAAGGTTGATAAATTAGAGCTCGGCCCGACCGATGAGAAGAACTATAATTTAGGCCCGGTCTCGGACGAGAAAGCCTATAAGAAAATCAGGGAATACATCGAAATCGGCAAGGGTGAAGGCAAACTGGTTGCCGGGGAGAAAAACACGGTCCCGGAAACGGGCTACTTTATCCCGCCGACAGTCTTTAGCGAAGTAGATCCCCAGGCCCGGATTGCCCAGGAAGAAATTTTTGGGCCGGTGCTAGCGGTTATCCGCGCCCGCGACTTCGACCACGCCCTTGAAATCGCTAACGGCACCGAGTACGGCCTGACCGGGGCGTTGTTCAGCCAGGACCAGGCCCGGTTGGAGCGCGCCGAGACCGAATTCCACGCCGGCAACCTGTACTTCAACCGCAAATGCACCGGCGCCCTGGTCGGGGTCCAGCCTTTTGGCGGCTTCAACATGAGCGGCACCGACTCGAAGGCTGGCGGCCAGGATTACCTGCTGCTTTTCCTCCAGGGCAAGAGCATCGCCCGCAAGAGCTAAAAAGGCTGCTTTCCGGCCTGGAAACGAGAAAACCCGGTTCCTTTCGAGGGAAACCGGGTTTTTCTTTTAAATTTACGGGGCTGCTTCTGTATGGGAGAACTAACAGCCAGCCTGGCCGCTGGTCCCGGCAAACTGGCGCGGTTCAACCTTATAATAAGATTTACTGCTTAGAATGAGGCTGTTCGTTGTACCAAAGCCTCTGAGAGCCTGGGTCTTACCGTCCAGGTTGAGCGTAGGCATGAAAGGCGTTATCCAGTTATGCCGGTAGACAATCTGGACATAAAAGCGGTCGGTCGGGACGCAAATGTAGCGGCCAGGCCAGGCCGGAATAGTCTGTTGAACGCCCCCACTGTAAACGGGTTGTCCGTACTTGTCCGCGACCGGGATAGTCTGGCGGCATATACTGGTGTCGTTGGAAAAGCAGGGATTTGAGCGGAAGCCGTTGAAATCGTCGTCATAAGACTGCCAGGGCAGGGCGCAGTTGCCGGGACCGGAAGCAGAATATAGCAACGGAACCTGTTTGCACTGGGCGTCGGCCAACCTGACATTGAGGACATCGCCATCCGAGCGGGCAGCAACCGTATTGACGCGAGGGTCGCCGGACGGGTAGCTGGTGGTCGGTTTGGGCAAAGCATAAAGCTGCCAGTGATATTTATAGTTGTCATAAATATCCGGCCCGGCCCGGCCCAGGTCCGGCAGGTTGGTTCCGCCGGGGTCGTCTACCTGTTCCCCGACGTGCTGGAGCAGGATATATTCAACGTTATCGAGCCGTAAATTTACCCGGTTCATGGCTCGCAAGAGGTTAAAGTCCCGGTAAAGGGTGCCGTCGCTGTTGGTGTAATCACAGGCATTGGCGCAGACCGCAGCGGACCGGGCGGCTTCCGAGGCGGCAAAGTCCAGGTTAGTGCTTTCGAAAAAGGCCAGACCAATTTCCAGGATACCAAAGATAAGGGCCAATAACGGCACACTGACCAGCAGAAACTCCAGGATACTCTGGGCCGATTGGGGACGCCCGGCGGCGGCCACGCCCCGGTTTATAAGAG
>CADDZM010000457.1 GCA_902812345.1 Chloroflexota bacterium | reverse complement strand
AAGCAAAGCAAACTGCTCTTACTAAAATTGGATGTCGAATCTGTTAAAGATTTAATGCACCCGCCAACTCTTGACACTGCTGCTTCCTGAATTACTTACTCACCCTTTCTGCTCCTCTCCTTTGCTAGCATAACAAGGTCGTCACAAACGTCTGTTGGATTGGAACTGATTGACTCCTAATTGCGTGGTAAGTAGTAAGTGAGGATCGGGTGTTATAAGTTACTGTACTGCGAGCACACCCCAATTTCTCTTATTCTCCAGTTCAAAGTAGAACTCCTCCATTTATTTATCCTGTCCTGCTGCAATACCTCACCTCGTCTCACATCCCCCAATAACTCTTAAGTGCTACAGCTACAACTACACACTAATGAAGTAAGGAACGAAAATAATGCTCAATCCTTTGGACCGCCCTGCAGTTCTATTCTCTCTTTTAGAGAGTTAGTTTTTGCTTTTAGATTTTTTATTATTTTTAGTTTTTGGTACACACATGAGTTTAGGATGCTCTGCACGATTTCGTGTTCATTTTCCGGCCTGATTTCGTGCGTACCAACTGAGCTCAGTTGAGCAGCGCGCCAGCCGTCGTACCACCTGTCGCGCCATCCGTCGCACACCATCTCTAGATTTGCGACGGCTCTTTGTGTTAGTTTTCTGGCTGCTATGGTTTCCATATATCCTCTAAAACGGTCCTTATTCGGCTTAAAGTCGTTACTCGCAGACCACCTTTCGAAAGTAAAGCTTTATGACTCAAAGCCTTTTCCTCAGTCTCAAAAACACCAACTACAAGTAATTGCCCGGCAATTATCTGGTACTGGCGAAACCGGGCCTGCCAGAAACTCTGGCTTCCCTTTGGCGGACAAAGAATAAGGACCACGGCATGTTCGCTGTAAGCTTTTGTATTTTCCTTGTTAGCTGGTTGAAGCGCGCTGGCTTCCTTCGCATTACCGGTTTCCCTGGTTGCTGCAGGAAGGGCAGCTTTAGAGATAATCGAGGGCACCGTTGGAACTTCTCTCGGTATCGAATAAGCCACGTAGTCGTTTGCTTTGAAGGCTACTCCCAGGGTGTGCGGCCCTTTGATGTCCCCTACCGGCCAGCGCCCGGTGGTACGAAATTCCCGCCAGGTAAGGGCTTCGGCAAGCCGGTAATACTGGGGTGTTCGGGGCGGTAATGGCTGTACCCGGTTATAGGTTTGGGGCTTCTCTAGCCGCCACCCCACCGAGGCGCCTACACCCCTTTCAAGCTCCAGCTTTAAGCTGGTATAAGCGAGCTGCTCAATGCTGGGCTTTCTGCGGTAATGATTGCCATAATGATGGTCTACGCCGGCCCAGTCCGACCCTGGCTTAAGCAAAATCCAGCCTAACTCACTTCGAGGACCAATCTCCGGTGAAACCGGGAAGGATTGGACCAGCCCAGCCCGTTTTAACATTTGCAGATCCGACTGTACTCGCCGCAAAGTTTTCGAGAAGTTTTTTGTTTGCAGCAGGCTGCTAACCTGGCGGGTCGTAAGAGAACGATACTCAACCAGTAAATTCAAGATTGCCAGCCTGTCAGGAGTAGGCTGGCATCTTAGGTTATCCGAACGGCTTTTAATAAAGGAACTTGACATAATAATCCTCAAGTTGAAAACTTTAGGCTAAAGTAGCGGGTCCACAATCAGCACCCCAATATTTGAAGGGCCGGTTCTGACAATTTCGCTTTTGATGCGTTCGGCCCGCTGGGATGTTGTAACCCAGAGGGTCGGAAGTTTACCCCCAGCTATTTTTGCGATTTTGTTATCGAGCATCTGGCCGTAATACTGGCCGTCAATCTCAATATCTATTCTCTGAATACCGTCTGTGTAATCAGGGGTATCGAGAACGAGAAAAGAGGCAGGGTGCAAACTATTTGACACCGGTTTTGCCACCTTACTCCCAGAATCGTTAGAACCAAAATTGCGGGGAAGTGAAGCTGGCCCTGACGCTGGCTGACCCTCCCCGGTTGCGCCAGTTTCATCTTGCCCCGGCGTCACCGTACTACCCATACCAATAAAGACCCTTGCATCGGCTACATCAGCCAGACCACCAAATGTTCGGCTTCCAGGTTTACGTTTGAGAAAAGCCGCTTCACTCCGAAGTTCCTTTTCGTTTTGCCAGTTAACTATCCGTTTACCGTAAGGCGCCAACATCTTCTCAAGGGCAATCCAGGTTTCCTGGGCAATAAGCTGCTGCTTTACTTTGGTGTGGGTTGGTAAGCCAACCATCAGACGTTTACGCATGGCGGCTTCAAAGTATTCGGTTGCGCCATGATCCGTAAGGGTATAAACCTGCTCTCCCCGTTTCCGGCTGGTCTGGACATAATGCCGCTCGATTAGGCCACTCTTTTCCAGAAGGGCCAGTCTTTCCCGGCAGGTACGTGCGGTAGCGCCGGGCCAGAAAACGGTCTGGATCTGTTTAAAACTGGCGATACCATTGGTGCCAATCCAGCGCATCAGCAGGCGGTCTCGCTCGGTTAGAATTTTTATTATTGTTGACTTCTCTACCATTTATTGTTCTTTCTATCCCTCTTTTTGGTAAGCCAGTTTCCTTGCAATAAGTTTCCTTGCCAAAATGAATGCCTTAAAGTAATCCGGTCGGGTCTTTTGCCTTTTCTTGGGCAGGCTCATTAACGCCTTCGGTACCAGGTGTAATCGCAGCTGAAGTTTCACTCTCACCTTTACTCACTCTTCTTTTGCGAAGTTTCTTTGGAGCCGCTGGCACCTCGTTATCTCCACTTCCAGTTACGGCCGTATGTGTCCCTGAATCAGGGGTAGCCACTGCGCTGTTGCGAGATGAGACCTGGACGAGTTGTTCTTTAGCGTTTTGTGACAGGGGCTGCTTTATCTCCGTATCCCGTATCTGGTTCTCCTGTTCAATAACCGGTTGTGGTTCAGCCGCTGCTTCAGTTGCCGGTTGGATTGAGGCCTCTTCAACTGTCTCAGTTGCAGCCGTAACCGGCGGGAAACCCTTAGCCGCGTTTTCGACCCTCGGTTCTTCATTTGGCTTAGGTAGCGTGTTAGATAGCCCAGCATTAGCATTAGCAGCTTGGTGAGGGGTAGGTTGCTGCTCCGTTTGTTGGGCTTCATCATTTTCAACAGCAACTCTGCTTTCCGGTTTGGGTACACCAGTTTCAGGCGGCATGAAGCGAATGGTATATAACCGGGGCCTTAGCCGGGGTGCGCTTACTATGGAGTTCTCTGAGAGGGCCTTTTCAGTATTACCAGGCTCCACCACCTCCTCTTTAATTTCTGTATCCGTACTGGAAGTACCGTTAGTATGTTTGACTTTGCGAGACGCCGAAGACCGACTTTGCAGGTCTTTCAAGTGTCTGAGCTGCTCCAGCACCCGGTTTTCCAGCCTGTAAATGGTCGCGGAGCGCATGTCTATTACCTGGGCAAACCAGCGGCGTCCCTCGGCATCGCTGCTCTCTACCACGGCCAGGAACTGGCTTAACTCGCGGATTTCAGCCGGGAAAAAGCGAGGCCGTACCCTGGTAGAAGTTAAACTATTGGTGCTCTGGCTCTTGGTCATGCCCCTACCATTTGAAGTGTTCCGGCTGCTCCGGGCTTCGTGCCCGCTCTGCCCTCCAAAGAACTCGTACTCCTGACCTCTGGTATAGCTTGACCCATTGTTGCGGGTGGTGCCGGTACTCTGGCCCTGACTGTGGTTGACATAAGGTAATTCAAGCTGGCCGAAGGTATCGCTAAAGCGCCGGGCGTCTTTCTCACCTACCCCGGCCATCACGATTTTGGTACCCGAAACGGCAAAGATGGTATCCAGAAGGCTTTCATCTTTTATCTGGGTCAGGGTCTGGAGGGCCAGGACGTAACCGGCGTTGTTGGAGCGGGCCTGGGCCATGCCGTTTGCCACGTTCTCGGTTATGAAGTGGCGGGCCTCGTCTACCGCTGCCAGCTTGAAAAGGGCGCGGTTGCAGTCGGGCGAAAGCACGCTATAGGTAAACTGAGATAAAACCAGCCGGCCGAGTATCGGAGCGAGCCGGGGCGATTTGGCGACAGGCAAACTCAGATGGATCAGGCCCGGCTTCTTTAACAGTTCTTCAATCGTATAGGCGTTTTCATCTTCGTCTGGATTGGTAACCAGCACCCTGGCGGCGGTGCCGGTTACCAGGGGATTGAGCGCG
>CADDZM010000456.1 GCA_902812345.1 Chloroflexota bacterium | reverse complement strand
TCCCATCACTGGGGTTGCCCGAGTCGCAAGATGCCGCCTACCTCGACAAGCTGGCCGGGTGCGAAGCTGTTCGGTTCTTTATCCAGCGTGCGCAAGCGGCCCGATCTGATTTTGAGCTTACGGCGGCCAATGCGCCGGCTATTATACAGGTCTGCCACCGGCTGGACGGTATTCCGCTGGCCCTCGAACTGGCCGCCGCCCGCCTGGCTGGCCTGAGCGTCCAACAAATTGCCTCCCGGTTGGACGACCGCTTCCGGCTGCTGACCGGGGGAAGCCGGATCGCGCTGCCCCGCCAGCAAACCTTACACGCCTTGATAGATTGGAGTTACCAGTTGCTATCCGAAGCGGAGCAGGCGCTTTTGCGCCACCTGGCAGTCTTCACCGCGGGCTGGAGCCTGGAAGCCGCCGAAGCGATCGTCCAACCGGGAGGCGAGCCGTCACCGGCCGGGACGCTGGACTTGCTGGTCTCCTTGGTCAATAAATCGCTTGTCCAGGCCGACGAACAGGAGGGTTCAATCCGCTACCGGCTGCTGGAGACCATCCGCCAGTATAGCCTGGAGCGCTTGCTGGATGCCGCCGAAGCGGGCGAGGCACGGTCCCGTCACCTGGCCTGGTTCCTGGGGCTGGCCGAGGAGGCCGCCGGCCAACTGCAGGGGCCGGAGCAAGTAAGCTGGCTGCGAAAGTTGGAGCAGGATCACGATAACCTGCGGCTGGCTCTACACTGGGCCAGCGATAATATGCCGGCCGAAGCAGAGCGCCTGACACGTCTGGCGGTCGCGCTTGGCCGCTTCTGGCAGGTCCAGTCGCATTTTAGCGAAGGCCGCCAATGGCTCGAAGCCGCCCTGCAAGCCTGTAACTATTGGCCCGCCCCGCTGGCCATCCGCGCCAGTGTCCTGCACCATCTGGCCGTAAGCCTACACCTGGCGGGCGACTTCGGGCCGTCCTTCAAATACCACTGGCAGCATATTGAAATACGGCGCAAAATGGGCGACCAGGCCGGACAGGCGCTGGCCCTGAGCGAACTCGGCTGGTGGGCTTACCTGCAATCCGATTTTAATCAGGCCGCCGCCTACAGCCAGGCGGCGCTCGAACTAGCCGGCCAGGTGGGCGACCGGCGTACGGCGGCGGCCTGCCTCTTTCTATTGCTGCTGATGAGTAGTATTAACAACGATCTGGCAGCGGCCAAGCGTTATGGTGAAGAGAGCATGCGGCTGTGGCGCGAACTGGACGACCCCAGTAGCCAGGCCGGTTCACTATTAAGCCTGGGCTATGTGGCGGCCCTGCAGGGCGAATATCGGCAGGCCCACGCCTACCTGCGCGAGGGGCTTTACTTCCGGCTCCAAGAATCGAACAAGCTTAGCGTGACGATTACCATTCTGGCCGCCGCAAGCCTGGCCTACTATGAGGGCCGGTTGTCGTTGGCCGCGCAACTGATGGCGGGTATTAAAGCCTTCACCACGCACTTCCCGACCATCTTCGCGCCGGTCTTTTTTCATCATTTCGATAAGCTCCTTGAGGCCCTGCACAGTTCGCTTGACCCGGCCGAGTTTAATGCGGCCTGGGCTAGCGGGCAGGGGCTTACCTTTACGGAACTGGTGGCCGAAACAATCACTTTCCTGGAGAATGGACCGGCCGAACCAGCCGTGGCCAATCCGGTAGCGCTTGTCCCGCCGCAAAAGGCTGTGCCAATGCCAGTGCCAGTGCCTGCCGGTTCTACTCCTCATCCTCCCCTCGCAGACCTACCCGGCCCGGCAAGCGGGCCGGACCAGGACCAGACCGGCCTTAGCGAGCGAGAACTGGAAGTTCTGCGGTTACTGACGACAGGGCTGTCAAATAACCAGATTGCCGAACACCTGGTTCTCAGCCCGCGCACGGTTGATGCTCACTTGCGTTCGATCTACGTCAAGCTGGGCGTTACTTCACGTACGGCTGCTACCCGCTACGCCCTCGAACACCGTCTGGCCTGATAGAGTTTTTGAAAAAAGCTTTAGGCGATTCCACCTAGTGCCTCTTGATCTGTGAATTAGGGAATTCTCCCGATGCGCCCCGGTCTGGCCTTCGTATACTATGATTAGTAGCCCGGCCAGTGAGCAGGGTTTAACAGAAAAACAAACGCAAATAAAGAAAAAGAGGCTATTAAAATGCTAGAACAAATTACCACAACCACAAAAGCCGTCCGGGTCGGGTTTCAGGGTGTACATCACCTGGTCTTTATAACGCCGGATATGGACCGGACTGTACGCTTTTACCGCGATGTCCTGGGTCTGCCGCTCATCGCGACGCTCAGCGAGGGGCAACCGGACGAGTTCTCATTTATGCGCCATTACTTCTTCCAGCTTGGCGAACTCGATACCCTGGCTTTCTTCGAATGGCCCAACCAGGAAGTTAATACCGGTCCAGCCAAACCGGCCGGTGTCCCGTCCAGCGGCCGCCAGTTCGACCACCTGGCCCTGCGGGTCAAGAACCTGGAGGAACTGGCCGCCTTGCAACAACAATTAGCCGGTGACGGCATCGAGGTTACCGGCCTGATCTACCACAATAACACGCCAAGCATCTATTTTAACGACCCGCATGGTATCGCCCTGGAAGCCTCGTGCTGGATGATCGAAGCTTCGCAGGGACCATTCCTGTTCGATCCTTACCCGGTTCCGGCGGTCAACGACCGTTCTTAAAACTCAAACAGAACTAAACAAAACTATATTGATCCTGTCCTATTAAAGGAGAAAAGCAATGGCAATTGTTGAAGAAAAAAAGCAGGCTGCACCAGTCCGGACCCCATTGTACCAGGGCCAGGCTCAGGTTTTTATTAAAGCCAGCCCGCTTGAAGTCTATAATATGGTGGCAGATATCACTCGTATGGGCGAGTACAGCCCGGAATGCTTTCGCGCAGAATGGACTGGCGAAACCCGGCAGCCGGTAGTCGGAGCCAGGTTTCGAGGCCACAATAAATGGCGCATCAACCGCTGGTCGCGGGAGGCCGAAATAACCGCGGCTGAACCCGGTTACCGGTTTGAATTCAGGACTATTCCGACCCCTATATACCGTGATTCGACTGACTGGAGCTATCGTTTCGAGGCTGTCGAAGGTGGGACGCTAGTAACAGAAACTTTCAAGTTGATGATGGCCTGGCTACCTATACGCCTATTAGAGAAGTACTCCGGCCGGCCCAAGAATTCCGAACGCGGAATGCAGACAACCCTGGAACGCATCAAAGCTGCGGTTGAGGGTGGAAAGTAAATTAACACTATTCAATAGCAGACGTGTGCTGGCTATCAGATTAATCCAAGTTCAAGATTTGAACAATACACTTTTCAAAGAGTATTGGTAGGCAGGTAATAGCCCTGCATTTGTAAAATCATCTCCCTAAAGAAACCTAACTCGCCTGTCGTCAAAGACTAAGGCCTTAATGGCTTCCCGATTATAACATACCGCTAAATTTCCTTTCATTTAGTAAATATTTTTGACTGCTTCGTGGTCCAAAGAAGAAAAAATAATGGCACAGGAATTTCAATTACTTAAAGGCAACCACTACTTTGATGTCAAAAGTAAATAAACTGATATTGCGTTGAAAGGTTCTTACTTGATGCTAACTATGGTTCTGTCACCGATGAATACAAAAGTCAAGGGGTTCCTTAAAATTCTTGGTCGAAAGAGGAAAACCTCCTTAACGCCGCGTTAAGGAGGTTTTCCTCTTTCGTGGTTCGGGGTATTTCCTCGAACCCTTCTTTCTTTTCAGCAAACCTAATAAAACCCAGCCTAATAAACCGCTAAATCCGGCTAAATTTCAATGAAATAATTAAAAGAAATCACCAGTTACAAACTGTTTGCAGCCCTTCAAGTTGAGCCTGAAGCTGGTTCTTCTAGAGGTGGAATAGCTAAAGTACGTCCCTCCCACTCAATAGAAGTCAGCTTCTCTCCCAGCCCCAGCCAGTTTAGTTGAAGTCTGGTAAAGTTTACCCCCGTCGTGGCTACCAAAGTCGTCCGGCCTGGTTTTAACCCTTTTCCAACCACATCAAGCCGCTCTTTCATAAGTATAATGAAAGCCTCCCAGGACTGGAAAGGCCACAATTTGTCCCTTCTCTGCGGGTAATGTTGCCTGTTTTATCGGCCTTTGCTGCCCAATACCTTGATGAGGCCGACAACGGTTATAATACTGTACAT
>CADDZM010000455.1 GCA_902812345.1 Chloroflexota bacterium | reverse complement strand
CGGCCATACCGCCTTTCAGCCTGCCACCCTCTCCGGCGGCGATAACGCCCAACGGCCCGGTTAAAGAGGTATTGAGCCAGCTTGACCCGACCAGCAACGGCACTCTGGCCTACGAGGCGGAAGGCGACATCTGGGTAATGATTCTGCCGGAAGGCATTCAGCGCAACCTGACCGGGGACGGCGCTCAGACCAAAACGGCTTTTCCGGACGGCTTCAACCGCAACCCGGTCTGGTCGCCCGGCAGCGTTTCGATTGCTTTTGCCTCGCCCGCCGACGCCAGCAAACAGGACGGCTATCATAACGGCTACGACATTTTTACCATCCGGCCCGACGGCTCCAACCGTACCCGCGTAACCAAAGACGCGGACAGCCTTTATGTCCGGCGGTTACCGCTGGGCTGGTTTTCCGCTACCGAGATTATTATCAGCCAGACCGATACCCAAAATCCCCAGAGCGGCCTGGCCCCCCTCGCTATCCTGGATACCAGGACCGGAAAGACGCGAGATTTGCCGGTCAAGCAGGCCGGGATTACCCGGGTAGCCGTTTCGCCGGACGGCAGCACGATTGCCTATGCCGCCCCGGTCACAGACCCTGCCACCCGGACCGTTAAGGCCGATGTCTTTGTAGTACCGGCCTCCGGTGGCGACCCTAAAGCCCTGACCGATTTACCCGCCGAAGCTAACCTGGCCGTTACTGCCCTGGGCTGGTCGCCCGACAGCAAGAACCTGGCTTTCGTCCAGTCGGTCGGCGATGGGTGCGGCTCTTACGGAGTATATTCGGTCACCAGGGACGGTCAGAACTTGAAGAAGTTGCAAACCGCTACCGGCCTTCCGCAGACCGTCAGTTATTCGCTGAGCGGGGCATGGCTGACCTTCAGTTCGGCAAACTGTACCGGCACGCCAACCCTTAACGTCCTGAACGTGCAAAAAGGTGGGCCGCCCCTGCAACTTGGGACCGGCAATAATCCTACTTTCGGCAAAAGAATTATTGCCTAAACGGCTTGTACAGCCGTAGACCGCCGGTTTCCACTGGCTCGAAACCGTTGGATAAGAAAGCCTCCCGCTCTCGTTCGTCACGGGCCAGCAAATAAAGGCCGGGCAAGCCGTGAGAGCGGGCGTCGCGTTCCAGTTTCGCCACCAGCGTTCGCCCGGCCTCACGCTGGTTGGTTTCTTCTAAAACGGCTTCCAGCCCGCCTTGCGGGGTTGCGCGGGCCACTAACCGGCCGACCCGCTGCCCATTGTTGTAGCATTCGTAGGCCAATTCGTCTGAACTTGCGCCTTCAACCTGCCTGACCGTCAGCATTTTTTATATTCCTTCCGGTTTATTCCTGTTTATTTTTCTTCTCTAAATTTAATTTTTATGTAAACCTAATTTGTTGGCAGACTACCTTTTCTTTATTTTACAATGTTTAAGCCTTAACCTGTTATTCCAGGGACGGTTAAGACTCTATGTTTGTCATTCCGAGCGTACTCGAGGAGTCTCGGACCCTTCCTTGTCATCCCTTAAATCCGGCTAAAACCCTCAAAAGCCGCTCGAACCCCTTGTCATACTCAAGGAGCGGTATGACAAAGACTTGTTACGGGCGAACAGCGAACTGAAGGCATCCAGAGGGTAGCTGCGGTCTGTAGGACAATTGCACCAAACGAAGACTTGCGGCCGGTTGGGGGCAAGGACCGTACTTGAGTCGCTTCCCTGTTCGGTGCCAACGCCACCGGCGCTGAGATTCCTCCGCAAGGTCGCACCCAGAGGGCGTGACAAGGTCTCCGCGTTTCTTTATTGGGCAGTCCGAGGTAAGGCTAACCTATCCCACAATTTCTGACTTTGCATTCGCCCTGCTGTCCGAATGTCGAACCGCCGCAACCCTATTAATCATGATAAAATAATGTTTTGTAATATGACAATGAAATTTTAGAGAATTGAGAGAGAAAGTGACTAACCAGGAAACACAAGCTAAACCTAAATCCCTCAAAATCCAGCCGGTACAGGGCACCCGCGATTTTTACCCGGACAAAATGCGCTGGCGAAACTGGCTTTTTGAGACCTGCCGCAAGGTTTCCCAGCTTTACGGTTACGAGGAGTACGATGGCCCTTTTATTGAATATCTCGACCTGTACGCCGCCAAGTCGGGCGAAGAACTGGTCAATGAGCAAACTTACACTTTTGAAAGTCGCGGCGGCGAAAAACTGGCCGTGCGGCCTGAAATGACTCCGACCCTGGCCCGGATGGTAGCCGCCCGCCAGAACGAACTCCGCAAGCCTATTCGCTGGTTTACTATCCCCAACGTCTGGCGCTACGAGCGGCCCCAACGCGGGCGCAAACGCGAGTTCTACCAGTATAATATTGACCTGTTGGGCGTTGAGTCGGTTGAAGCCGATGCTGAAATTCTGGCCGTAGTGGTGGACATCATGCGGGCGCTCGGCCTGGGTAAAGGCGAGTTCGTCATCCGGATTAACAACCGCTATTATCTCGAATCGTTATTAACCGGACTTGGGATTGACGTTTCAAAGAAAGACACCGTCTTCCGCGAGATTGACCGCGTCGAGAAGCTCAAGCCGGAAGTTTTCCGGGCCAACCTGGAAGAAGCGGGGTTGACCGGCGAACAGGTGTCTTCGCTCGAAACGTCCTTGCGCGAGAAGGACTTCGGCGATTACCCGGCCCTGAAGACGCTCTGGGAAAAGTTCGCGCAGTACGGCATTGAGGATTATGTCGAGTTCGATCCGAGCATCGTGCGCGGCCTGCTCTACTATACCGGGACCGTTTTCGAGGTCTGGGATCCAACCAAAAAGTTTAACCGGGCTATCATGGGCGGGGGCCGCTACGACAACCTGGTGACCGCCCTGGGCGGCCAACCGCTCCCGGCCGTCGGGATTGCCTTTAGCGACGTGACTATCGAGGAAATGCTGACTCAGCAGGGCAAGATGCCCGAACTGCCTCGTGTAATTGACGCTTACGTGGCTTTCTACTCGGCCAGCGAAAAGCCGGTCGCCGTCAAAATCGCTTCCGAATTGCGCCACAGCGGGCTGCGCACCGAACTTAATATCCTGGATAATTCGCTGGACAAGCAGCTAAAAGCGGCCAACCACAGCGGCGCGCGTTACGCCATAATAGTAGCCCCGGATGAACTGGCGCGTGGCGAGTTGAACGTCAAGGATTTGCAACAGCGCGAGCAAAAAGCGGTCAAAATAGAGGATTTGGCAAAAGTTTTGAAAGGTTAAACGAAGGCCAGGTTTTTCAAAAGGGAAAACGCTCGCAGCTATTCCGTACCGGGTACTTCCCCGCTCATACTCTGTGAGGGTCGGGGAAGTACCCATTTTGGTTCAAAGGGGCCGGATACATAACCGGCGATATATTCAAGGGCGGCCTGGGGAGTTTCGACCAGTTCGAAGAAATCGAGGTTACTGGGTTTCATAAAATTCTGGGCGGCGGCGTTCTGCAAAAACTCCACTATCGGCGCGTAATAGTTGTTCGTGTTTAAAAGCACAATTGGTTTTTGCAGGATGCCGAGTTGCTTTAGAGTCAAAACCTCAAAAATTTCTTCGAGGGTGCCGTAGCCGCCCGGCAGGGTAATAAAGGCGTCGGCGCGCTGCTCCATTACCGCCTTGCGTTCGCGCATGCCGTCCACGACAATCAGCTCATCCAGTTTGGGGTGGGCAATTCCAACCTGATTGAGCAGCACCGTTATTACGCCGCAAGCCTTGCCGCCCGCGTTCACCACAGCATCGGCCACCTCGCCCATCAAGCCGATATTGGTCCCGCCGTAAACCAGGGTCGCGCCGCTCTCGCCGAGAGCGCGGCCGAGTTCGCGGGCAGCTTTAAAATAAACCTCGCCAACCGCCGAACTGGAGGCGCAATAGACCGCAATCACTTTTTCCTGCAAACCTTCAATCATTACAAATCTTTCTATTTCTACCGTCCCGAACGGTGGGGCGGCATGGGGTCGGAAGGCCGTACTAACCGGACCGGTGGGGCGGTCTTACCCTGGGGAACCGGGGCCGGTTTCGGGACGGTTGGCGCGGCCTGGCGCTGCTGGGCTTTCGCCTGGGCAACGGCCTCAACAACTCTTTGCAGGCGAGAGCGCAATTGCTCTTTGCCGACCGCGCCCACAATCATATCGGCTACCTGGCCCTGAAAGAAAATCAGTAGAGTCGGGATAGACTGGAT
>CADDZM010000454.1 GCA_902812345.1 Chloroflexota bacterium | reverse complement strand
CAGCCGGGCCAGCCCGTTCAGCCTGGAAAGAAGCCCCCAACGGCCCGGGCTTTACCCAACCAGCCCCGGCCACAACCAGCGCCGCCCCCGCAGCAGGCCCAGCCACAACCAGCGCCACCAAACCAGCCCCGCCCGCAGACGCCGCCGCCAAACCAGGCTCCGGCCCGGCCATACCAGCCGTTAGGGCAGACCGGCGCGGCCGGCCTAAACCAGGAAGAACTGCAAAGGCAGCGCGAGAAACAGGCTTACGGCCCAGGTGGCGTGCCCGGTCTGACGCCCCAGGAAATGCAGTGGCAGCGCGAAAAACAAGCCTATTCCAATTCGACCGGACAATTTACGCCTATCGCTCCTCCCCCAAACATAACCCCGCAGGAACGCCAGTGGCAGCAGGAAAAACAGGGCTACGGTCCAGGCGCGGCAGCCCTCACTCCGCAGGAGTTGGAGTGGCAGCGTGAGAAACAGGCTTACCCGGCGGCCGCCGGACTTTCGCCGCAGGAGCTAGAATGGCAGCGTGAAAAGCAAAATTACGGCCCAGGTGCAGCCGGGCTTACCCCGCAAGAGCGACAGTGGCAGCAGGAAAAACAGGGGAGGCCCGTTGCTACGCCCATTCCGCCCGGCCCACCGCTCCCTTACAACCGCCCGACCGGCCTTATGGGCCAACCGAAGCGCCGGCGGGCTACCTGGCTGTGGCTTTTAACCCCGCTGGTGCTGCTGTTAGTCGCGGGGGGCGTGGTGGCTTTCCTGTTACTATCAAAACCAGACCCCCCTACGGCTACACCCACTTCCAGCGTCGCTTCCGTGACCGACACGCCCGGCGTTACGGGTAGCCCGACTACCAGTACCCCCGGCACCCCCGGCCTGACCGGGACGGCCAGCAGTACGCCCGGCTTTACCGCGGGCGGCGTCCTTAATCCTGGTACGGCTACGATGGCAACTTCGTCCTCGGTAGCAACCTCGGTCGCCCAGAACGAGGATTTATTTAACCAGGGCAAAGCCGCTTACGACAATAAGAAGTGGCTTGACGCTATTACGGCCTGGGAAAAGGTTGACCCTAAGTCGGCTACCTATACCCAAACCAAACCGCTCCTGGCGAATGCTTATTACAACCAGGCTAACGACCTGGCCCTGAACAATACCACGCCCGATTCGCTCAGCCAGGCTATCGCCTATTACAACAAGGCCAGGGGTATCGCGCCCGACAACGCCGACTTCCGCGCCACCGCCGAAAACGCCAGTTTCTACCAGTCCGGCTCGAAAGCCTTTAACGCAAAAGATTGGGATACCGCCATAAATTTGTTGGGCCAGCTTTACTCGCGCAACCCTGACTTCCGCGATACCCCCCTGCTTTACTTCCACTCGCTGGAAGGGCAGGGCGACGCGCAGGTAGCGTCGGGCAACCTGGTGGCGGCTAAAGACAGCTATAGCACCGCCCTGGCCCTGACTTTCAAGGGTAACCCGCCCGACACGACCGCCCTGAGGACTAAACTGGCCGACGTGGACGCGAAGTTGAACCCGACCCCGACCGCGACCGTCGTCCCGACACCGACCAAAAAGCCTGTTCCCACGCCGACCAAAAAGCCCGCACCGACCCAGACGCCGGTCCCGTTAAAACCGTGCGATAAAGGTGGGTCGGGCAGCAACTTCTTCGCCTTCCGCACCGGCCAACCGCCTGTGCCGAACGTGCCTGACCAGGGCCGCAGCGGCGTGCGCGGGGTCGTGCTGAACAAGGCGGGCGGGCCGATTGCCGGGGCGACCGTCCGTATCGCCACCAGCGGCCACGTCTTTACCTCTGTTACGGATGGCGGCGGGAATTATTTCCGCGAAGGTTTGGGCCGGGGTGTGTGGACTATTTCGGTCGGGGCCGCGCCAGGCCGGACCATCTGCTATGCTGCGGCCGGGTCGGTCATGCTGAGCGGGCAATCCGGTTTCTACGGCTCGGTAGACTTCACCGAGTCGGTGCCGTAGTTTGCGGTGTGGGCCGGGCCGGGAATAAAACGGGAGAAGGGATGCGCTTTAATCCGTACAACCTTATACGCCTGGCCCTGCCGGTATTCTTGGTGGCGGTCCTTTTAAGTGGGTGCGGTCAGGAAACAGTCCTGCCCACCTCGCCTGCTGTAACCCCGGCGGTCAGCCCGACCGTGGTGGTTTCACCGACCGCCGCGCCGGTTACCAGGGGGATGCCCTTTTTGCGGCCCTACCCGAACGCGACCGCGCTCGACCTGGGCCAGAATTTCGAGGAAGCCCTGCGCTCGCGGGAAGCGGCCCTGCTGGGAAACGAGTTAGCCAGTCATATCAGCAGCCAGCAGTATTTTACCTCGGATACGTCCACCCAAGTCATAGCCTACTACGAACCAACGCTCTTTCAACTCGGTTATCAAAAAATCGGCCGCATTGACATCGGCCTGCTAGCCGTGGGTACGGCCAGCACCCTGGCAGTCCTTTTCGCGAATGGCACCACGCCCGACGCCGGGGCCGTCCTTGTGACGACGGTCGGGCCGCTTTCGGCTTCGGATTTGGTCCAGCTAAAGACCTATAACGCCGAAGTCGCCGGGCAAATCCACGAAAAGGATATTCTGGTGAACATCTTTAGCGGCTTTACTTACGGCCAGGTACCGGCCCAGATAATCATCCCGGATACGACGCTGGTCAGCACCCGGCCGAATATGCCGCTCTACCCGTCGCTGGCATCGCTCGACCTGGGGGCCGGTTTTTACGGCACCATCACCCAGGCGTTAGTCGGCCTCGTCGGGCAGGAAGCCAGCGTCAACGCCAAGTTAAACTTTTACCGTATGGCCGGGCTGCCGGGCGATTTCTGGAGCTTTTACGACGCCGAAATGCCCAAACTCAGCTACCGGCGGGCCGGGCAGGTTGATATTGGCTCGATTGCGGCTATCGGCAGGGTCAAAAGCCAGGCTGTCCTTTATGAAAAAGAGGACGCTTCCCGGACCGGTACGATGGTGATTGCGGTCGGCCCCTGGTCCGAGGCCGATTACAACTTGCTCACCCGAATCGTGCTTCTGGGAAAACAAAACTTTAAGGCCGGGGACACCATTGTCATAATTATTACCAATCTGCCGCTCTCCGGCCTGTCAAACGGCTTGTTAAAAGGTAAATAGCCAAATCCATTATGGTCCAAAAATTTAACTTGAAATTATTAACCAGAATCGCTTCCTTGTGTATAACCCTCTTGGTGGGTCTGCCGTTGCTCACTCTGGCCCCGGTTGTGACCGCTCGCCCTTTTGGGGCGGACGGCGACAGCCAAACCTTTCCCCAGACCGGCAAGACCGTCAGCGGCGAATTTCTAAAATACTGGCAGCAAAAAGGCGGCGTGGTAACCTTCGGCCTGCCTATTTCCGACCCGCAGTATATGACCGACCCCGAAACCGGCCAGAGCTATTTGACCCAGTATTTCGAGCGCAACCGCTTTGAGTTACATCCTGGCTCGAACGGTACCGGCAACCAGGTCCAACTCGGCCTTTTAGGTAAAGAGTTGCGGCGGGAAGCTCTCAAAGTTGACCCTGATTTTCAGAAAGCCAGCCCGCTGGTGGACCCTGATTTACCGGCGGCCGCGCAGATGTATTTCTCGGAAACCGGCCACAATTTGCGCTTCCGGTTTCTCGACTACTGGAAACAGAACGGCGGCCAGGAACAGTTCGGCCTGCCCATCAGCGAGGAACACCTTGAATTCGAGCCGGTCAGCGGCGGCTATTATCTGACTCAGTGGTTCGAGCGCGCCCGTTTTGAGTATCACCCTGAAAAACAGCCGCCCAACGACGTGCTGCTGGGTCTTTTGGGCCGCCAGCTACTCGACTACAACAGCAATTTTAATTTTACCTGGAAAATTGGACGGCGGGCTTCTTACCTGGCCGACCCCAACTCGATTTTCGTGGACGGCCAGGGCAATATCTACGTCAACGACCGGGCCGGGGGTCGCATCAACAAGTACAATAGCCAGGATAAGCTGGTCAACTACTGGTACACCAACGGCACCAGCCAGGCTATCGCCGGGATTGCCCGCGATAATGCCTCCAATGATACGCCGCTTCTTTACCAGGTTGGCACCGCACAAAGCACGAAGGTCAACAGGCTCATGCCGGACGGCCAGTGGCAGACTATCGAACTGGCCGACGCCGGGGATTCGGACAGCCTCGCGCCGAATTTGGGAT
>CADDZM010000453.1 GCA_902812345.1 Chloroflexota bacterium | reverse complement strand
GGTGCCGGTGCGCGACGAAGAAGGCGAAATCGTGGCTGGCATGGTAATGATTCAAGATATTACCCAGCGCAAAGCGGTCGAGAAATTGAAAAATGAATTCGTTTCAACGGTCAGCCACGAGCTGCGGACGCCGCTTACCTCAATCCGGGGTTCGCTGGGCCTGGTGTTGGGCGGGGTTGCCGGGGAAGTACCGCCCCAGGCCATGACTATGATTGAAATTGCCTACAAAAACAGTGAACGGCTGGTGCGGCTCATCAATGATATTCTCGACATCGAGAAAATTGAGTCGGGCAAAATGGTCTTTGAGATGGTACCACTCGAGCTTGGCCCAATCATAGAGCAAGCTCTGGAGTCTAACCAGGCATACGCGACCCAGCTTGGGGTCACACTTCACCTTGAAAAGACCGGCCCGGAAATTAAAATTAGGGCCGATAGCGACCGGATTTTGCAGGTGCTGACCAACCTTTTATCCAACGCGGCCAAGTTTTCGCCCACCGGGGATACGGTACAGGTTGCGGTAACCCCTAAAGACAGAGCCGTGCGGGTTAGCATCAGCGACCACGGACCGGGCATCCCGGATGAATTCCGCAAGAATATTTTCCAGAAGTTCGCCCAGGCGGACTCCTCGACTACTCGTCAGAAAGGCGGCACAGGGCTGGGCCTTTCTATCTCAAAGGCTATTGTCGAAAAACACCACGGCACCATTGGATTCGATAGCGCGCCGGGAGCCGGGACAACCTTTTATTTTGAACTGCCGTCCTTAAAATAAAGCAGTTGCGCCGCCCGGCAAGTTATGATACATTTCCGGGGCGCTTCCAAAAACAAACCAATTACTTTATTACAAACTCTAAAACACCCATGCCACTGGTAGACGAAGATAAACCCTATATTGCCGGTGACGAAAAATACTGGCTGGCTTTCAGCCGGGTCGGAGGCATCGGTGTGGTCCGGCTGCGGCGTCTTTTCGACTACTTTGGCAGCCTGGAAGCTGCCTGGGCCGCCCGCGCCGGGGACTTTATGCAGGCTGGCCTGGAGCCAAAGCTAATCGAGCGGGTCTTGAACTTCCGGCCAAATTTCGACCCCGAACGGGAAATGGAAAAGCTGGCCGGGAAGGGCATTGAAATCGCCACGCTCGGTTCACCCAATTACCCCGAACGGCTGGGCCAGATTGACCAACCGCCGCCCGTCCTCTACCTGCGAGGCGAGCTTATGCCACAGGATAACCTGGCCCTGGCCGTAGTCGGGACGCGCCAGGCCACCAATTATGGGCGAAGCGCGGCAGCCAGTATCTGCGCCGAACTGGCCGGGCAGGGCGTGACCATCGTGAGCGGCCTCGCCAAAGGAATTGATACGGTCGCACACGAAGCAGCCCTTAAAGCCGGGGGCCGAACCCTGGCCGTCCTCGGTAGCGGGGTGGACGTGATTTACCCGCCCGAAAACCGGGGGTTGGCCGCAAAAATTGCCGACCCCAATTCCCCTAACGGCGCCATTATCTCAGAGTACGCGCCCGGCGTGCAGCCAGAAGCGGCCAACTTCCCGCCTCGCAACCGGATTGTCAGCGGCCTGTCGCTGGGCGTCTTTGTGGTCGAGTCAAACATCAAGGGCGGCGCGCTTATCACAGTGGATTTTGCGGTCGAGCAGGGCCGGGAGGTTTTTGGCCTGCCGGGCAGCATTTACAACCCAACCAGCGCGGGGGTCAACCGGCTTATCCGGCAAGGCTCGGCCCGGCTTGTTACCAGCGCCGAGGAAATCCTGGAGGAATTAAGGCCGGGAGGACTGTTTGATGCCCAGGACCGCCAGACCCGGCAGGAGCTTCTTGCGGCCGGGGATAGCGACATCGAACGCCAGCTTCTAAAGATTTTGCGCCAGGCCGGGGAGCCTGTCCACGTTGACGAGATTTGCCAGGAAAGCGGGTTACCCACCGCCGAGGTCAGCAGTCAGCTTGTAATGCTGGAACTTAAAGGCTTTGTGATGAGTTTGAGCGGCATGCGCTACTCTGTAACCCGGCTCGGCCAGTAGAAAACAGGAATTTCTTGATTTACGCTCTTTTCAACCAAAAAGTAATTTCCTGGACAGTAAAATCCAGCCTGTCCTTCCTCCTGACGCTGCTACTGGCAGCCTGCACCGGGGACACTACCCCGACTACTCCCCCAACCACCGCCACGACTGCCGCGCTGACACAATCGGTAACATTGGCGGAGACGGACCCCCTTCACCCGCTTACGCCCGCTGTAACTTTCCCGAACCAGCCCGCCGCGACGGCAACCGCCACTCCTAAAATAACACCGGGCGGTTACCGCCCGTTACCGACACCACCCGCCACGATTAACCCGGCAACTAGCCGGTTTCAGGCCGCGCCCGGTCAGGCTTTGCCAGAAGATTCGCTGGTCGTCGGTACGACAAGCGGCCTTTATGTAGTAAACCCTAAAGACGACTCGGCGAAACTATTGGCGGGAAAAGCTCAGTTCAGCGACCCGGAAGTTTCGCCCGGTGGACTGCTTGTAGCGGCCTTCCGGCTAGACCCTATCAGCCGCCAGAATCAGCCGGTCCTGGTGGACCTGGCGGGTAACGTCAAACCCATAAATTTTGATGGCGGCGGTGTGGTCCTGGCGGAAAGCTGGTCGCCGGATGGTAAGACCCTGGTCCTGACGCGGGCGACTGACACCAATAACGACGGCCTGGCCGACGAGTTTGACCAGACCACCCTTGTCCTTTATGACGCCGCCACGGGCAAACAGCAGTCACTCGGCGAAGGCGGCTGGGCAAGCTGGTCGCCCGATGGGGTGCGGCTGGCCTATATTATTCCCGGCCCGTCCGGAACTTCGCTCGACCCGACCACCCGCCGGTTAGGGCGCGGCCCGAACGCGGTGGCCGTCTATAATGTTACAAATAAAGCCAGACGCACCCTGCTTGAAAGCAAAGGCCAGTCAATGGGGCTGGCAAACGCCAGTTTTACGCCTATTCCGCCGGACATTAATTTAGATTTGCGTTACTTCAAAGCCGTCGCCTGGCATCCCGACAGCAAGCATATCACGGTGAGCGCCGACGCGGTTGGGCCGAGCGGCTTGCGGGCCGGGGTAATTCTGACCCTGACGCTTGAAGACAGCACGCCCAAAGTTTTGACCGCTGCCGGGGATGCCGCCGGGCTGGTTGGCTGGTCGCCAGACGGTAAAAGCCTGGCTTTTGAAACGCAGACCCAGTACCCGGTAACCGCCAAAAGCGCCAACCAGGTCGCCGTTTTAAACAATATCAACCTAGACAACAGCTTCCCGGTTAAAACGTTGCTGGGTTCGGCGGCCACTCGCAGCGAAACCCGCCACCCGGTCTGGTCACCGGATAGCCAACAACTGGCCTTTTTAGAAGGCGATAGCGCGGTTTTATTTGTAGCTGAAGCTAACGGGCAGGCAGCTCGCCCACTGGCGTCGGGCTGCCTGGGTTTTGATTGGTTCTAAGCGGAATAAAAAAAGCCTGTAGGGGAGTAAGTAAAAACTACTATAACCAAAAATATCTATGTAAAAGTACATAGACGCGAACGAGTTCGTCTAAATTTCCCCAAGTATAATTCACTTTTGGGCCTGTCAATATGACTTATGTCACAGAAACCAGGTGCAATCTAAGGCATCATGTAGTAAGAATTAATTACTCAACTGCCACGGCGTTAGACTTGCAAAGCTTCTCGACGTACCGGCTGTCAAAATCTAACCCAGGAGCCAGGTGTGTGGTCTAAGTCTGAATTACCTAATTTAACTACCAGGTTAATAGGCAGGGAGCGCGAAATAGCCGAAGTTAGCGGCTTACTTTTGCATCCCGATATCCGGCTACTCACCCTCACCGGTTCAGCCGGGACCGGCAAAACTCGCCTGGGCTTGCAGGTCGCTTCCGAACTGCGTGATATTTTCCCTGATGGCATTTTTTTTGTTTCGCTTGCCGCCGTGAACGACCCGGCCCTGGTTGGCCCGGTTATCGCCCAGGTACTGGGCGTTAAGGATAGCGGCAACCTGCCCGTGGCCGAAAACCTCAACCAGTTTCTGGAAGAAAAAGAAATCCTGCTCATCCTGGACAACTTCGAGCAGGTTATCGGAGCCGCCGGTCTAATGGCCGATTTGCTAGGGGTCGCGCCGGGCCTTAAAAGCCTCGTCACCAGCCGGGAAGTGTTACACGTCGACGGCGAACAGGAATACCAGGTCCAACCG
>CADDZM010000452.1 GCA_902812345.1 Chloroflexota bacterium | reverse complement strand
TATCCGTTCCGAGCCGATCGTTATATTCCAGAACTAGCCCGGTGACTACCCTTAGCTGGTTGAACTCTACCAGCAAAACGTCCGGCTCAAAACGACATCTGACCCGGTTAGTGAGCCGTTGAATGCGCTCCAGCAAACCCTGCCTGGTGATCTTTCCGGAACCTGTTTGAGTATTTCCACCCACACTCACGCTATGCTTAAAACTCGGAATGTTACCAAATTGGGAATTTTCGAAAGGAACATTTTGGTAACCTTTATGCTCCTTCTGGTGAACCATCTTGTTAAACTCAAGGCGGGCCGCCGTGGCGCTGCCAAATTGTTTGGTTAAAGACTGGTATTTACGGTTTCCCCGCCTTCCCCAAACACAGAAATAATCGCCGGTGTCGGTATACGAGCTAGCCCAAATTTTGTCGCTGTTTTCGGACGGGTCATAATAGTGACCCGCCCACTCTGCCAGAATTTGCAAAGTTGCACCTCGCTTTCGCTAATTGTTTGCGGTTTAGAAAAGAAGAAATAGGGCTGGCAAACTGAACCGGCCCTAATCCAAATGGAATGCCCAAAAAGAGTTAGATCTGGTTATCAGGTTCTGGTTAAGAAGTGAAATAAGATTGAGAATAATTAGATGCTGAATATGGTGCTAAGAGCTTCGCCGTCCTGGGTTAAATCTAAGAGTGGCGTAACACTTTCACTGATAGAAGCAAGCGCATCTACTCCGTAAGTCTCACCGATTAGAACCGCATAACACCGCATCTCACGTTCCTTACGCCGCCGGTTCCACTCAGCCACCCCAGCAGGCGGAATATAGACCTCTCCGTCGCTGACAATAATCACGTCAGCCTGGTTGAAAGCAGACCGGTCCACCAGTTTCAGGGCTTCGGTCATCCAGGTGGTGTATTCGGTGCCGCCGCCATAAAAATGTTCGGCTGTACTCATTACTTCAACAGGACTGGCAAGCCCTTTTTGATAGACATCTACACGAACCTGTGCATTGTCCGAAAAGTGAATGATGGCAATCTCGCGTTTTTGCAGCCGGGCGATTGCCATTAAGGCCAGGGCGACCCCTTTACTCCAGACCTCACGGGTTAAACCGTCATGGGTAGCAGCGGTCATAGAACCGCTGCTGTCCAGGGCCACTATGATTGGCCCACGGCCCTGGGGTTCCCGCTTATCCAACTCGTACTGGAGTAATTTCTTCTCGGCGTAACGAGCGTAAAAGAGGGTTTCCAGAACGGGGTCGGCTACCAGAGCCAGTTCGCTTGTCACCAGGTGAGCCAGGTCGTCGCCCGTCCTGATACCAACCACTTCATCCGGCGGTTGGTGCACTTTGGTTTTCTGAGCGGTTAAGGCAATCCGGGTAAACCGACCGCACACTTCGGCTATTTTCTGAAGTTTGGGGTTGGTTCTTACCCTGAGAGCCAGTTTAACTTTGTCCGCCGCATTAAGACTTAGCTCTCCCGGCCATGCGCCTGCGCCGCCGTTATCCCAACCGGCCTTATTATCAAATCCACCACTGTAAGCCTTAACCGCTTCATTAAGGTCGTTTATCTCCTGTTCAGCCTGGGAAATTGCTCCTCGAACGGCCTGCCGGGAGGCGTTTTCCAGGCGCTCAATCTCTAGCGGCTGGATCAGTTTTTGGGCCAGTTTATCCCGGCTGGTAACGGCTTCACTGGCTTGCCGGTGCAATTCTCCGGCCCGGCGGGCCATTTTTCCGGCAGCTTGCGCGTCCGGCTGTTCGTCTGCCAGCCCTTCCAGAGTTTCAGCCTGCATCATGAGACTCTGGATTTGTGCCTCTAACCGGGCAAGTTCGTTTATGCGCCGCTGGGTGCTCTTATCCAGGCTTTGCAGCATCCGCTCACCAGCCCCGACCGTTGCAATTGCGGCCGCAATCTCATCACCTGCCGTAGTGTGGTGCAGTTCCTGGAATTCGGTGGTCGAAACCATTTGCTCTACCATCTGGCGGTTGAGTAAGTGGCTGGCGGCCATTTCCTGCGCTTCAACCAGTTGAACAACCGGCTTGTGAAAGGCGTAGAAAATATCCTCAAGCAGGGCTGGAGCCGTAGAAAGGCTTTCTTTCCGGCTGATTGCGGTCTCACCCAGTTTTTTATAAGTTACCTGGGCTTCCTCAAAAGTTGCCGCATCATAAATATCGTGGATAACAGCCTGGGTGCTTTCCCCTTTTCCTAAAGCTTTCTCGTCAAGAACTTTGTCTGGGAAAGCGTTAGAGGTAGTTATTTTTCCCTCTGGCATTTTTATTGTCTCCTTCCTTTTTGTATGCTTCGATAAGAAATATGAGCCTGGGCCGTGTATTTACCAGAAGAGAGGCTGAAATTATTCAGCCTCCCTCTTATCGTTCTGATATTATCGTTAAAGTTCCGGCAGACCCTGGACACTTTTCAAGAATTCAGGAAACGTGCTCTACCAGTTCGTCACGCATCCGGCTGACCTGCACGATGATATTCTCAACCTTGTTCAGGCTGCGGGTCTGGCTGGCTTTTGTAAGAGTGGCAACCACGTTTTTCACGCCATCTCGGCCTCCGGCCTCAAGAATTGCCCGGTGTTCGGTAGCGCAGGTAGTTATGAGATTATTGAGGGTGGCCTTTAACTTGCCAACCGCATCCACAATGACCCGGCTTCGCTCGTCGTCATCGTTCGCTTTGCGAAAGGCGGTGAGAGCGGTCTGGTGGATATTAGAAGCCTGGTCAAAGAACTCGACCGCTCTGGCTGCCACCGGGTTAGCCAGTTGCCCCACCAGCTTTTTGATGTCGCTGCGCTGTTCGGGTGTATTCCAGAGAGCATTTTCGAGAATTGAGAGGTCATCCTCCTCAACCGTCTGCCGGCCTTCGAGCAGAGCGTGAGATTGCAGAAGGATGAGGCATTGGGTCCACCGGCGGTCGCTGGCCGTAATGCCCTTTGCCGCCATATTTTTTCTGAGCTTGAGATAAGCCCCTTTGACCGAGGGTGAGAAACCAATCCGGCGGGCCGCCGCTTGCAGGGTCTGCAATTCGCCTAAAGTGAGAAAGGCGGTTGGCGTGGATGGCGGACTCATCAAAAGGTTGAAAAGTTTCTCAAACCCGGCTTCACTCACCGGGCTAACCACCAACCGCAGTAAAAAGCGGTCCCAGAAAGCTTCCAACTCCCGGCCCTCTGGCAGTTCATTACTGGCCCCGAACAAACTTATAAGCGGAACCTTCAGGCGGCTTGCCCCTCCATTGTCAAACTCGCGCTCGTTCATCACGGTCAAAAGGGCATTGAGGACCGCAGACCCCGCCTTAAACGCCTCATCCAAAAATCCAAAATGAGCTTCCGGCAGCTTGTGGGTGGTTGTCCGTTTGCGCTCGTCGTTTTTGAGGGCGGTCAAACTGATGGGTCCAAAAATCTCATCCGGGTCGGTGTACCTGGTCATAAGCAGGGTAAAGCAGGTCAGCCCCTTACCTGTACCGGTGGCGCTGGTATCCTGGATGCGCCGGGCCAGTTCAGTTACAATCAAGGATTTACCACAGCCCGGAGGTCCAAGCAAGACCATGTTCTGCCCGGCAATCAGGGCAATCAGGGCCGCTCGAATCGCCTCGTTGCGTTCAATCAGCACCGTATTGAGTTCGGCTTCCAACTGCTGTAACCGGGCCAGCGGATTTACAACTGTATTTCCAGGACCAGCCTGAATTACAGTTGAGCTGGCTATATCCGGTATTTCAGCCGGGGCAGTCACCGGACTGGTAAAGCCATTCGGACTAAAGCTCTGTGTCATAGTTCGTTTCCTTTCAAAAGTGTTGAAGTAAAATCCCGGCTACTTTTTAGAAATAGCCGGGATAGCCAAAGTAACCCGGGACCGGGTCAGATGAATCGAGTTGTAATTTGTCAGGGTAAGAAAGTATCGGAGGAAAGTTGAGAGGGAATTAGGAGAAATCAGATCAAACGATGCGCCGGAAACCTTTCCGGTCAACCAGCCAGGCTTTATCGTCCTGGACAATCACATCGCCCACGGTAGTAGAGCGAGTTGGGGCAGGCGACATGGTTTTAACCAGGGCATTTTCGCGCCAGTCGTGGTCAATATGGTTGGTTAACCTGAAGACTTCTTCCAGAGAACCGGCTTCTACCAGGGCGACAAGCTGGTAATACCTGGCTCGCTCTTTCCAGAGAGCCGGTTCAGGCTGGAAGGCGGTGGCCTGGTTGGTATTGTGATAAACCAACCAGGTATTTG
>CADDZM010000451.1 GCA_902812345.1 Chloroflexota bacterium | reverse complement strand
CCACCAGATCGGCCAGGTTATCGGGGTCTCTGGTTTTAAAAACTTCAATCAGCCGGATAAGGTCGTCATCAGTATGGTTCGTATCGGCAATTATTTGGGCCAGTTCGTTTACTTCATTTTCCGGCAGACCGATTGACCGGAGTAAGTCTCTGGTAGTTTCCTGTCCCGTGTCGTCCCCGGTTTCGATTTCTGACGCGAGAATAATTTCACCTTCTACCACGATGGGTTTACCTGGAGTAAGCCGCCGTGTGACCGTCCCGTTATTCGGAGTCGCAAGCGTTTGGGTTTTTACACTTACACCTTTCAATCTTTTGACCGCTTTTACTTCGGGTTGGGTCGGCAGCGTTATAGTCAGGGCTAGCGGGTGAACTTCAATACTCCCTTTAAAACCTTTCCGTATCAGCCGGACTATTTCTTTGCTAACCTCTAATTCGAGTTCCTTGACCCGGCGGGCGTCCATATTGATGACCTGGGCGAACCACTGGCGGCCGTGGTCATCGCTACTTTCGATAATGGCGTGGCGTTGCTCTAACTCTCGCACCTCGCTGTCCATAAACCGCCGCCGGGCGCGGGTAGAGAGGTTTGTACCCTGACTGCTGCCGGAGCTGGTGCTGCGCCCGTTGCTGGTCGCCCTGGTAGCCCGAGACTCATAGCCAGACAGACCACTCGACATAAATTCAAACTCTGACCCCCGGCTGTAGGAATGGCCGTTGTTGCGGTTTGTTCCCTCGTTGGTGCTGTTGGAATGTGAGAGATAGGGTAGTTCGATGGTGCCGAATAACCGGCTAAACCTTTCGGCGTCTTTGTCGCCGACCTTGCCCATAACCAGTTTTGACCCGGCGTTGGCAAAGATATTGTCGAGCAGGGTTTCGTCCCGAATCTGAGTCAGGGTCTGGAAGCTGAGAGCGTACCCGGCGTTACTGGAGCGGGCCTGGGCCATGCCGTTTGCCACGTTGTCTGTGATAAAGAACCGGGCCTCGTCTACGGCGATTAGTTTAAAAAGCTGGCGGTTACACTGGGGTGATAGCACCCCATAGGTGAACTGTGCCAGGACCAGACGGCCTATAATCGGGTAGATGCGGGGGTTGTTGGCTACCGGCAGCGCCAGCCGGATAAGCCTGGGCGCTTTCAAAAGTTGCTCGATGGTGTAAGCTCCCGGTTCCGGGTTGGTAACAAGGAGTTTGGCGGCCACATCTGTCACCAGCGGTTCCAGGGCCGTGGCCAGGTTGCCCAGGGTGTCGGTAGTCTTGTTCTGGGAGAGATTGATAACTCGCTGCAGCAGGGTAGAAAGCCGTAGAAAATCGGCACCCTGCGGGCCACCTGCGCGGTTCAACAAACGTTTATGCAGGTTTTCCAGATTTTCGGGGTTGCTCAGATAGCTAAGTATCTGGACCAGCGTCGGGTACGAGTTAAAGATTGCGTGGAAGCTCGCCACTATGGTCGCCATAGCCGACTTGGCATTATTTGAGAAGTAGGCTTTATCGCCGCCCAGGTCAGGGATTAAAGCTTCGGCCAGCCTTTCACCCGCTTGCGCCGGGGTCTGTCCCGCAAACAGGTTCAGCTTGATCGAGTCAGGGCGGGCGGCGTCAAAGTTAAGGTCAAAGAGTTCCGGCGGGAAGTCTGTCCCGGTGCCGTTGGCATTCTCGCTGCTCTTCACATCAAAGAAGATCCCCATTGAACGGCTGCGGTCCACGAAGGTTCGAAGCGGTTTGAAGATCGAAGCGGTCTTACCGCTGCCCTGCGGAGCGACGATAACCAGGCCCGTTCTGAGGATATTGAGGTTCAACCAGTAGGGGATTGGTTTGGCTTCCGCGTCATACCAGAAGTAGCCGGGATTGGTTTCCCAGTGGCGCGGTATAAATTCCCCGAGCAGCAGATGTTTATTCCAGAATTCCCCCGGATGTTCCAAATCCAGTAAAGCGCGCGGCACCGGACCATTCTCCGGCTCTGGTGATAAATCGAATAAGTTATCCTTTCCCTTAGCCCGTCCTATTTTCTTAAATCCAAACACCTCTTTAAGGGTCTGCCCAATCCTGGCGGCGTTAGGGCTGCCTACTGCCGCAAAGGATATAAGGGCAACGGCAAAGAAGCCGATGAAAAGCCAGGGTTCGTAACGGTTTATCAAATCAAACTCGTGCCAGGGGTAAAGCGTCATTTTTCTGGCATTAGCCGGGCTGGCCCAGACCACCCCACGGCAGAGTTCTTTGGTCTGGTCCTGGAGGCACTCCACAATATTGACTGTCGGACGGGGGTCACTCTGGACGTGGTGCGAAACGGTGTAAAGCCAGGTGCTCAGAAGGTCGAGACCACCGCTTACTGCTAAAAGGCCCGGCGCGAGTACCAGAAATAAAGTAGCCGCAAACCGCCCTGGGCTGCCCAGCAGCCTTTTAAGCTCGCTCCAGACCGTGAGCCTGGCTCTGGCTGCTTCAGACGGCACCGCTTCCACCAGGTAAGAGTTATTCGTCACTCTGTTCTTAGATTTCGCGCTCATTTCCCACCTTCCGAGCTAAGTTTGAAAGCCACATATCCCAAAACACGGAAAACCATATTAAGACCTGAAAATCAAACCAAACAAATTCAGAAGACCCTTCCCGGTTACTACCAGGCCCAACGGTAGCAGCCATAGAGCACCGGGCGGGGGTGGAGCGGTCGGAGCAGGAACCGGGCTACTTACAATTTGAGTTGTCGTTACTGGTTGGCTGTCCTGCGCCTGGGTCGTTCTTGCAGCCGTTGGACTTGCAACTGATTTAACCGTGGCCGTGGGCCTGATTATTGTCGTTGGAGCAACCGTAAAAGTCGGCAGAGGTGTCGCAGTTGGCAGCACCAGCGCCGGACCTCGGCCGCCTGTACCTGCTGGTGGAGCGGGAATGACCAGAGTTTGAGGTGTGGCCGCTGCTATTCTTTGGGCCTGAGCGACGGCGGTAGCCTGAACCTCATCTGCCGTTCGGGTAGTAGGCGCGACGGTTGGAGGCGGCGGATTTGTCGGGGCTGAAGCGGCCTGGTTTTGCCCCTGAGGTTGTGCGGTTGCCACCGGTTGGTTCTGGCCCTGGTCCTGCGATTGGGACTGGCCTGGCACCTGAGCCGGGACCGGAGCAGTCGTCGCGGCCGGTTTAGGCGTGGCCGTGAGAGGCACCGCTGTAGCAGTTGCCGTTGCCGTAGGCGGAGGTGGAGCCGGTGTAGCTGTTGGGGCCGGTGTGTTAGTTGGCGCAGGGGTGGCCGTGGGTGCGACAGTTGGCGCGACCGTGGCGGTTGGGGTAGCAGTCGGGGTAGCCGTTGGAGTTACCGGCTGCGAAAAGACGCTCTGGTTAAAGGTCTGGAGCTGCAGGGTTGGGCCGACATAATAAAGCGGGTCGAGCTGGTCCGCCGAAATGAGCAGGTAAATGATACCCCGTGTCGAACGAGCTTTCAGGCCAAACATCCGGCCTATTTTAGCAGCCCCCAGGTTAACCACCCGCTCCCTGGGCAACCAGGTCGCGCCCTTGTCGGTGCTCTGCCTGGCCCAGATGTCTTTGTCATCGGTCCAGATGTCCCACACGGTGCCGGTCTGCGAGTTGACGGCAATCGTTGGTAAGAAAGCCCGAGCGCTGCTGTCGCTGATATTCTCAGAATAAGACCACTTACCGGTAGCGGCATCCCAGCGAGAAACACCGCTCTGGACTTCCAGCCAGCTTACATAAATGTCACCGCTATTCGGGTCGAGTTCAGCCTGCGTCCAGATCGGCCGGGTCTGCTTGTCGCCCAGAATATTCTCGTCAGGAGTCCAGCGGCCGTCCGCCAATCGCTCTCGGTGGTTAATAACAGATGGTCCACCATCCCGGAAGACGCCATAGAAGACGTGGGGCAAACCGGCCTTGTCCACGATGATGTCAGACTCGGCCGGGCGGTAGCCGCTCAGGACACCGAGCTGGACCGGCTTGCTCCAGGTGTTGCCCTGGGTGCCGCTCTCGATAAACATGAGCGGGTCGCCGCCTTCACCCCGGACCTGGTAGACGATGAAAACCTTCTTTTGCTGAACCGAAACAGCGATATGGGCGGCCAGAGTGTATTTATCCTGGCCGTAGATTTCCTGGGTCAGATTGCGGACCAGCGGAACGTTGCCCGAACCTTTCTGGACCGAGTTGTAATAAAAATTATAGTTGCCGCTCTCGCCCCGGTAAGACCAGACAGCGTGCAGAGTGCCGAATTCATCGAAGGCACATGAGCCGGTACCG
>CADDZM010000450.1 GCA_902812345.1 Chloroflexota bacterium | reverse complement strand
GAGAGTTAAACATCGAGTATGGGACAGTTTGTCCTCGCTGGAATTACACCATTCGGCCACGTGGGATCGGCCCTAGAGCTGCTGCTAATTTTAGCTCAAATTAATTCTTTACAAGCACTTAGAACCGCGGCCTTCCGGGAAGACCACGCTCGGCTGCTGCCTGGCTCGCAGTTTCCAGTTGCGTAACGCCAGCAAACCAGCCCGCTGGTTGTCCATGGGCAAGCGTAAGGCGTTATAAGACCAGCGCCGGTAAATCCAGGTATGAATCTTTCGCAAGGTAAGAATAAAGGCGCGGGCCGGTCGGCCCCGGCCTTCCACTTTTGCTTCCCGGTAGCCGACAATAACAATCCACTGGCGGGCATATTCGGGGCGTTTCTCCATGGCCGCGGCGTGGACCGCCGAAAGGAGGCGGGGGGTCCAGCGGCGCATGGTGTGGTTGACCGCGAGCGAAAAACTACCCTCGGCGGGAATATTTTCCAGGCCGTGGGCTTCGTAAACGTCGCGGGTTTCCTCGCTAAGCGGCAACAAATCCCGGCCTCGCAGGGTTTGCCAGGCCAGGATAGCCCAGAAGCGCAAGCGGGGCGCGCCCCGGTCTGGCCGGGGTTTCTCCCACCAGTTTTTACCTCGCTCGATATATTTTCTAATAGCGGCGGCGGCCACGCGGAATTCTCCGGTAATCGTTATAGTCGTACCCCTGGGCGTCGCGGTAGCCCCGCTGGTAGGCCCGGCGTCGTCCGCCGCCGCCGCCCGAACTTGATTCAGCCGAACTGTAGAAAGAAGAAAGCGAAGAAGCTTCGTCACTGGTGCCGCTGCTTTCGTCGCTGGCCCCGCTCCCGCTGCTTTCGCTGCCCATACTGTCGCTATCGTCATCCGCGCTGCTCATCAGGCCGAGTAAAAGGAAGCCCATATGCCGGTGAATCTGCCACAATTTATTCATTTATTAAAATCTTTCCTTTCTTGTTCCACAAATCCAGAATGTTTCTATGGCAATTTCTACGCAATTTTAAGGCCGTAAGTTGCACATGGCCGCCTTTTTCTAATTTCCAGGAGCAAATGCCAGTATTTGCCGGGAAGCCCTATTCCAGACCGATAGCATGAAAATGGAAAAATTACAAACAGGCTGGCCTGTTGATAAGTGGACTCTTCTGGATAAGTCGTGGATAAAACTTGTTGATAAAGGGGGTGACAGAAATAAGGTTTTCGGGTAGAATTATAGTAGTAAAATTGTTCTAAAAAGCTATTGCGCAGGTAATTATAACTGGAACAGAACAAATTTTACAGGGACAACCTGGTAGATTACGACCTGCTTCAAAAAGAATTGGGAACGGCATGGAACTCAAAGAGCGCAGCCAGCATACCGTGTGGAGTCTCGACCCGGCCTCCTTAACTTCGGACGGTAGTTTCGATAATGATAATGATAATATTGAATCTATCGAGATTGACGAGACCGAACTTTTGCCGAATCTGCTGCCAGTCCCCCTGCCCTCTTTTCTTCCGGCGGAAGCCGATTTCCTCTCAGACGAAGTTTATATCGAACTGAACCGGCGTTATGAAGCCCGCTTGCAGGCTGTCCGAGAAGCCACCCGCGCGGCTGCCCGGCCAGTACCGGCCCAGGTTGCGGCACCAGCGCCTGCCGCTAAACCTGCTCCCAGAAAAGCGCGCGGCCAGATTTATCTTGATGAATTTAAGGGCGACCAGTTCCCGGCCCTCCCGGCGACCGGCATGCCGCCGATTAATTACGAACTCATTACCGACGAGGAAAACCTTAAACGAGCGGTCGAAATCCTCAAAGATGAGCCAATTTTGTCGGTTGACACCGAAACCAGCGGCCTGGACCCTTACGAGGCCAAACTGCTGCTGGTCCAGGTCGCTTCACCTAAAATGTGCTACATCGTGGATGCCGTCCGGGTGCCGCTGGGCGCTTTTAAACCTCTGCTGGAAAACGAAAAGTCGCTAAAGCTGCTGCAAAACGCCAAGTTCGACTACGAAATGATAAAGCAGAATACCGGCATCGCCCTGACCAATATTTACGATACAATGCTGGCCGAGCGTCTTCTGACCGCCGGGCTAGGCATGGAAGTCAACCTGGCCGCAATCACCAAACGCTACCTGGGCGAAGTGATGGACAAGTCGGTCCGCAAAACTTTCTACGGCCAGTCCTCGCTAAACCTCACGCCGGAACAACTGACCTACGCCGCCAAAGACGTTATGGCCCTTTTCCCGATTTACTCTATGCAACTGGAAAAACTTAAACAGGAAAAGTTGTTGACCGTCGCCGACCTGGAATTCAAGTGCGTTCTGGCCGTGGGCGACCTCGAATTGAACGGTTGTAAGTTGGATGTGGTCAAATGGCGCAAAATCCTGGAAGGCGTTGCCGAAAAACGCGACGCAGTCCGGGCCGAACTGATGGACATCCTGCCGAGCGGCGGAGCGCGCCAGTCTTCGATGTTTGGCGGCGACGAGTATCTTATAAACCTGAATAGCGGCCCGCAGATTATCGCCGAGTTCGCCCGGTTGGGTATCGTTTTAGAAGATACCTCCGAAGCAACTCTGAGCAAGTATAATCACCCCGCCGCCAGGAAGTTGTTGGAATATCGCGGCCACGAGAAAACGCTCGGCTCTTTCGGGGAAGGTTTGCTCTCGCTAATCAGCAAAAAGACCGGTCGCATTCACCCCGACTTTATCCAGTACGGCGCGGATACGGGCCGCTTCTCCTGCTCCAACCCGAACGTGCAGCAAATCCCGGCGACTTCGGACTTCCGGGCCTGTTTTATTGCCGAACCGGGTTACAAGCTGGTTACTTGCGACTATTCCCAGGCTGAACTCCGTATTCTGGCCGAACTCAGCCAGGATGACGGCTTCCTGACCGCCTTTAAGTCCGGCGGCGACCTCCATATCCTGGCGGCCAGCCAGATGTTCGGGATTAAGCCGGAAGATGTCACCAAGACCCAGCGTTCCCAGGCCAAAGCCATCAACTTCGGTCTCGCCTATGGCATGGGTCCGCAGGGTCTGGCCTTGCGCATTGATAAGACTGTAGACGAAGCCCGCGAACTGATTAGCGCCTACTTTAAGGCCTTTAGCGGTGTAGCGAAATGGCTGGAAAAGGCCGGGCGTGATTCGGTCAGGCTTGGCTACAGCCCGACTCCGCTCGGTCGCAAACGTTACTATCATCTCCCGGACCACAGCGACCCCGACTACCGCCGCAAGGTTTCCGAAATCGAGCGCCGGGGCAAAAACGCCCCAATCCAGGGCGCGAACGCCGACATGACCAAGATGGCCCTCGTCTTCCTCCGCGAGAAGTTGCAGGGCTACGATGCCCGGGTGGTGAATACCGTCCACGACGAAATTGTGGTCGAGGTGCGCGAGGACCAGGCCGAAGAAGTCTGCAAACTGGTCGAACACGAAATGATACGGGCGGCCAAAGAAGTGCTGCGCGAAGTGCCGATGGTCGCCGATGCTAAAGTAGGTGATTACTGGTCCAAGTAACGCTCATACGGCCCGCTAACTGGAATTTTTCTTTGCCCGCCTCCCGACACGAGAATGGGCTTTCTCTCGGTTTTCCCGGTTTAGCTACAAAATGGCTAGACTCCGGTGACCTGGGTATTTTGCAGCGTTACCGGAGTGGAGATAGTGTTGCCTGAATCCAGGCGGCACTATTTCCATTTTATATTTGTAACCAGGGCGCGAATTGTGCGTTATTATGGTAGGTATGGGGCACACGGGACTATCAGCAAAAAGCTAAAGTAAAATGTAACACTTGGATTTTTACCAGGACAGGAAAAGAAGGTCTCGCGATGACTAATTTCAGGGTAAAAAGTTTATTTATCGGACTGATTGCGATTTTAATTCTTTCGGTGGCCCTGGCGGCTTGCGGCGAATCGCTCACCTCCACCCCGGCGCCCGTTTCCCCGACCGGTTTTCCGGCGACTACCGGCGTCGCTACGACCAAGGCGGTCCCGACTGCTGCGCCTGCTACAACGCCCGCCGCGGTTAGCCCGCTGGCGACCGTTACCGGGGTAGCCACGACTGCCGCGCCTGCCACAACCGCCGTCGTAACGACAGCGACCCCGGCCACCACTACCGCCCCGACTACAACAGCGGCCCCGACCGTTGCCGCCAGTACCGCGACTTTACTCGCTTATATTGACGCGGGTAGCCTTAACATTATCGACGTAAACGGCAACAATAAGAAAACCCTGTTCACGGCCAATAC
>CADDZM010000449.1 GCA_902812345.1 Chloroflexota bacterium | reverse complement strand
GTCTCTATCGCTACCTGTACCGGGCCGAATGGCTCAAACTCTCGGACCCGGCCCGTAAGCTCCTTTTGACCATGCAAGACTGGCCCGGCAAAATCGAGGAAAGCCGCCTGGTAAGCCTGGGCGGGCCGGGGGTGGACCTGGCCCTGGACGAACTGGTGGCAGCCTGCCTGGTGGAGGTGCGCGGCGGCTTTGTCAAGAATTACGCCCTGCACCCCCTGACTTTTAACCTGCTAAAGACCGGCCTGACCACGCTCTGGGAGCAGGAGCACGACGCCGGTTGAAGCCGAATTGTCCGGCATTTGGGCGGCTGCTGTCCCTGTTAGAAGTTGGGATGCCGCGCTAAAATGAATTCAGGGCGGTTCCAAAGGGATAAAACGTTAAAAGGTTTGAGAGAAACGTCAAAGAAAAGATAGGATGAAGGCAACAGTTTTCAAACCGGGTACGCGCCGCCTGATTCTGGCCGGTCTTGCCATCGCGGTAGCCCTGCTACTGGTCGGGGTCGGGGCCTGGCTGGTCGGCTTTACCCGGTTGGACCGGCTCGAAACGGCCAGTCGCGACGCTACCGCTGCCGCCCGTGGCAACTCAAAGGATATAGCCGGACTGCAAGACCTCGAACCGGCCTACCAGACCGCCTCGGTCGCCTATCAGAAAAAGGACTACCAGACGGCGATTGATAATTTTGAAAAGATTGCCAGCTTCCAGCCCGATTACAAAGACAGCTTGCCGCTACTCTTTCTGAGTTATCGCAGCCTGGGCGAGTTGCAGAGCTCCGACCAGCGCAAGCTGGCCGCCGCGCCGCAAACCCTGGCCAAGGCGGTCGCGCTTACAAAGACGCGCGGCGACACCCTTAAAGCCGGGTTCGCCCGGAGTCCCTCGCTTATTCCGGCAGGGCTGAGCAATTATGATACCCTGGCCCAGCGCACCACCGACGAAATGACCTGGGCCGCCGGTTACGCTAAGGGCGCGACAGTCCCACCTACCCAGCCGGGCTGGTGGGACGATGCGATTACGGCCTGGGAGCCGGTCTACCAGGGCAATCCCGGCTATCTGAAAGAGGCGGGCGATATGTGGGTAAGCGCCCGGCTGGCCGATACCTATCAGGCTAAAGCCGTCTATCTTTGCCGGGTCAAGCCCAACTACACTCAGGCGCTGACCGCGATTAACCGGGCTATCGAGATTGGCCGGAACAGCCACTTGCCCGATACCCGCCAGCGGATTTTCGTGCAATTCTTGAACTTTGTCTACCAGGGGCAATGCCAGGTCGGCTAAAGACCCGGACGACCTGATAAAAAATCTATGAATAAAGCTTTGCGCTCAGAAACAGAACAGCAGGGGGGTTCAGCCCTTTTCAACCGCCCGGTCCGGCTTTTGGTAAGCGGCGAGGCCGAGTTGGTGATGCGGGCGGAAACCCGGCCCTATCTTTCGGACGACCTCGAAACGGGCGGGATTCTGGTCGGGCGCTGGCTTGACGAAACCGCTATCCTGGTCTTTACCGCGACCGGGGCCGGTCCCCAGGCCGACCACCAGCGTTTGACTTTCGCCGTGGACGTGGACTTTGCCAACCGCCGCCTGGAGGAGTTGCGGCTGGCCCACCCGTTTGTGGATTACGTGGGGGAGTGGCATAAACACCCCCGCCACTTTCCCCGGCCCAGCGTCGGCGATTTGCATACTTCGCTCGACCTCTTGCAAGACCCGGCCTACCCTAACCGCCTGCTCAACCCGATTGTCACCGAAACGGGCGGCCAGATAAATATTAACTATTATTACCTGGACGCTACCCTGGCCGACTTCATCCAGCTCCAGCCCGAAATTGTGGACGAGCGGCAGGTGGCGGCCTTGCTCGACCCGCCGGGCTATCCGCCGGTCCGCTCGGTTATGCCCGCCGGACACCGCCGGTTAGCCCCTAAAAAGTCGGCCTGGTGGCACAGCCTCGAAGGCCGCCAGCGTTTGCAGGACGAAATCAAGCAGCTTCAAAACCACGGCTACCGGGTTAAGGTCAGCGAGAAGCTTGACGAAAGCACCTGGCGGATTGAAGCGGTCGCCGCTAAAGGCCAAACGGACCAGTTTGAATTTCAATGCGGCGGTAATTACCCGCTCGCCCGGCCCGATTTTTCGGCTTTCGCGGGTGGGCAGTTCGACAGCCAGGCTCGTTCGGCCCTTCTTTCGAACTGGCAGCCCGAAAATTACCTTTACCAGATTTGCCAGGATGTCCGCCAGCAGCGCAAGGAGAGCCGGAAGCCGGTCCGTATGCTTGGCTTTATCGGGGCGGGTCTGCTGGCGCTTTTGCTTGGAATTTTAATTTTGTTTGTTGTGCAGCAAAATGAAATTAATAGCCACGAACCAGGTCCATACAACCCATTACAGGACGCCACCGGGCAGCAGACCGCCACGGCGCAGGCGGCTTACGCGTCCATCACAGCCTCGGTCCTAAAGGAGCAGGCTACTCGTACCGCCCAGGCTCAGATCACCGCCACCGCCCAGGCTGTCGAGCAGGACAGGCTGGATGCTATCCAGGCAACGGTCAATGCCCAGAACGCGGCCCTGACCGCCGCCGCCCAGCCGGCCTCAACTGCCGTCGCGCCGCCGCCAACTCCCACGCCGCCGGTCAGCCCCGGCCAGGAGACTATTCCCGGTACATCCGGGTTGCCCTATAAACTGGCGATTTACCAGTTGAGCGCCGGTATGTACAACCAGAAGTTGTCCCTGGACCATCACGACCCGACGCCTTTTCACCTGCTGGCCGAAATGAGCGGCCCTTCGTTGGTGGGTAAGGGGCTAAAACTGCAATTTCCGAATACCACCGTGGCCTTGCCGTCCAACCCGGCAATCCTGACCTCGCCTTTTAACGATTTTGGCCTGGGTTGCGCCAAAGACGCGGCCTGCCCGGTCGTGGTGGTGGACGCGAATGATAAAATCGTCAGCCCGGTGACGGTTATACCAAAATACGACCCGCAGAACTATTACGTCTTTACGCTCCGGGAGAACGGCCAATAAGAGAGTGTTTTGAAGCTAACCCAGGTTTTCAGGAACGCCGATGAGTCTACGCAACTCCCCGCAGCCCTGGTCCGCCGATTGGGCCGGACAGGACCGCTTACAACAGGAAATAGCCGAGTTAAACCAGGTCGCCGGAAACGGCCAGGTTGCGATGGGCGATTTGCCGGAAGGCCAGACCGTCTTTATCGTGCCGGCCCCCGAACCGCCCGGTTATATTCTCTATTTCAAGACCGGGCCTGATTACCCGTTCGAACCGCCCGCCCTGATGGCCGAAAAGAACGGGCGGCAACTTTCGCTCAGTTCGCGGACTATTACCAACTGGCGGCCGGAAAACCACCTGGCCGAGGTCGTGGTAGAGTTGACAAATCATGCCAACCAGCGGCGGTTTCTGGTGCTGGGCGGGCTGTTTGGTCTGGCAGTTGTCTTTATGATTGGCCTGGCCTTGCTCCTCTTTCTGGGCGGCGAAACCCGCCTGGGACAGTCGAGCGTTGAGGCCACGGTCGGGGCAATTAATACCCAGTTAGCCCGCAGCAATAACCAGCTTAACACGGCTATCGCCCAGGCTACCGCAACGGTTATCGCCGACCCGAAACTGGGCGCGGTGCCGAACCCGACCCTGACGGCGGCAGTCCAGAACCTGATAGACGTGCGTAACCAGAACGAAAGCGCCCTGGGGACCGTTACAGCCGTGGCCCGCGCCAACATGACCGCGACAGCGGCAGCAGTTATCAGGGCCAATAACGAAACCCAGGCCGCTTACCTGGCGAACCTGACCGCTACGGCGGTGGCCCAGGAGCAGTTAACCGTAGCGGCCCAGCAGCAACTTACCGCCGCCGCGCAGCAACAAATGACCGCCGCCGCCCGCCAACAGCTTACGGCGGCAGCCAGGCAGCAACTTACCGCTTCGGCCCGCAACAATTTGACCGCTGCGGCTAAAACGGCCGCCGCCCAACCGCCTGCCCCGGTTCCCACACCGACCCCGGCCGCGCCGCCGCTCGCACCGAGCAATACTCCGGCCGCGCCCCCGGCGCAACCGACCAAGACTCCCGCGCCCCCGGCCCAGCCACAGCCAACGCCACCTGCTCAACAACAGCCGACCCCGGCCCCAACGCCTCCGCCTCCGCCAGCGCCGCCAACCGCTACGCCGGTCCCGCCCGCGCCGACACCGACGCCAGCGGATGGCCAGCATAACCGGCCAGTGCCGACGCCGCCCGGTAAAGGCAAAGGA
>CADDZM010000448.1 GCA_902812345.1 Chloroflexota bacterium | reverse complement strand
ACCCTTACCTGGCGGTGGAACTAAAACAACTTTTAAAAACCGCCTTCCCCTCTCAGTAATTAAAGTTTCTTAAGTTAGCGGTCCCCGCGACCGCTAACTTATCCACAAAGGCTTGCGAAGGGGGAAAGTCATTAAAAACCCGGGTAAGGCGTTATTAAAGCCTGAAATTGTAATCTTACGGTAATTGATTTTCGCCGGTTTTATGCTATATTTCTCTTCAGAGAAGTTTTTAAGCCTCCCATAATTAGATAACTTCTCCGGGAACACCACCAATCAAAAATAAAATAGAAAACATCCAGGTTATTTTCATTTTCACTTAAAAAATTTTAACGTTTGTAATTTTGGGAACCGGGAAGCAGAATACGGAAATAAAAGCCAGCTTAAGGCAATTTAGATAGGTTTGTATAAACAATGATTGATCCGGCAATAATGACTATCTTAAAAAAGGGTGTGAATGAGGCTAACCAGGGTCATAAAATCCAGGCCCGGGCTTATTTCTTCGAGATACTAACCCTCGACCCTGACAACGAATACGCGCTCTTGTGGCAGGCTTACCTCAGTGATGACCCGTATAAGGCGGTAGAATTTCTGGGGCGGCTTCTTAAATTGCAACCAAACCAAAAGACCGCCCGCGCCTACATGAAGCAGGCCAAACAACGCTGCGAGGAGTTCGAGAAACGCAAGAAGACCGCCGCTTTTTACAATTTCAAGGCGGTCAATAATAGCGCTGCCAACCGGAGCGGCTTCGCGGTGCCTTACCTGGGGGATTACCTGGTTCAGCAGAGCCTGATAACCCCGAACCAGCTTGAAATGGCTTTGCGGCTGCATGCCGACTTTAAAGAGCGAGGCCATCCCAAGCCGATTGGCCGGGTGCTGGTCGAGCTTGGCTACATCAACAACGACCAGCTAAATCGCTGGCTACAGCAGCAAAACGACGACCTCGAAAATTACTACCTTCACAATTAAGCGTCCCTGGCTAAATAATAGGCCGCTTTATTTTTGCCCTGCTTTTATTTGCCCTGCTTTAAAAGGGGAGGGCAATTTTTATTCACCCGGCTTAAGCACGATTTTAATACAATTATCTTTCTTATCCCGGAATTTCCGGTAGCCTTTGGGGGCTTCCTCCAGCTTTAAGTGGTGAGTTATAACAAAAGAAGGGTCAATATCACCTTTTTCAATCCGGTCAAGCAATTTTTTAGTATATCTCTGTACGTGGGTCTGGCCCATTTTAAAGTTTAACCCCTTGTCAAAGGCTGAACCGAACGGGAATTTATCTATGACCATGGCATAAACTCCCGGCACCGAAATCGTGCCGGCTTTTCGGCAAGCCTGAATCATTTCTCGCAAGGCTACCGCCCGGTCGGTTTCAAGGCGTAAACTTTGTTTCACCTTGTCATAGATAGCGTCGGGATTAACGCCGTGTGCTTCCATGCCCACCGCGTCAATGCAGGCATCCGGCCCTCGCCCCCCGGTCATTTCGCGCAAAGCCTCGACTACATTAACCTCCTCATAGTTGAGAACTTCGGCTTTACCTTCTTCCTGGGCCATTTTTAACCGTTCGGGAACCCGGTCAATCGCAATTACCCGCTCGGCCCCCAGCATATAAGCGCTCTTTATGGCGAATTGTCCTACCGGGCCGCATCCCCAGACCGCTATAACATCGCCCGGTTCAATATCACAGTTTTCGGCGGCCATATAACCGGTGGGAAAGATGTCGGTCAGGAATAAAACCTTATCATCGGGCAAATGGTCCGGTATAACCAGCGGCCCGAAATCGGCAAAGGGCACCCGGGCGTATTCGGCCTGACCGCCCGCGAACCCCCCGGCGTAATGTCCAAAGCCAAAAAGGCCGGCCCCGCTGTAGCCGTACATTTTATCCACCATCCAGGCGTTCGGATTGCTATTGTCACAGACCGACCACAACCCCTTTTTACAAAACCAGCATTGGCCGCAGGCAATCACAAAAGGGACTATCACGCGGTCGCCGGTTTTTAAATTCTTTACGTCTTTGCCGGTTTCAACCACTTCGCCCATGAACTCATGGCCTAAAATGTCACCGGGGGCCAGGGTAGGCACCAGGGCATCGTAAAGGTGCAAATCGGAACCGCATATCGCTGTGGAGGTTATTTTTATAATAGCGTCATCGGAATTAATAATTTTCGGGTCGGGCACATTTTCCACCCGGACATCTTCCTTACTATACCAGCAAAGGGCTTTCATTATGATTATTCCTCCTAACTCTTTCTGCCTGTGGGCTGTCCCTCGGTACTGATTATCTCGCCGCTTTCCATCAACATCTTAAAGTGGCGCAAATCCTCTCGCACCTGCTCGCCCGGTTCTTCTCCCGTGAACCTGGCAATTGCTGCACCCAGGCTGCCCGCCGGAGGTTTGTAATCCAGGACAACTTTTACTTCGGTGCCGCGCTCTTTTGGCGCAGGTCGGAAGGTCACCCGCCCGCTGTTCTCGACCTGCGCGCCCGGTAAAGAGCGCCAGGCAATTACCTCGTTCTCTTTGTCTTCCACAATCTCGGCTTCCCACTCGACTTTAACTCCCGCCGGGGCTTTGGCGGTCCACCTGGAGCGTTTTTCGTCCATAACCTCGACCGACTCAAGGTGTTGCATAAATTTTGGCAAGTTAGAAAAATCGCGCCAGAAACGGTATAACTCATCCTGGGAACGGAGTATGGTGCCGGTGCGCTCCACCCTGACCGCGCCATCCTGTCCGGTCCGGTTTATTCCTAACACCCGGTAGGCGATACTCCGGCGGGTTACCCCTCTTAATAAAAGGACCGACCCCCCGGCAATCAGGGGGACGCTGGCATTATTTTTAGCCCGGGCGCCCTGCCATACCAGCACCCCACCCAGAGCCAATGAACCAACTCTTTCTACCTGGCCTATATTGGCCTTTTGCCTGGGAAATGACTTTGTTGGATCAGAATGTTGCTTGCCTTTGGAATTCGTGTCTTTAGAATTCGTGTCTTTGGATGTCATATTTTCTAACCTCTCCATTTACAACCTACGCGCTGCCATCTTGCCCTCTTTGATAACGCCTGCTTGTTTATTTTGCAAGAAGGTTCGTTTGTAGTTAAACAAGACCTCTCATTGACTCGCAATAAGTGGGCCTTACCCCTACTTCTACACTGGACCATTGTCTAAATATTTTAGTCAGGTTTTCTTTAGAAGAAAATTTTGGGGATAAAAAATCCCTCGTACCTGGGGACAAACCATTGATAGGAGGGATGCGGACTAATAGCGTTAAAAGCTACAGGCGAGCGACGAAGCGGCGGCCGATAAGCTCTATTCCGCCCGCTTCTCCCAGCCTTGTTTCAGCTTCAAAAAGGCTTGCGGCCACAGCGTGTCCCGGTTGGTCCTGCGGTAAAACGGCCAGGAAATAGCGGTAAAGCTGCGCCGAATTTTCTTCCCTTACTAGCGGGAATACCCGGTTTAGCTCGGCCCGGATGGCCTGGGCCGTATGCAGGTCGTGGGGGTGATGCTGGTGCCAGTGGTCAAACGCGCCGCCGCTTTCGACAAAACCCTGGATAAAGCCTTCCGACCCCTGCAGCATGCCGCAAGCCTTCAAGATACTCGCCACGCCGTAAACCCATCCCGAAGTCTTCCGGTCAATAGCCTCGTAATCGAAATCCTCGACGATAAGCACGCCGCCGGGAAGCAGCAGACGCCGGGTCTGGTCGAGCGCCCCCGCCAGCGGGTTGATGTGGTGCAGGGAGCGGGTAAAAAGAATAAAGTCAAAAGGCGTTTCTGCAAAGTCGGGCCACTGGACCAGGCGGGCGTCAACCCCGGCGCTTTTAGCTTTTTCCACGCTCGAAGCATCCGCGTCAAGGGCAATAACCCGGTGGCCGAGCCTTTGCAGTTCGAGCGCGAACTCGCCTCGCCCGCAGCCAATTTCCAGCACTCGGAGAGGTCCGGGAGTAAGATAAGGCTGCACAAATTTATAGGTATCGTTTGTAGCTACGTCCACCGGGCGCCCCGGTTTTCCGTCCTCGCGGTTATCTGAATCTACCATAAACGTTGTGAGGCGGGGACTGTCTCCCTGGGGTGACAGAGGAAGCCTCACTCCTTTCACGCGTTAGCGAGGGAAACCCCTCGCAAGGTAGCACATTTGTTGTATTTAGCCTCAAAATGTGCTATAATCAAGGCGTAGTTCGCACGCGAATAACCTAAGAATATTTGTAGGTTTCAGGCTAAATCGTTCGCCTGAGTACAGCT
>CADDZM010000447.1 GCA_902812345.1 Chloroflexota bacterium | reverse complement strand
AGTAAAGCCACGCACCAGACTACAAAGAGAACCAGGCGGCCAAAAAGGCAATACAAACGCGGCTAAAATAGGAGACGACCTTAGGTTTGAAATGTACTTATCGAAACCCCGACGAATGTTCTTCGAAGAATGGTTTCTATTAAAGTTCGGACGGCTGGCTTTAGGTGAGGATGAATTACGGGAGGCAGCGCGACAAATAGCCAACTCGGCCATAGACAGGGCCATCATAGAAGAATTCGAGCGGCACCAGCCAGGAAGAACACATAGCGGCGGCGAAGTATTCTAAATCAAGCTCGCTATTACACATTGATAAAAAAATCACACAAATCGTTGTTTTCTGTCCCAATCATTCTGAATCCCCTATTCGGAAAATTTAACTTGACAATGCCGCTGAATTTGTTTTCAGGTGGTTACTCTGCTCTCATCGGTTAGGAAGCTAATAGAAGGATCTCATGTGAGTTTCTCATAAATGCTATAGATTTCTTGCTAACCTGACAATTCCTATTTACTGCATTTGTAAAAATCAAGATTCCAATTTTTTGCGGCCTTTATCGGTCAGGCAGCCGTTCAAACCTATAGAAGCTATTTGTTTACTGAGCTGGTCAGGTGGAATGCGTCCGGTCGGGTTGTACCAGCGATAGACCCAGGCCGAGGCTCCTACCAGGGCGAAGGTGGTTACAAGCGGGTCAGCGTTATTTTGGAATTCACCACTTTCAATACCCTGGGTAATAACATCGGCAATCTTTTGCAAAAGCTGACGCTCTTTAACCTTGATCGGTGAAGCCCGTTCTTTCGAAAGTTCTCCACTATCTTGGAAATATGTAGTGAACATTGGCATTTTTTCGATAATTTCGTTAGAGAAAAGCAGGAGTACCTTCTGTAATTTTACGGCGCAGGGAATATCTTGTTGAACCAATCCAGTAATTTTTTCCAGCACATCATCAATGGTCATCTGGACGATCTCAAAGAGAAGGTCTTGTTTAGAGTTGAAATAGTGGTAAAGGGCCGGTTCGGTGACATTCATCTCGCTGGCTAACGATTTCAAAGTCACGCCGTTATAACCGTAGGTTTGCATCATTTTGGCGGTAACTTCGATAATATCCTGCTTTTTACCCGCGCGACGTTTTAAGCTGGACTCGGGTTTTGGCCCGCGCCTTTTAGGCGGCTGAGAAGTCTCTTCTAACAAATAAATCTCCTACCTGGGTTAATGCCGTTCACGTTTCAGGTATGCTAATTGGTTGGAATGGGATCCAGGACATTTTAACCCCTCAAAGCTATTACGGCAACTCTGGCAAAAGTAAACTACCCGGCACAGGGCCGCCCCATAACTGGCCTGGGTTTCTACCCGGTTGGAACCACAGTAGGGGCAGGGTGAATTCCCCGCTACATTTTTAGATTCCTGCCCCAGATACGAGGGCACTACCCCGTATTCGGCCAGGTGGGCGCGGCCCTGGGGAGTTATCATATCGGGGTGCCATTTGGCGGCCAGGTTCCAGACTACCCTTACACCGGCCAGGCCGTGCCGGTGTAACTGTTCAACCGCCCGGAGGCGAATTACTTCCAGGCTGGCGCAGCCTACAAAGGTAGGAATTAGTTTTACCGTTACCCGGCCCGTGTCCGAAAACTCCACTTTTTCGACAATGCCAAGGTCAATAATGTTGATTGGCAATTCGGGGTCTTCAACTTCGGTTAAAAGCTGCCGTACCTCATTTTCAGTTAAGACTACCATAAATTTATCTCTTATTTACTTCACCTGGAATTTAGACGCTGCCCAGGGCCGCTTCCGGATAACTTTGATAGAGGGCATGATCCTCTTCGAGCATTCTGACAAGTTCGGGGGTATGCCGCCCCTCCCGGCCGCAATATTGGGCCGCCCAATTGTTGCCATTTACGGCATAGAGAGAGCTAACATTAAAAAAGAGCGGTTTGAGCAGGGCGGCCAGCCGGTTGTTCCATTCTTCTAATAACAGGCCGCTTTCAGGCGCAGGTATTTTTAGTTCGCCCGCTAGGTCATTCCAGGTTCTGGCGTGGAAGAACTCCCGGCCCAGCGGCAGCAGCCGTTCCAGGGCCGCTTGCAAGCGGGCGTGCCCTTCAGGCTGGCGGCCCAGCACCTCCAACCATTGTTGCCAGTGTTCAAGATGAATTGCGTCATCCTGAATGATTATGTTAGATATATACAGCCATTGGGCCTTGTCCGAATTCTGAGCCGGCTCCCGGCTGAATAAAGCGTTGATAGCCTGGCAGCGGACCAGTTCGGCCTGGGCAAAGAGCAAACCTTTAATAACCCAGAAAGCCCAGTTGTCCGGTTCCTGGGTGGCCGCCAGGAGCGAATTGCGGTATTCGCCGGGGGAGCGCAGGTAAACCAGCTTATCAATCTCCAGGTCAGACTCAGCCAGTAACCCGTACAGCAGCCGGGCGTGCCCCAGGTCATCCTGGGCCAGCGAGCCTAAAGCCAGGTTTTCTTCCAGGTCAGGACCGTAAAAGCGGGTCTGGCTGGCAATTTCGTGGCCCATAATGTATTTGTCGTCGGCCCAATGCAGGATAAAGTTAACTTCGGCCGGACTTAAAGAGGTTTGCCCTGTCATTATATGCTCCGTTAGAAATGGCCCTGTACCTTTTGTATCCTTCGTATACCAGGCCGGAAGAAAACCTGCCATTTCGCTGATTACTTAGATTCCGGTGGTGGGTGCTTCAATGTAAAGCGTGCGTCGAGTAGAAAAAAAGCTAGGTTTGCGATATTCCCGGTTGGAATTGCGCCTGGTCAAAATATCTTCCCGCTCCTCGCTCCAGAATACCTGCTGGCCCTGCCTGACGCCAAGTTCCTGGCAGACCTCGCGGCGGAAGAAAATCTCCCGGCCCATCTGCAAAGCTAAAGCCGGGGTGGGAGCGCGCACGCTGCCAATCTTGAAAGGAGCCTCGTCAGGGGTGCGCCGTCCCACTATTTCATAAATAAAGTCGTTCACGAGGCCAGCACCCCTTCTTTGTAAGCCAGGCTGCGGACCCAGCTTTGATCGTTGTAGCAGCGGGTTAAAGTTTCGTGCCAGTGTTTGGAGGCCGGGCCGCCGCCTTTAATGACGCGCTTTACCTCGGCCCAGTCGGGTTCGGTAAACTCCCACTCCTGTTTTTCCTCGTCCCAGCGCAACTTGGGGTCGGGTATGGTAAGGCCAATATTTTGCAGGACCGGGACGATTTTGGTTAACCACTGCTGGCGTAGCGAGTCATTGGAGTCCACTTTCAACCCCCAACGCACGTTTTGCTGCATCTCAAAGTTATGGGTGTCGGGTGGGCCAAAGTAGGCCAGCACCGGGAACCACCATTTATTGATGCCTTCCTGGACCTTCTGTAAATGTTCCGGCGCGGTCAGACAAAGCTGAGTGCAAAGGTTCAGGGCGTGGTGGTAGTGGAAGGACTCCTCTTTCATGATGCGTTTGATGGCCCTGGCATAGGGCAAAAAGCTGACTTTGTTGAGCGATTTGAACTGGATGATGGCCGCCGAATTGGATACCAGGGCGCAGGCGGGCCATTCGTGCCAGGTCTCAATCCGGTAGTGAAAGGTGTTGAGCAGCTTGCTTTTGCCGTTCAGGTAGTCTTCAATAATTTGCTGGCGGCTTAGGCCAAGTTCTTCACAAATCCGCAACAGGTAGTGGGCGTGGCCCATTTCGTCCTGGATTTTAGCCGTAAGCATCATCTTGCGCAGCAGGCCGGGGGTCTGCGGAATCCATTCGGCGAACATCATCCCGCCCACGATTTCACTCAGGCATTGGAAGCCGATAACCCGGCTGGCAGCCAGTTTGTATGCTTCAGGCATCGGGTCGTTGAGGTCAACAGTTCCACCCTGGTCCAGATATTCTTGAAAAGCGACGGCATCCATCTTGGTTTCTCCTTCACAACGGATTGTGAAATGTTTCATTATTTTAGTGATAACTAACTTAATTTATTTATACTCGAATTGTCATGACTTGTCAAGGGGTATTGACAAAACTAAACTTCTCTGGTAAAAATTATTTTAGTAATTATTAACCAAATTATTGCTATGCTGCCAGACTGATTACGCTGCCATTTAAGAACCCTGAAAATTCTTAAAGTCTAATTGGCTTTCAAAATTATTCCGCTGCCGATAAGGCCAAATCTTTATAACCCACAAGGATAGGTTTTGGGATACCCGGCACCCTGTCTGTGCAGTTCTAAGAGAAACTTCTGATGTATATGCAACCTCTGCAGATTAATAGACAGCCCAT
>CADDZM010000446.1 GCA_902812345.1 Chloroflexota bacterium | reverse complement strand
CTTACAGCCGCTTCCGGCCTGACCTGGCGGCACGGCGGAGATGATGGGGGCGACCTGGCAACGGCGGTAACCCTTGATGGCGTGCCGCACCCGACCGGCTACCCTCTTTATTTGTTAACCGGCAAACTGCTTTCTTTTCTGGCTGTCGACCCGGCCCGGGCCTTAACCCTGGCAACAGGCCTTTGGGGAACCCTGGCGGTGGGACTTCTAAGCCTGGCCGCCTACCGTTTTAGCCGGCAGCTACTGGTTTCTTCCCCTCTCTCATCTTCAGCCGAAGCCGCATCTTCATCTTCAGAAGTTACAACACTAATACCCTTAAGTGGGCGCCTCCTGGAAATAAGCTGTCTGGCGGGCGGCTGGCTGGCCGGGTTGAGTCTGGCTTTTGCGCCGCTGGTCTGGTCGCAGGCTATAATAATTGAGATTTACTCTTTAAACTTATTTTTACTGGCAGGTTTACTCCTGGCCCTGGCCTGGTGGCGAGAAAAGACTGAAAGCCGGGGCCGCTTTTTTCTGCTGGCGCTCGTAGCCGGACTTGCGGTAGATCACCACCGCACCGCCATTTTTAGCTTAATTGCTATCGGATTCTTTGTAGCGCTTACTCTGCGGTCTGCCAACCGGCATTTTCTAAGCTGGCCGCGTTTAATTTTAGCGGGCGGGCTGGCTGTCCTGGCGGCTTCCTTACCTTCCCTGGTGCTGCTGGCCCGAGGCGGTCAGCAACCGGCCTCAAACTGGGACAACCTGAGTTGGTCCGACCCCGCGCTCTTCTGGCAGTACCTGACGGCTGGCGAGTATCGGAACCTGCTGTTTGCCGCCCCACCCGTGCAGGATTTAAGCCGGCTAGCCACCGGGGTAAATTTACTTTTCCAACAGTTCGGCCCGGTTGGTCTCGGCCTGGGCTGGCTAGGGCTGGCAATCGCCTGGCTGGGCGGGGCACTTTACCGGCCTCTGGCCTGGCTGCTTACCGTGGGAATGCTGGGACACCTGCTTTTCGCCGTCATTTACGCCGCCGACAATAGCCAGATTTATCTGCTGCCTTTTTTTACCTTCTGGGCGGTGGCGTCAGGTTTCGGGCTGGCCTGGCTTATCCTGACCGGGATAACCCGCTGGCCCGCTTATCGTCACCTGGTAGTATGCCTGGCTCTTATAATAATAGTAATTGTTACCGCCACCGGTGTAATCCTGAACTACAACCGTCTCAACCTCCAGGGAGACCGCACCGCCGAAACCTGGGCCAGAGGACAGCTTGATACTGTCTCAGACGAAGCCATTTTGCTCACCAGCCAGGATAACGCCACTTTTGCGCTGTGGTACGTCCAGTATGTGCAACGCTACCGTCCTCACGTCATTATAATTGAAACTCGTTTGCTAGATACGCCCTGGTATCGCAGCAACCTGGCCCGGCTCTACCCTGACCTGCGCTTACCTGCCCTAGGAGATACCGCCAGCCTGGCCCAACTAAATCCTGCTCGAAAGGTGTTGCAAATCTATGCGCCGCAATCCCAAACCCGCTTACCCTGACCTTTTCCTGTAGTCTAAGGTTTTTATGGATAGCGGATGCTTGCCTCTTTTATTGTATTTTTACTTTGGTTTAGTTTCTATCCAGAATATGGGGATATGTACCCCAACTATTCTTATACTTGCTTAGCCCCTTAAAAGGTACTTGGAATTTCCAACTTATATTCTTTTAGCAAATTTTGAAACCAAAGTGTTTAAATTTACGTTAAGCCTTCGGGTTAAACCGTAAAGTTTACCGGCTTTTGTCTAATTTTTAGGTTTTAAAGGACGGGCTGGAAAGGGGGTTGTTTTTTTACCTTCTTTCGTATACTATAAATTATCTTACCGGTTTGAATTTAGTAAAATTTACCCAAATTATTATTATTATCTGTAATTAACTGGATAACCAGAGTTCTGGCACAGCCTTAAAATTAGTTGTTTATGTAATCTAGAAAAAGCAAACGCGTTTAATAAAAATAAAGGCAAGCAATTACCCGCCTTAACAGTTAAACCGTGTTAAGGATTGAAAATTTTTAATAGAATAGTAATATTCGTAAAGTATATTGAAGTATAGAATAGAATAATCTATAATATACCTAAAATAATTATAGATAGAAACCTGCATAATCGGCAATAGAGATGGAGATTGGTGAATGGCCCTGGATCAAACAGCACTTGCTATGAGTAGTGGGAATATGACGCAACAACAACAACTTAAAAATATGGATTTGGAACTGCTCGGAGAGCGCATCCGGCAGGCCCGCACCGATCAGAAAATATCCCAGCGCGATTTATGTAAAGGGCTTTTTACTTCTGCCTATTTATCCTATGTCGAACTTGGTAAGACCAGACCCACCCTGGCCAACCTGGAAAGGCTGGCCGAACGGCTCCACAAACCGGCCGAATACTTCCTGCGCCCTTCCGGTATGATTAACACTCCCAAAACTCAAAGCGGCCTCGAAAGAGAGCAGCTTCGCAACCTTGAACTACAAAACCAGCTAACCCAGGGGCAGGTAGCTCTTGAAGGCAACGATTTTGGACAGGTTGAAACAGTCCTGGGAGCGCTCCGGCCTTACCTTTCCAGGTTACCCGGGCCGGACCAGGCTCAGTTTTACTTGCTGGAAGGGGGGTTTTATAACGCCCTTAACGAGCCAGGCGAAGCGGCGGCCGCCCTGGATAACGCTCAACCGCTGGTGGAAGGGCTGTCCCATTCTGAGCCTCAGCACTACCTGCAGGCCCAACTCGAACTGGAAAAGGGTATCAGCCTGGCCAGGCAGGACCAAACGCTTAAAGCGCTTGACCATTTTCACAGAGGGCTGGCTAGCGCCAGGGGTATCGCAAAAACAGCCGATAAAAACAGGGTCTACCGTAAGCTCCTGACGGAAACGAGCCGGGGTTTCCTTGGCATCGGCGACCCTGATAAAGCCCTTGAATATTCGCAGCAACTGCTTGAGCTGCCTGAAGAGAGCCTTAACGAAAAAGCCGCTTCTTTATTCAAAGAAGGCTTGCGCCTGGCCGAGTTAGGCGATTACCAGCAGTCCAGTTTCTACATTGGGCGCAGCGCCCAGGTCTGGCAGGACCGCAAAGAAATTACCGCCCTGCAGGAGTTGACGCTTGAAAACGCTCAAATCTACCTGCAAGCTAAAAAATATCCCCAGGCCCAGAAGGCCGCTCAACTGGCCTATCGCCTGCATACCGGCTACCCGGAGGATAAATACGCCAAACCCGGCGAACTTAAAGCCCTGCTGCTGCTGGTCCAGGTTGGCCTCGGTATGGAGGAGCCTGGCGCGGTTAAAAACTACCTGGAGCAAGCCGAGCAGAGTTTCCAGCAGTTAGAGGAAAAAGAGCCGGTGGAGGAAGCCCGGTTTTACCACGTGGCCGCGAACGCTAACAACCGGTTGGGCAACTCCGAGGTTGCCGGCCAGTACTACCAGCGCGCCCTCGATATTCTCGAACCCCTTATTGCAGGCAAAAACCAGGCGCCGGACCGCGCCATGCTGGCCGACGTCTACTATAACTACAGTCAGCTTCTAAAACGACACGATAGCTCCGCTAAAGCCCTTGAATACCTGGACAAAGCTTTCCGGCTTCGCTCAAGATAAGGGCCAGCCAGCTAACGGCCAGCCAGCTAACGGTTATACCGAATAGTCTGACCGCCGCCAGCCCTGCGTTATAAACAGGATTGGCGGCGGTTTTTGGCGGCCTCAAACCTTATGTTTAATCTACACCGAAGAAAAGCTTGCGGGGCTGTGATAAAATAGTTTTAAGGTATAGCTTTGAGCTTTACCAATTATATCTGCAAGCTACTAGGGTTTCAGGGTTAATAAGCTATTTCTTTTATGAATTGTTTAACCTATGCACCACAATATAAGCGCCTGCAATTAAGGGTTTATACCGTTACTAAAAACCATCCTCTTAATCCTCATTTTAAAGGCTTATTCCGCCACTCCCAACTTTCAACAAGCAGGTCCAGTACCGGCAAAGACGCTACTGTTGTGCGTGGCACCGCCCTGAACTGCCGGCTGTCTTTCGCGGCAGCGGCTTTATGTCCTGAAGGTAAGGCTTCGCGCGGCCGGTCAGTCAGCCAGGGTACGGCCCGGTTGATTTCCCGGTTAGAGGGTGCCGAATGCACCGCTACTAAAACCTTGGCTGCTTCAATTTCGGCTGTTAGCTCTTTTCTTTCTCTTTCCCTGTCTCTTTTTTCTTTCCCTTTATCAACTCAGGCTTCCTATCTTTCTTCATATTGCTTTTTGTTGCCTTGAAATTGATTCCTCAAAAGGCATAAGG
>CADDZM010000445.1 GCA_902812345.1 Chloroflexota bacterium | reverse complement strand
CGCCCACCCCGCCTCCCGCCAAACCTAAAACCAACTGGTTCCGGTTGCTGATGCGCTACGCCGCTATCTGGCTGGCGGTGCTGCTGCTGGTAAAATTCGTCATTCCATCTTATGAGGTCAAGGGTTCGAGCATGGTGCCGACTTATCAGCCCGCCGGGGACCGGGTGCTGACCGATGGCGTCTTCTTCAAGCTGGTTGGCGGCCCTCAGCGCGGCGACATCGTTATCCTGGATAAGGCGGCAACGCCCGGCGCGGATGACGAAGCCCTGATTAAACGGGTAATAGGTCTACCGGGGGAACGGCTGGAAATCCGCAAGGGGGATGTTTATATTAATGGGCAGTTGCTGGACGAGCCTTATATCCAGAACCATGCCGACTACAGCTACCCCGCGACCGTTATCCCGGCCAATTCTTACTTTGTCCTCGGCGATAACCGCCCGGTCAGCCTCGACTCTCACTATTTTGGCCCTATCACGCGTGACCAGATTGTCGCCAAAGTGCTGCTGACCTATCCCTGGCGCTTCTAAAAATTTGGTAATTAAAAGAGGGGTTTTGCCCTTCTTTTTTTATTTGCCGTTTCTGGATTTATTTTTGAGAAGAAATATAGGCAAAAGGCTGGTATTGAGGCTTTTGCAAAAGTTCGTTAAATTTTTGTTTAAGTTCGGGAATATTCAAGGTTAGTCCCTGGCAAATCCGGGTAAGGGCGGTTTCCTGTTCCAAAATCCCAAGTAATAAATGTTCTGTGCCAATATAAGGGTGGTTAAGCCGAAGCGCGATAGCCGCGGCTAACTCAATAACCTTTTGCAAGTCCGGGCCTGGGTCAGATGCCGGTGGGGTTCTCAGGGTCGAAGGTGGTGGCAGGGTTGAGAGAAGAAAAAGATTGTTTATTTGATTATTAGCCAGGAACTGGGTGGTTAAATCGGTTGCGTCATGGGTAATGGCGAGTAATAAATGCACTATCCCGATTTCGTTTGAGTTATTTCTTTCCGCCTCAATCCTGGCCTGATTAAGGGCGGCCTGGAAGCGTTTTGTATAATGCCCGGTAATATTCTGAACCGGACGCTTCGTACGCCTGGCGCTATTTGGCCCGGTAGCTAAGCGCTTTAAAATACCTGGTAGTTTAGGATTAGCCATATGGAGAAATCTCCCGGCAACCACTAACGGGGTTAAAAAATAACGAACGTAAATTAATACTATTAAGCCGCGCCCAGCCGCCGGAGTTTATCCAAAAGCTCGAATGAATTGCCGCCTTTTTCCAGAAAGAGGTCGCACCCGGCCTCGGAAGCGCGCTGGCGAGAAGCATGGTCGGCGTGGACGGTTAGAATGGCAACTTTCTGGCAAATATGGTCGTGCTTGAGTTTTTCGCAGGCCACCACGCCGTCGTAATGTTCGCCGAAAGCGTCGGGCATTTCAAGGTCCATCAAAACGAGGTCGGGGTGAAGGACTTGGGCCGCGTTTACCGCTTCCCGGCCACTGGCCGCTTCGCCGACGACCATAAAATCATCTTCAAGGCTTAAAATGGTCCGCAAACTTTCCCGGACCGCCGCCCGATCATCAACGATCAGGACTTTGATTGTGGGTTTTACCATGCCAGGGTTCGTGGCAAGAACGGGTAAAGTAGTTGACCGATTAGTAATGACTGAATTTTCCAAAACCGATTAATTCCCAAAAGGGGCAACCCGGTCAATATAAGAAAGGGACCTGCCGGTTGACCCCAGATAAAAAAGTTTTATTTTCAAAACAGCTTTTAATATTGCAGAAGCCGTTATACAAAAGTTTTCAATTTTCAATTGTATTGAGTCTATAGTAGCTGAATTTAAGCAGGGCGCCAACGGTAATGTGAGCTAAAGAACACAAGAACTCTGTCTACAATATTATGCGCCATAAGAAGTAATTTAGAATTAGACTTTAGACCTATTTATATTAACCTTTAAGCTTACTTTTAAACTTTTTTTGCCCCGGCAATTTCCCTGCTGGATATCAAAAAACCACTCTCGAAGAAGTGGCTTAAAAAAATAAATAAACCGGAGCTTACAAATTTTCGCGGAGTTTCTGGCTTACCCGCCGGGACTCAAAACGGGCACGGCCCAGGTTGCCATGCAAGCCCAGGATTATCGCCAGGAAATAGTTTTCATCCAGGATGGATACCAGAAAGGTCTGCCTTTCGGCTTCGATGTAGAACTCCCTGACCTGCCCGCTTGATAAAGCCTGGGCTGTGCGGGAGATAGTACTGACCAGCCCGGCGATTTCCACTTCTACCGCTTCGGTGTCATATTCGCCGCCCTCTTTTACGACCGTCTCGACGCCCAGTCCGTCTATCCCGGCCAGGACTAACACCTGCGCCCCTTCAATCTGGTTCGCGGCATCGGTTAAAATCTCGGTAAAGGTCATGCCTTCCCTCTCTCTCGTAAACTCGCTATTTCGACCTCATTTTTCTATTTATGTGAAGCGGAAGTTAGTCTAGCATACCGTTTGCGCAATTGCAATAGTCCTTTTAACCCCTTTCTAATTAAACCTGAAGGGAAAAATGGTGAAGTTTAGCTTCCCAGGTGGTAAAATCGGGAGAAGTAAACAAACTGTTTTTGCTCATTCAACAGATTTTTAACCGAATAAGCTTGTAGGTAAATAAGTCATGACACAAATTGCTCAACCGTCCTCACCCGCCGCGCAAGCGTTCCGGCGCAACCTGGCGATTGAGGTTAGCGGGTTGGTTCGCACTTTCCAGAACGGGCCAAAGACTACCCGGGCCGTGGATGGGGTAGATTTGCAGGTCGAAAGCGGCTCGATTTACGCGCTGCTCGGCCCGAACGGGGCCGGGAAAACGACCACTATCAACATTCTAACTACCCTCATTCCCCCAACTTCCGGCCAGGCCCGCATCGCCGGGTTTGACGTTGTAAAGGAGGCCGCCCAGGTCCGCCGCATCATCGGCGCAACCTTCCAGGAAACTGTCGTTGATAAGAATTTGAGCGGGCGCGACACCCTCGACACCCACGGACGACTCTATCATCTGCCTAAAGCACTTTTAAAAAGCCGCATCGAGGAATTAACCCGGCTTGTCGAGCTGGAAGACGCGATTGACCGGCCCACCAAAACCTACTCCGGCGGCATGAAGCGGCGGTTGGAACTGGCGCGCGGCCTTATGACCTCTCCCCAGGTGCTTTTCCTCGACGAGCCGACCCAGGGTCTGGACCCCCAGAACCGTGACCGTATCTGGACGTATATTCGCCAGCTTCGGGCAGAGCAGGGTCTAACCATTCTCCTTACCACCCATTACATGGAAGAAGCCGAGCAACTGGCCGACCGGGTAGGCATTATAGACGCAGGCCGGATTGTCCGCAGCGGCACCCCCTCGGAACTTATCGGGGCGATGGGCGAAGACGTGGTAACAATCCTGGGTGACGGCGATACTGAAAAATTCCTGGAAGTCTTAAAACAGCAACCTTTCGTGGACTGGGCTAACCGGTACGATTCCGGCGAAACCGAAGGCGAACCGGGCCAGGATACACCGGCGGCGGGCATCCAGGTCGGTATGCGAGAACAGGCCGGGAAATTCTTACGGCCTATCGTGGAACTGTCCGAAGGGGCCGGATTCAAGATCGGCGATTTCTCGATAAAACGCCCCAGCTTGAATGATGTCTTTCTTAAATTTACAGGTAGGAGGCTGCGCGACTGATGGCGGTTACGGTTGAACAAAGACTCGATACAATCAATGGGCTGGCCGGGAGCAAAGGTAGCAACTGGCGCGAGTTAGCCGGGGGGGTCTATACCCTCTGGCGCAAACACATGAAGAAGTTCCGGCGCAGCGTTATGGAAATCGGCGGCACCCTTTTCACCCCGATACTGTGGATGCTCCTGTTTGGCCTTTCGATGGGCGGCATGGTCAAAGGCATCAGCGACTTTACGCCTTCGGTCAATTATATCGCTTATATTACGCCCGGCCTGATGCTCCTGACCTGTCTGACAGCGGCCATCCTGGGCGGTACAACCCTTTTACTCGAGCGGACCAGCGGCATCATCAAGGAATACCTGATTGCCCCGGTCCCGCGACTGGCAGTCCTGCTTGGCACCATGTCAAGCTCACTGACCAAAGCCCTTTTGCAGGCTATCGTTATTATTGTGCTGGGCCTTTTGCTCGGCTCCGGCCTGAACCTGAACCCGCTTGAATTTGGGGGCGGTATGCTGGTTTTGCTGGTCTATACGCTCGGTTTTGTGGGGATTGCTTCGGCGGCGGCGAGCAAAGCCAGGGGCATGGAGTCTTACCATACCCTGATTGGCGTTTTGAACTTGCCCGTGCTGT
>CADDZM010000444.1 GCA_902812345.1 Chloroflexota bacterium | reverse complement strand
GCAAAACCGATCGTGGTAATGCCAAGAGTTTTAGCTGTTTGAATGGCGTTTAAGATATTGGGCGAATTTCCGCTGCCGCTTATGACGATAAGCAGGTCACCCTGCCTGCCCAGCCCTTCCAGTTGCCCAGAGAAACAGTTATCATAACTGCTATCGTTAGCCCAGGCGGTTAACTGAGGTAAGGCATCATTCAAAGCGATGGTGCGTAGTATCGGCGAGCCGGGCACTCGTGAACCCTTTCCCAGATCGCAGGCCATGTGACTGGCGGTGGAGGCGCTACCACCGTTGCCACAGATAAAAATTAAACTACCGCGCTCTGCAGCCGAAATCAGTAGCTCTACAACTTGCGCCAGTTCCTCGGAACTGATGCTGTTTATCGCGGTTCTCAAACCATCAAGGTACTCATCAATATGGTGTGCGACCGGAGTAGTGGAGACCGGTATATGGATGCCCGTGTTGTGATTAAACCCGTTGGTTTTAGTTCCGTCTAACATGTCGTTTATCCTTAAGCAAGAAGCTTACCATGAGTATTAATATATTAATTACTTTGAAAATCCCAAACTGCAAACGCGGTAGCGTAAAAATAATCGCGATCTAATAGGCTAATTATACATGCTCTGGTCGGTTGTTCACAAGACCTTCCCAGGTTTTACGGTCGGCTTTAAAGCCTATCCTCATCAGCCGTAAGGTATTATAAGTGTTAAAGGTGAGAACAAGGTGAATGTTTATTCAAAAGACATGAAGGTTTTTAAACGTTGCTGTTCTTTTTGTCAAACGAAGGATGGCGGTGGCCGGTACCTAGTCCTTCATCCAGAAAGCCACCGTTTCTTCAAGACCCTTCTCAAGTGAGACGGCTGGCTGCCAGCCCAGCATCTCCCGGACCTTGCTGCAGTCGAAATAAGCCTGATAAATATCTCCCGGCCGTTTGGGACTGCGTACGACGGGTACTTCTTTGCCAATAGTAGCGCAGAGCCGCTGGAAGAGTTCGTTGACCGAGGTGCCTTTACCGCTAGCCAGGCAAAATATTTCGTTATCCCCGTTCGTCAGAGCCAGTTTGTTTGCCCGGGCCACATCACCCACAAAAAGATAATCTTTCTCCTGCTTGCCATCCCAATCGATACGCACCTCCCGGCCATCCAGTATCCGCTTGGCAAAGATAGCGATAACGCCTGCCTCTCCGTGAGGATCCTGGCGAGGGCCATAGATATTGCCATAGCGAAAGGCGGTGTATTTCAGGCCCTTCTCGGTCTGATAATAGCGCAGATAATGTTCTGTGACCATTTTGGTAATGCCATAAGGCGACTCTGGCCGCTGGGGTGAAAGTTCGTTCATGGGAAGTTTTTCCGGAGTGCCATAGGTGGCGCCGCTGCTGGCAAAAATCACCTTGCGAGTGCCCGCGGCTAGGCTGGCTTCCAGGATATTTAATAGCCCCAGCACGTTCACCTGGGCATCCAGCTCTGGTTTATCGGTGGAGATTTTTACCGAATGCTGGGCTGCATGCATATTGACCACTTCCGGTTTCTCCTGGCGGATAAGCTCAGCCGTTTCGGGACTGCGGATATCCAGCTTAAAAAACCGCGCCGCCGGGTTAAGGTTGGTCGTTTTGCCGCCGCCTTTTTCCCATAAGCTATCGATTACGAGCACCTCGTGACCCGCTTCAACATAGGCATCAACCACGTGCGAACCAATAAAACCTGCGCCACCTGTAACCACAACTTTCATATGGTATCATCTCCTGTCAGGATTAAATTGCTTAGGTACTTAGATTTTGCGCCAAATCAGCCGAGAACCATTTCCAGGTTGCCAGATGGCGCGTCACTGAGAACCTAAAACAACTTCTATCTTTGAGCTGGCAAAATACTGGGCCACTGGTTTATGAAACCTGCGGGCCAACTGATTACGTTTGTTCAATTGCACCTTAACAATTCGATTAGCCTCAAATACGATTAGCCTCAAATACGATTTTACCGGCTATCGCAAAGATGTCGCGTACCCAGCACTGGATGCCAAAGGTGGCTAATTGTGGTTCCAATTCAGCCAACCATCCCTTCGCCCACTCGACCAGATTATGCGCCAACTGGGCCAGTAAAACCAGCATTTCCTGCCCCATCAAGCTGAACTTTCGCCGCTTGACCAGCCCTAAGCCCTGTTTGTCGCCCTTGATCGAGGCTGTTTCGATGACGGCCCGGCTGTCGTAGAAATGCACTTGCAAAAGTATTTCATCTGCCGCTACCCTGGCTCCTTTAACCCAGTCCAGACCATCTACTCGCACTACCAAAACGTTGTACTGATAAGGCTGGGGCTGAGACTCAGCCGACTTAACTTCAATTTTACTGGTGAGACGGGCTTTACCCGCTTTAGCTTTAGCTTTAGCTTTAACTTTACCAGCCTCTTTTTGAGGTGGAATATGGCGCACTCCAATTTGGTAAACTGGTCGGCTTTCCACAGTGGTGTAGCCACTTTCGGCTTGCACCAGGCCGAACTCACGCTGGTGGCACTCGTCCGAATGCCACCCGTCTGCCTCGACACTCTGGCACAGTTTGTTTGAGCGAGGGGCATTGCCTAACTTGACTACGAACTGACAGCCCCCTGCCAACACATAATTGATAATCGGGGCGTTGCCGAACCCTCCATCAAGGCGGATTAACACCCGCTTTTTATGCTTGGCTTTCAAGGCTAGGACTGTGAAGGCGGCCTCTAGCATTACCTTGAAGTTTTCAAATGAGGCTGAACCGGTGTTACCGGGGAAGACCTGTTGGTAGACCACTTCGTTGTACTGGCTGGCACTGACCCGGTAAAGTTGGCGGCCAGTCGTGCCAGGTTTGCAATCGGCAAAGTAACCTTTGCAACTTCCCTCATAATGTTTGGAGCAGGGCAAACCGGTCAGGTCAATATCCAGAATTAAAGGCGGCTTATTTTTGCCAAATTTATGCTTTTGAGTTCGGCTGTGGGTGGCAAAAATCTGAGCCAGTGCCTGTTGGAACTCGGCTACATTTTCACTGGTGCAACTGGAGAGCGTCCGCTGGATAGTGGATTGGTCAGCACAGTGTTCGCGACCGAAGGCTTTTAGGACGGCTACCTCCTGCGCCAGTTTGGTATTGACCTGAGAAACGACATCGCAATCGAGTAATATTGCCAGCAAAGCATCGGTGAGTTTGTCTACCGGTGAATACTGCACCGTTTTCTGCTTGATGTTAATAAACTTATGCAAGGGTTCAAGCAAATTCTCGTCCTGGCATTTCTGACCGAGCAGACACAGGACCGCGTGTTCAGAATGCACTTTAAGTTTAGATTTGGTAAGCTTAGTGATGGTAAAGACTCCTTTTGGTAAAAAGTTAGTGTTGTGGAAAACCTATCTTAACCGATTAGAGGTCTTTACTGTTCATTAAATTGTTAAAGAGCGGTTAGTCTGAGCTTACAAAAATGCCTGGCGCTCTTTTTTGCGCAAAAATTAAGTAGGTAGGTATGTATTCGTGCCTGAAAGTATGCATGCACGTTCTAGGCCAGAGTTTCGGCTTTCGACCGGTTGTTATACAACTACATAAGCTGTCTTAGGTTCAATACCTTTTAAATAAGAGAAAGGGAGGAAAAGAGGTGAAATTTATGGCATACTTTCAATTGCCCAAAATAAAGATTGAAAGGAGTAAAAATTTCACCTCATGGCCTATAGCTTACGTCAAATCGATACAGAACTCAAATTCGCCCAACATTTATCCCTGGAGGCTTTTCAAAAGGTTATAACCCCTCACCATATTCAAACAGCCCTACAACAATGTGGCCCCCAGCCTGCTCAGACCCGCCTGCGCCGCTTGACCCTCGAGGCCATCGTCTGGCTGGTCATCGCTATGCACCTGTTTTCCACTTCTTCCCTTTCCCACGTTTTCCAACACCTCGCTCGCGGCTTGCGCTTCATCTGGCCCGACCCTGAATATGCCTTGCCTACCGCTGGGGCGCTCTCCTACCGGCGCTACCAACTCGGACCTAAACCGCTGGTGGCCCTCTTCCACTCAGTCTGCCGTCCGCTGGCTACTCCCCAAACTAAAGGAGCCTGGCTCTTCGGTCGACGGTTGATGGCTATTGATGGCACCACCGAAGACCTGGCCGATACCGAGGCCAATGTGCGGGCCTTCGGTCGCCACGATTGTGCCCGTGGTCAAAGCGCCTTTCCTCAACTCAAGGGAGTTTATCTGGTGGAATGTGGCACCCACGCCATCGTTGATGCTGGTTTTTGGCCCTGCCATACCTCGGAGCGATTAGGCGGCTTACGGCTTTTACGTAGTGTCGGCGAGGGTATGCTGGTAATGTGGGACC
>CADDZM010000443.1 GCA_902812345.1 Chloroflexota bacterium | reverse complement strand
AGCGTTTTACTTACCTCAAGTTCATCCCATCCCCGAAAACGATGATTGGTGGGGCAAAGGGTTTACCGAGTGGACTAATGTAACGAAGGCCCAACCGCTTTTCCCCGGACATTACCAACCCCATCTACCGGCCGACCTGGGTTTTTACGATTTGCGCTCGGCCGAAGTACGCCAGGCTCAGGCTGATTTGGCTCGCCAGTATGGTATTTACGGCTTTTGTTATCATCATTACTGGTTCCAGGGTCGCCGTTTACTGGAAAAGCCTTTCCAGGCTGTCTTAGCCTCAGGCCAGCCCGATTTACCTTTTTGTCTTTCCTGGGCTAATGAGTCCTGGACCCGCCGCTGGGATGGCCTGGCTCACGACTATCTGATGCTCCAGGAATTTAGCTCTGAAAACGACCTGGCCCATATCAAATGGCTTCTCAAGGTTTTTGAAGACCAACGCTATATTAAAATAGATAATAAACCGCTTTTCCTGGTCTACAACTTAAAAGCCATGCCGGAACCGGCCCGGACTGCCCAGATCTGGCGAGAAGAAGCGCGCCGCTATGGCTTCCCTGACCTCTATTTGTGCAAAGCCGAAACTTTCGCCGACTTCACCGACCCGGCCGGCGACGGATTTGATGCAGTGGTAGAATTTCCACCCCATGCCATGGATATGATGCTACCAAGGCTAACAGCTGCTTACCCCGCCTTTAAGTCCAATTCTATTTTCGATTACGCCGAGTACGTTAAAACGAAACTGGCCGAACCGGAACCGGCTTTTCGGAAGTTCAGGGGAGTTGTGCCAAACTGGGATAATACGGCCCGGCACCGTAGCGGTAATGCATTTATTCTGCACGGCTCTACCCCGGCCCTCTATCAAAACTGGTTACAAACGCTAATCGAGCGCGAAAAAGCCGGTGAGCGCCCCGTTCAAGAAAAACTTATTTTTATCAACGCCTGGAACGAATGGGCGGAAGGCGCTCATTTAGAACCGGATGGGCGCTATGGTCATGCTTACCTTGAAGCTACCCGGCGCGCTTTACAGGGAGAAACTTCAGTGCAAAGCCAATATCCAACTCCACCGGAAATGGCCCGGCAATGGCAGCTACTAAATGCAGAGATTTGTTGTGACCAGAAAGCGGCTTTAGAACAGCAGCTAAAAGAGGTCCAGACCTGGGCTTTAGACCTCGAACGCCGCCTGCAACAGCCTGGGCAAAGTAAGTTGCGCCAATTACTAAATAGAGTGAAGAAAAACAGGTAATCAAAGAGCGGGTTCTGCTAAACCCGCTTTTCTTTAAGGTAGTTTAAGTTTACCCCTTGCTCTATGAAGCAAGGTGGCTAACCGGCGGGACAGCCGCACAGTATTGGTGTGTTCTAGCGCCTGTAACCGGCGGCTAACTCGGGTATATTCTTCCAGTTTAAGCTGCCGGTCCTGCTCAACTTTCCGAACATAATCCAGCAGCTCCTGCCGGTCTTCTTCAACTTTACGGACATATTCCAGCAGTTCCCGGCGATCCTGTTCCAATTTAACCACATGGGCGTCTAAGGCCGGTTCTACTACAGGGTCAGGCTGCCGGTAAATAAAATTGTCCGGGTTAAAAGAAGCTAACTCCTTGTTAAAAGAAGCTAACTCCTTCGAAGGCTTTTCACCGCGCACCGCCACTGTAAAACCCTGGTAAACAATTACTTCAGAGATTATGTCTTTAGAACTCCCGGCCAACCCGATTAGCTCGTGGACCAACCGGCCCAGCCGTTCCGCTTTCGGCCAGGCCGGGTCAACATGGCCCGGCCAGTGTTCCCAGGCCCAATCCTCGATAATATAAAGGCCGCCCGGCCGCAGCAGAGGAAATAAGGTTTCAAAACTGGCCCTGGTCAGGCTGTAGTAGTGCGAGGCATCGTCAATAACCAGGTCAAGATTGCCTTCAAAATCATCCCGGACAATTTCCAACAACCGGTTCCGGTCCGATTGGTCGGTCCGCCAATAGGTCTTGATCTGCTGCTGTAAACTACGGTCTTCTATATACTTTCTAAAGTAAGGACTATCCTCACGGTCGGAAATATCCACTCCGATGTGTTTAGCCGGGCGGAACAGTTCAAACCAGAAAGGTACACTACCGCCTTCCCATAGCCCGAGTTCAAAAATGTGCCGGGGCGCAAAGCCCGGTCTGGTCTTTAGAAATTTCGCGTAACTATCTACTAAACCTTTTACCTTGAAATAGACGAAACATTGGTCGCCCAAATCCCAGCTGCTATCATCCCGGAAATGCTGCAAACGAAAAACTAAATCGTCCAGCAACATCCGGTCTTTTTGCCAGACCAGACGCTTAAAAAAATCATCATATCTGGAAGAGTTTGCTTGAATTGAAGGAGTTGTTGGCATAATAATCCGTAATCTTTTAAACCGCTCGTCACTTATCGTTTTGGTCTTTGTGAATTAGCAGACCGTACTGGCGGTTTAGTGTTACATGCCGGGTAGAAGTTGTCAACCGATAATAGTTACGTCAAGTCAGGTTGACTGGCTTGCCCTTTTCTAGTATCATCCTTAATCAATATGCGAGGCTGTAGAAAGTATTTTTCTCTTTACAAAGTAAAGATATAGCATAACTTGTTTCATAGATTTATAAAGTCAGGCTTTTACTTGATTAGAAAAGAGGCCCCAATTAGTCAGATTATAAATTTACTCAGCCTTATAACTATCTTTTTAATCCTTAATCCCGGTTTTAATTGTGGATAAGTCCTTAGACAGTGAGGATTGCCGGCTGTAGCCGCCAGGGAAATCTCACTCTTTGTGGTGTCAGGGTTATAATTTTACAGGCCAAAAAGATAATTATTTAATACACCTTGAACTTACTATATCCCAAAAGAAAACTTAGACGATGGATAATGTAGAAGAAGAAGTTAAAACGGACGAGGACGAGCTTAGCAGCAATAATAATCAGTATGCTGTTAAGGCAGAAACAGCCGCCGACCAGGAACAAGTACCGCTGGCAGAGCCACCGGACCAATTTACGGAAAGCCAGTTGCGGGCGCGCTTGCTGGCCTTTTATTTACCCCAATATCACTCTATTCCCGAAAATGATGCCTGGTGGGGCAAAGGATTTACCGAATGGACTAATGTTAGCCAGGGGCAACCGCTTTTCCCCGCCCATTACCAGCCTCATATACCGGCCGATCTCGGTTTCTATGATTTGCGCTTGCCCCAGGTACGGCAGGCCCAGGCGGACTTAGCCCGCCAGTACGGGATTTATGGATTTTGCTATTACCATTACTGGTTTAACGGCAAGCAGTTACTCGAGTTACCTCTCGAGCAGGTCTTAGGGTCGGGCGAACCCGATTTCCCTTTTTGTTTATGCTGGGCTAACGAGAACTGGACCCGCCGTTGGGACGGTGAGGACGACAAAACGCTAATCCGACAGGAATATAGCGAAGAAGACGATCTGGCCCATATCCGAAGCCTGGCCGCAGCCTTTAGAGATAAACGCTACATCCGGGTCAATAGTAAACCGCTGTTTTTGGTCTATAACGTCAGAGAGCTACCAGATCCGGTTCGCACAACCACTATTTGGCGTGAGGAAGCTCTAAAAATGGGGTTTGAGGGTCTTTACCTGTGCAAAGTAGAAAGCCGCACGGGTAATAAAGGCGATCCTGCTGCCCTCGGTTTTGACGCCGGTATTGAATTTCCTCCTCACGAGTTTGCAGATGGAATACCCCAGGCTTATCCGGCTGAATGGGCCCAGGAATTCGAGGCCACTATTCTCAGCTATAGAGGTATTGTAAAAACCGCTTTACAGCGAGAAATAGCAGAGTACAAGTGTTTTCCAGGGGTGATGCCTTCTTTTGATAATACCGCCCGGCGCAGATTTAGGCCCTATATAGTCCAGGATTCCACTCCCGAACTTTACGAACAATGGTTAGCCGCCGCCGTACAGCGGATACAAAAAGCTGCTTATGGCCCTGAAGAAAATTTTGTCTTTATTAACGCCTGGAATGAATGGGGCGAAGGCAACCACCTGGAACCTGATCTACGCTATGGGCATGCTTATCTGAAAGCTACCAGGCGAGCGGTAGCTGAGCTAACCGGCCCTGAATACTGGGAGTTTTACGAAAAACACTCCGAGCTTTATGAAAAACACTCCGAGCTTTATGAAAAACACTCGGAACTGTCCGAACAATATCAAGCTACCCAGGCCGAACTGAATAAGTTACTGGATCTGAAAGAGATCCACGAGAAGCTCATCAGGAATAATAAAAAGGTTGAACAAGACCTGGACGCCCTAAGTGTCCACAAACGCTATATAGAAAGCCAGAACGAACAACTGGTCAGCCAGATACGCCAGTCCGAAGAGGAACAGGCCAGGCTATTGG
>CADDZM010000442.1 GCA_902812345.1 Chloroflexota bacterium | reverse complement strand
CCTGGCCTATTTCATCCGGTTCAAGTTAGCGGATAACCTTCTATATAACCCGCCCGGCCCGCCCTTAAGGTTTTACTCCGAACTGGTCTTCTGGCTTACGCCGCCCTGGCTGGTAATTTTTTCCTTCTACCGGCTGTACGATATTCGGCTGATGCACGGCGGAGCCACCGAGTACCAGCGGGTCGGCCAGGCCTGCACCCTGGCGATTATCATGATCCTGGGGCTTAGCTTCTTTTTAGACCAGCAACTGGTTATTTCAAGAGCCTGGCTCTTACTGGTCTGGGTCATCAGCGTTCTCATCACCGTCTCCGCCCGCTATGTGGGCCGCCGGATATTGTACCAGTTGCGACGGCGCGGCCTGGGAATGACCCGCATTCTCTTGATTGGAGCCAACTCGGAAGCCCGTAGGGTCGCCGAACAGTTATCGGAAAACCGCAACCACCCCGGTATTGAAGTCGTCGGGTTTATTGGCGACCGGCGCAGCCGCCGCCGGCAGGACTCGGACAGCCTTAAATGGCCCGGGGCAGACACCGAAAGGCAGGACCGCCGCCAATCAGACCGGCCGGCCGGGGTCGCCCTCAGGGCTGATAGTGAACTCAAACCCGCCGACAGCGACGGCACTTTCCAAACGCTACGGCGGTCCGAAAATAGCCAGTGGCCCGGGCGCTGGTTGGGCCAACTGGAAGACGTGCGGCGGATAGTCGAAGAGTATCACATTGATGAAGTGGTAATCTCCAGCACAGCCCTGAGCGCCAACCAGCTTTTCGAGGTAGTCCGCAACCTGACGACCAGTTCGGTGGAAATCCGGCTGTCCCCTAACCTCTATGATATCTTGACGACCGGTCTGGCCGTCCAGGAGATAAACGGGCTGCCGCTGGTCTCGGTCAGCAAGGTGCGCATCACCGGCCTGAACGCCGTCTTAAAGACCACCTTTGATATACTTATCTCGGCCCTGGTCCTGCTGGTCTTTTCACCGTTTCTGCTGCTTTTCGCCCTCCTGATCCGGCTCGACTCACCCGGCTCGCCGTTTCACCGGCGGCAGGTGGTAGGCCAGGGCGGCCGGGTTTTCTACGCTTACAAACTGCGCACCATGCGAACCGACGGCGATAAAATCCTGGCCGCCCGGCCCGACCTGCTTGAGGAGTTGAAGCGCACCGGCAAGTTGAAGGACGACCCGCGCATTACCCGGCTGGGCCACTTCTTGCGTAAGACCAGTCTGGACGAACTGCCCCAGTTAGTCAACGTGCTGCTCGGTCAGATGAGCCTGGTCGGACCGCGCATGATTACCTACCAGGAAATGATTAAATTCGGCCGCTGGCAGTCCAACCTTATGACGGTTAAGCCGGGCCTGACCGGCCTGTGGCAGGTTAGCGGCCGGTCGAACCTGTCTTATGAGGACCGGGTCCGGTTGGACATGAACTATATCCGCAACTATAGTTTGTGGGTTGACATCCGTATCCTGTTCCTGACTATCCCGGCGGTATTGCGGAGTCGAGGAGCTTATTAAGCTTAAGCTGTCGTAAGCGTGTTAAAGGCAGGGCTTGAAAAGCGCGGGTATTGGAACCTGGGACAGGATACAAGTAACCAGTAAGCTTTCTCCTGGCCTTATATAAAATAAGAAAAAAGGGATAGCAATTCGGAAATGAAAGTCCACCCTACAAGAATTTGATAAAGGTTTATGGCCGATTCTAAAGCGCCCCTGGTCACTATTATTACTCTTAACTGGAACCAGCCTGACTACACCATCGCGTGTTTAAAGTCACTTGGCAAGATTACCTACTCCAATTACAATGTCCTGGTGCTGGATAACGGATCGAGGGATGATTCCGTTGAAAAAATCACCGAATTCTTGCCGCAATTGACCTACCGGGTCGATTTTATTGATAATAAAGCTAATCTCGGCTTTGCCCAGGGCAACAACATAGGCATCGAGCAGGCTATGTTGAACCAGGCCGATTATGTGCTGCTGCTTAACAATGATACCGAGGTAGATCCGGGTTTTATCGAGCCGCTTGTTGAGCGCATGGAAAGCGACCCTGGCATCGGCATTACCGGCCCTAAAATATATTATTTTGCCGATCCCGGGCGCATCTGGTCAGCCGGGGGCATCTTTAAGCGGAGCGGCTGGACCCAGCAACTGGGCGTAGACGAGCTGGATACTCCCCAGCTTAATGTGGCTAAAAAAGTGGATTATGTCACCGGCTGCGCTATGCTGGTCAGACGCGAAGTTATCGAAAAGGCCGGTAAGCTGGACGGGCGGTTTTTTATGTATTATGAGGAAACCGACTGGTGCGCCCGAACAGCCCGGGCCGGTTACAGCGTCTGGTACGTTCCTCAAAGTAAAATCTGGCACAAAATTGAGCTAACCGCCCGGGACGCCTCGGCCTTCTATATCTACCTGATGACCCGCAACCGGCTGCTTTTCATGCGCAACCTGGGCCTGCCAAAGTGGCAACTCTTGCTCAGCCTGGTAGCGGTGGACCTGCGCACCCTTCTGGCCTGGAGCGTCTGGAAGCGTTACAAAAATATCCGGCACCTGCGCCGGGCCAGGTGGCAGGGCATGTGGGACTACCTGCGGGGGCGTTTCGGGCCTCCCCCGGCCCAAATCAGGGCCGGCTAATCAGGGCCGGCCAATCAGGGCCGGCTAAGGTAGGTAAGACAAGGCCCGGCCCAACCCAACCGGGCAGAGGAAAACCTGTACCCGGCAAGACCGGCCGCTTAAAGGTAAAATAAGCGGTTAACAAACTAAAGTAGTAATATAGTGTTAAGAAAGAATAGAAAGAAGAATTGCTGGCAAAGAACGGGTTATGCACGTGGGTAAGCAACAATCAAACCGGTGCATCATCTGACATTTTACCGGCCTTAAGCAACCTGGCAGGACAACCGGGAACCCGCCGGACCGGGCCGAGCAAGATTAACAAAAAGTGATTAATCCAAGCAAGTTTTTAGAACCGAACAGTTTCCGGGCCAAACGAAAAATACTTCTGGTGGTGGCTTTCTTTGGGTTTGCCTTAACGGAAGTGTTGCTCGGCACCGGCTTTCTGGTTAGCAATCCTTTTCTCATAGCCATCCCGGTGATACCGCTGGTACTGCTCGGTTCGCTGTTATACCTGCAGTACGGCATGATTATACTGCTGCTGCTTATGCTGCTGGTACGGGCCGGTATTACTACCGGGACCGAGTCGATTATACCTTTCAGCCTGGTTTTTATGCTGGCCTGGACCATAATGTGGGTTCTGAGGATGACCTTTGACCACGAAATAAAACTGGTCGTCAGCAAGATTAACGTTCCCAGCCTGGTTTTCTTAACGATAACGGTCCTTTCCTTACTGTGGAGCCGCTTTTTTATAGACCCGCAACTGGTCGTACCGGGCAAATTTGTACAGGTCCAGCTTGGCACCCTCGCCTTTACAGCTATGTCGGTGCTGCTACCGATTGTGTGTCTTAACGTGATTAAAGATGTGCGCATTGTTAAAGCGTGCATGGTCTTTATCATCCTGGCTAGCATCTACTATATCCCGGTCTACATTTTTGAAAACTTAAAAGCCGGCGGCCAGCTCGCCCGTGAGAGCAGCGATTTTAATCACCCAAAACTGCCGACCCAGTTGGTCAACACCGAGGGCTTATTCTCGCTGTGGATTTGCGCGCTTTGCCTGGCTTTACTCCTTTTCGCCCGCAGAATGAAAGGCTGGCACCGGCTGATTGTTCTGGTGGTGCTGGGCGCCTGGCTTTTCCGGCTGATTGCGATCACGCTGGTGCGTATTTCAAGCTGGTTACCGGCCCTGGTAGGCATGATGGTCATTTTATTCATCTACTCGCGCAAATGGTTTTTCATAATCTGCCTGCTGTCGGCTGTCATAGTTGCCTTTAATTTCGACCAGTTTTATGCTATTGTCGTTTTACAAAAGGCGGAAGAAGGTACTTTGGCCGGGGCGGGCAGCCGCCAGAACCTGATTGTACAGGCTTTAGTAATAGCCAAAGACCACACCCTGCTTGGCACCGGGCCGGGCGGCTACCGCAATTATTATTTGACCTACTTTCCGGACCTGGTACTCTCAACCCATAATAACTATTTAGATATGCTGCTCCAATATGGGATAATAGGGCTGGTCGGCTATGTCTGGCTTTTAATCTCCCTGCTATTGGAGCTAAAAAAGGCCATTAGCTGGCAAATCCGGGGTTCTTTCGAACACGCTTTTACCATCGGGGCCCTGGGGGGCGGGGTTGGTATGCTGGTAGGGATGGCGCTGGGTGATTGGGTAATACCGTTCGCCTATAACCAGACTATTGCCGGTTTCAGCTATACCGCCTATAATTGGCTGTTTCCGGGCCTGGCCCTGGCCCTCGGCCAGAT
>CADDZM010000441.1 GCA_902812345.1 Chloroflexota bacterium | reverse complement strand
GTTTTATCCAACTCAGCCCCAATTAAAGAATGGGCGGCCAATAACTTCAAGCCAGGGGCCTGGCAGACCAGTCGGCTGCTCAAAAGACTAACAACCAGTCTTGCTTTATCTCTATTGCGGCAAATAAAGACGGCGTTCCCCCCACCGTTGTAAAGCACTTCGGCTTCCAAACTGTTTGCGGGGGCCAACAATTTAAGCGTAAGATTACCGCCTTTACTGCACCAGCCTTCAAAGTCATAATTTTTTCCAAAAACCTTTTCCAGGGCGTCTTTTAGAAAACTTTCGGTGGCCTCTTTGACTAAAAAAGAGCCGCCGATAATTTCTCGCAGGCGATTACTGGCGAAAATAAAACTCTGGATCGAGGCGCATTCCAGCATAGTCAGGCAAAAGCCGGTTGAATTTTCTGTTAAATTTTCCATATTTAACCTATTTGGTATCAGTCTTTGAGTAAAAAATTGCGTAGACTTTTTTGTAACTTTTCGGTGGTCTGTATATCACCAAGACCCAGGATGCGAAAATTGTTTGTAGCTTCGCCATCTCCGCTTACGTAATAGTGCAAATCATTCTCCAGATTTCGCGCTTCTACCGAGGGTAATAAAGTAACCAGCATAAAGCGCGCTTCACCACCGCCCCACTGGCGCGAACGGTGCAGATTTTCAAAAGCGGCTGCTTTCAATTCGGACCAGGCAATCATAGAAGCAATATTTTTTGGTTCGGCCGTCAGGCCGAAGCCAAGCGGTAGGCAGCGTATCAGGGTTAGCCGGTAGCCTTGGAGGACGGCAATATCGAAAAGCTCGTTTCTTAGCCGGTAAGAGTAATCATGACCTAATGGCGCCGGTTGAGCCTCTGCTTTTGCCTGTAGGCTGGTTATCTTGTTCGAACTGTTCTTTATAGCCTGTAACTCCCGGTAAACCGTCCAGGTTAACCAATCCTGGCGCAAGACCCCGGCTACTTGCTTTCTTTCATCCTTTTCATTTACCAGGTCGGCCCACCTTAAGTTTTGGGCTTCACGCCGGTCAGCCGGAATAAAATGCTCCCGGATTACCCGCTTCAGGTTCAAAAAAGCCTCTCCACCCGGCCAGGGGATTATATCCTCACTTATTTCATTGTCCGGGTCGTAAGGAAAATTCTCATTAAACCAAGTCTGATATATCTTAAAATCCTGGCCCTCCTCGGTAGCAGGGTCGCAGGCGGCCAGTTTATATATTTCGGCGGCCAGCGCATTTATTCCGGGTGCAGGCTCACTATTTTCCCCAGTGGCGCTTTGTAAGCGATAGCCGTGCAGTAAAAACAAATCCTCAAAGCTGATTGAAACTACATTCGGAAAACCTACTACATCGTTTGTTTCGGATTTATAAAACCGCAGCGTGTTTTCTCCGGCATCAAGATAAGATAGGTTGACACCCTGTAACTTAAGGGCTTCGTGAACGGCAAAAGCCGACATCGTTTTGCGGCCAGGCGTGAAATCCAGATGAACCAAACCAGATAATCGGCTTAATTCTTTTCTTATTTCAGTGGAAAGAGCGGTTAAATTTTGACGGAGGTCAAGTTTTATAAAATCTTGGGGGTTTTTTATTTTGTAATTATGTTTGGCAAAATATTCACTAAAGCCGGTATTGATCCGCTCCTGTAGCCTCTCCATTTCCCCTTTCACCCCTTCGGAACCGATAAGCACTATTCGTGGAGGCGGCTGATTTTTATCTTTGTATTCTTTTTCCAACAGATATTTAATAACTACGTAGGTAGGCAAAGGATTTGTACCTACCAGAAAGGCCAGCACTGGCATAAAAATGTGTCCTATTTTCTCACGCTAAGTAGCCTGTCAAGCAAGTTTCTACAGGTAAGGTTGTGCCTACATTTCAGGTTAATCATTACAAGTCTTTGTTGACAGACTACTAAGTCAGCAAATTTTTAGTTTAAACAGGTAACGCAGATAATACTTTTATTAAATACTAAAAAAATTTAATAGTCAATAGGTTTAAATAACAGAATATGCAGACCTTCGTATAACAGATTTATTGTGTCCAGGCTAGCCTTAATTATTCCCTTCAGCTCAGGATAATTGTTTTGCAAGGGCGTAAGCGTTACCAGGTAATCTAACGCTCCCTCCAAAGAGTGCGCCTTCTCAAGAGAATTAATTAATAAAGTGCAGAAAGTTTGCCAACCGTTCTGATATTGCTGGGAGTACACCTCGCCAAGCCGCTTTATTATAAATGCCCGTAACCGGGGTGTTCCGATTAGATGCAGGTGCCTTTCGGCGGTCGCCTGGGAAAGGTTTACTTCAGCCTCGGCCAGGCTTGCCAGAACTTTTTCCCTTACCCGGTTAAAACCAAAAGCCGGTTGGTGGCTTAACAAAGCGGCGGCGTCTTCTAAAAGTTGGGTGGAATTGGTCGCTTTAGCGGCATAGATAAAACTTAAAGCCAGGTAGCAGCTTAGCTCCGCTCTATCTTGTGGGTCGTTTGTTTCGTATTGTAAGTAGTTTTTAGCCCTCTGCCACATTTGCGCTGCCTCGCTTGCGAAACCGGCCGCAGCGTAGCAGTAGGCCAACTCGGCTAAATTTCTGCAAAACCAATAGCCGTTTTTACGAAGTAAGGCAAAGACTTTCCCCCTCACCAGTTCAAAAGCTTGTGCGCCCTGGTAAACGCTGTTAGAAACCGCCGCGCTGAAATCGCTTGCCAGTTCATTATGACCGAGCACCATCTTTTCCACTTGCGTAGCTAAAGTGTTATTCTCAATGGCCTCGATTTTAGCTTTTAACATATTTAACTGGCTAAACGGGTTAAAAAAGATTAACCCGTTTAGCTGCTGCCATTCCTTTTCAGCTTCCACTTTTTTACCGGCTTTATTCAGGGCTACGATTAAAGCGCACCGGGTAGTCAAGTCAGGCCCATAGGTTTGTTCAAGCAACTCGCTTGTTTGGTGCGCCTCCTCAAAACGCCCGCAACGAGCCAGGCTACTTGCATAGATGCGCCAGCCCTGCGCTCGTTGCCTGTCCGGCAATTCCATACAAAGATTTTCGGCCTCTCGCCAGCGCGCGCGGGCCTTTCCCTGTAAACCGGCCTGCCAGAAGCCTTCGGCTAACCGGCTTTCAATTTCAACCTCTCGCGGCACTCTTTCCTGTGGAGTATAAACTTGCCAAATCTCTAAGCCTTCTTCGGCCAGGCCCAGCCAGGCCAGGGCATAGGCCAGTTCAAAGCAAGCCTGGTTACGCCGGTTTGGTTCTTTAATTTCACCCATCAGTCGGCGGGCTTCCACTACCTTACCCGCCAGGGCCAACCCTGTTACCATCTCGATTTTTTTGTCATCCGGCAAGTCTAGCCTTTGGCGCAAACCCCTTTCCTGTTCCAAGGCGGCCTGCCAGCGAGCATTTAACCTACCTCTTGCATGTAATTTATTCTGGACCATACTCACCAACTTATTAATTTCCTTGGTCGGCGCTTGCCCGGTTTGCCTAAGTTTAACTGTGTAAAGTAACAGTGAATCGCTTAAATCGGCCACTTCCTCGGAAGGAATTTTTTCAAGGCAGCTTACTACTTCGCCCAGATAAAGCGGGCTTAAACCGAGATAAATTTTCAGTTCCTGAAGCGGGTCGGTAATTAATTTTAAGAGGCTTTCTATTTCTTCGGAAGCATCCCGGCTTTCCAGGGCTTGAAAGACCTCAGGCGGGTATACCAAATTTACTTCGGCCAGGCAAGTTCTCACCAGGGCAAGCCGGTAAAGTCGCCCAAGAGCCTCGGCTCTTCGCTTACCTGTTGAGACCTCTAAGGCTTCGGTAGCCGCCTTCCAACCCCATTCCAGGTCTTCCCAGAAAAAAATTAAGGCTTGTAGCCGGTTTTCATGACCCATTTTCAGGTAAGCGTTCCCTTTTTTTAGAAACCTTCTAAACCAATAATCTTCTTCCAATAGAGCAGACCATAACAAAGGCCAGCCTTCCTTGCCGGCCTGGTATAGATGATAAATATAATTGCGGCAGGCATAAGCCGTCGGCGCCGCGTGATTTAGGCTTTGGCCGCACCGGTGGGCTAGCCAAAGATGTAATTTACGGCGGTCTAGCTCGCTAAGAAATTCGCCTGGCCGGTTATCCAGGAAAACTTTAACCCAGGGATGGTCAAAATCATAATTTCCATCCGTAAAATCTAAAAACGTCCCTACCAAGGGGTTAAGGGCTTGCTGAAGTTGCTCCTGGCTTATCCGGTAAAGTCCTCTCTCCGCATTTAGCCACTCCCGCAGGTCTTCGGCGGCCACTTTTTCCCGGCAAACCTGTAAAAGGTTCAAGGTTGGTAAGACTATCACCTCCCAAAACTGAGGCCGGTTCTTTTTAAGTTCGGCCAGTAGCTTCTGGTAACTTTTATCC
>CADDZM010000440.1 GCA_902812345.1 Chloroflexota bacterium | reverse complement strand
CTGGCGGACTAAAAGTACAAAGAAAGCGAATCGTGTTTGATTTGGTGTTTCAGCAACCCGAATTTTAACACGAAGGAGTTTTTTGTTCTGGTTAAGGTTCTTTTTTAACGATTATGAAAGGCTCTCATTTGTATTATACCAAGTACCGATAAAGAGTAGGCATAGTCATCCTGAGCGAAGCGAATTCCAGCCGTTTTTAGCGAATACGCCGGTTGTTATTGTTGCCGTAAATATCCTTCATGCCAGGAATGGACCCGCCAAACATGCTCGGCGGTAGTTTGTAGCCGATTAGTTTGAGCTTGTCTTCGAACTTGGGCCGTAAACCGGTTGGCTTTAAAGCGCCCAGTACTTTGCCGTTTTCGTCCTGGCCTTCCTCGACCCAGGTAAAAACATCCTGCAACACGATGTTGTTTTCTTCCATGCCCTGCACTTCCGTGATGTTTATGACCTTGCGAGTCCCGTCCCGCAAACGGGCCTGCTGCACAATCAGGTTGATGGCTGACGAAACCTGTTCGCGCAAAACCCGGATGGGTAAATCCATTCCGGACATCAGGCACATGGTTTCGAGGCGGCTCAGGGTATCACGCGGAGTGTTGGCGTGCAGAGTGGTCAGCGACCCATCGTGACCGGTGTTCATGGCCTGAAGCATGTCGAGCGTCTCGCCGCCGCGGCATTCCCCGACCACAATTCGTTCGGGGCGCATACGCAGAGAGTTCTTAACCAGGTCGCGGATTTCGACCCGGCCCGAACCGTCCACGTCCGCCGGTTTCGATTCGAGCGAAATAACGTGGCGCTGGACCAGTTGGAGTTCCGCCGCGTCCTCAATTGTGATGATACGTTCGTCGTCCGGAATAAAGCTTGAAAGCACGTTGAGCAGGGTCGTTTTACCGGACCCGGTGCCGCCCGCCACGACCATGTTCAATTTCGCCCGGATACACGCCTCCAAAAACATCATCATGTCCTCGGTGACGGTGCCAAAACGCACCAAATCCTGCCAGGTTAGCGGTTTTTTGTTAAATTTGCGGATGGTAATGGTCGGCCCTTTGAGGGAGCAGGGCGGGATAATTGCGTTCACGCGGGAACCGTCGGGCAGGCGAGCGTCTACCATCGGCCATTTGCGGTCCACCCGGCGGCCTAACGGCGCGATAATCCGGTTGATGACCCGCATCACGTGGTCGTCATTCTCGAAAGTGGTGTCAATTTCTTTGAGCTTGCCTTTTTGCTCGATGTAAATCTGGTTCGGCCCGTTGACCATAATTTCGGTAATGCTTTCGTCCGAAAGGAGTGGCTCGAGCGGCCCGAAACCGACCATCTCGGCCAGGATTTCGTCAAAGAGCATGCGCTGCTGGTCGGCGGGCAGGCTGAGTTGTAACTGGTCGTAGAAAGTCTTGAACTTCGAGGCTAATTCGCGGATAGTCTTGTCGTCACGGGTCAGGACCGTATTCGGCCCGATGCTCGACTGGATGCGCTGGACGATTTGATTGCGGAAATCGCGCAATTTATTTTTGTCCACCAGGACGCTCGGCAGGCCCTGGCCGGGAATAATCGGGCTGCTGTTGGGTCCGGGCACCGCCGTCGGCATCACCGGGGACTGGTTGTAGGTGTTCGGCATAGGCGCAGCCTGGCTGTAAGGATTGCCGGACGAGGCGCCGGGCGCCGCCGGGGCTTCGGCAGGACTGGGGGCAGGCTGCCCACCCGCTCCAACACGTTTTAATAACATAGTTTTACAACTCCACGAAATAAGAGGCCGCCGCAGGGTCTATCAATTCCCGGCTTAACCGGGGTGCCACTCCCTGGTAGGCTGCGATGCCAATAATTTGCTTTAGCAAGTCGCGTGGCTGGCACGAGCGCAGCTCACGTTTGGGTTTTACATAGTGCTCTTTGAGAAGATAGACCATTCCATCTTCGTTGTAGGGAACGCCCTGTAGTTCGCAGTTCCGCTTCATAATCTCGCGGTACTCGTCGAAGGTAGGGTTGTGGACCTCGATTTTGTTTTGAATCCGGCGCAAGAAGGCCTCGTCAACCAGGTCGCGTGGGGCCAGGTTGGTCGAGAAAACAATAAATTCGTCGAACGGCACCTCGATTTTCTTGCCGTTAATCAGGCTCAAGAAATCGAGCCGTTTTTCAAGCGGCACAATCCAGCGGTTTAGCAAGTCCCTGGGCCGCATCTGCTGGCGGCCGAAATCATCAATCAGGAACATGCCGCCATTGGCTTTAAGCTGAAAAGGCGCTTCATAAAAATGAAAATTGTCGTCATAAATCAGGTCGAGATTGTTCATGGTCAGTTCGCCGCCCACAACTACCACCGGCCTCCGGCACAAGGCCCAGCGGTTGTCAACCCGGCTTTCCAGGTTCGTCGGGTCGAAATGCGAGAACGGTTCGCCGCTGGTTTCGTGAATGTTCGGGTCAAAGACCTTAATGATAAAACCGTCCGCCTCAACGGCATAGGGGATAAAAATATCCCCGCTGAGCAGTTTTGCGATATGTTCGCTCAAAAAGGTTTTACCGTTACCCGCCGCGCCATATAGAAAAATGGACTGGCCGGTGTTGACTGCCGGGCCAATCAGTTCCAGCATTTCATCGCTCACGACCATATCGGCCATTACTGTCTTTACCTGGGCTGGCACTACCCGGATATTGTTGATAGTCTGGGCCCGGACCATCCGGCGGTATTTTTCGAGGGAGACAGGGGCCGGTCCTACATAGGTGCTGTGGTCGAGAATCTCTTTCGCCCGTTCCCGGCCTTTCGCGGTCAGCACCCACTGGTAGGTCATTTCGCCCAGCCCTTCGCTGCCACCGACCTCAACCAGTTCCGCCCGGCGCAGGGTCTCCAGGGCCGCTTCGATAACCCCGAAGAAAGGCAGCTTTATAATATCGGAAAGCAGGCTGACCGATATTATGCTGTACTGGTGAATCGCCTTCAAAACGAGGTCGCCAATCAACCGGACCGGAATATCGGTATCGGCCAGGTTGTTTGGGGCAGGGATTAAACCTTCCACTTGCTTCATTCGGATGCTATTGGTATTGAAGTCCGCGATAGCCATATGGTTTTTTTCTTTCGCTCGGGTTGCAGGTCGTTTGATTATAGCCTAACAGCGCCGGAAAATACAGCGTGGGTCAGCCCAGGACCGTATCGCTTTCCAGAACCGTACCATCCTCGATTTTTACCTGCTTGCCGGTCGGATTGGTTACTTTTACCTGCTCACGGACTACAATGTCGCGGCCAAACAACACATCTCCTTCGACTTGAAATTTTTGACAGCCGGACAGAGAAGGCGCCCCCTGTGGAAATCTCTTTTGCAAATCCTGTATGAATTTATAATGCTTTGAGTCGAGTTGGACAATGGGAAGATAGTAACGGTTTTGCGGGTTGATGATGATATTACTTTCGGGGGTCAACAGGTAAGCGTCCGACCACAATACCAGCAAATCCGAAGTAAGCTTGACCGGGGCGAAGCGGGTCCGGGGTACTCGCAAAGCGCCCGCGCCTTCAAAGGTTTCAATGGCCGCGCCCATAGCTGTCTCCATCTGGTAAACTTTTGGCGAAGCGGCGTCGCGCGGGTCCAGGGTCTTGCTGTTGCGGATAAGCGGCAGCTTGAGAACATTCTGGTTGCGGTTGAGGGTTTCGCGCAGGCTCGGCAGGTGCAGCCAGATGCTGTTGGTGTTGAAATAGCGGTGGCGTTTTATGTCGCTGAACGCTTCCATCGCTTCGGGCGGGGTCTGAGCGACCTCGCGCAGGACCAGTCGCCCATTTTTACGCCGGGCCAGGTGTCCGCCTTTGCTATCCGCCGGGGTGCGGTCGGCCACTTCCATGAGGAAGGGCAATTTCTTGGCCGCGAAGTAGCCGAGAATATTCTGGTCGAGGGTTGCCCCCAGGTTGTCGGCGTTGGATCCGAAAGCGTACTCGAAGCCGCCCGCCAGCAGTTTATCGAGCATCTGAGAGGTCTGGAGCGAAGTATAGATGTCGCCATGGCCGGGCGGGCACCAGGCCAGTTCGGGCGTGGGGGCGTTTTCTACAGGTTTGAAATCGTCCTGCAAAACTTTAGGGACTTTATTCTGTATGAAGGCCAGCCCGACGCCGGTATCAAGTTCGGGGTAGCGCGCCAGGGCGGCGATGGTGTCGGCGTGGGTATTAAAGCTATTCATGAAAATCAGAGGCACTTTGCAGCCGCTGCTTTGCCGCAAGTTGAGAACCTGCCGGGCGATGACGTCGAGGAAGGATAGCCCGTCTTTAACCGTCAGGAGCGACTTGGCTTTGTCGAGGCCCATGCTGGTGCCAAGCCCGCCATTCAGCTTGATAATAACGGTGTGGTCCAGGGCTTGCCGTCCGGCTTCGGTGTACCCGGCCAGTTTATCG
>CADDZM010000439.1 GCA_902812345.1 Chloroflexota bacterium | reverse complement strand
GACCGGCAAACCGCCGCCGATGACTTTACCAAGCGTGGTCAGGTCGGGCCGAAGGCCGGTCAGACCCTGGACGCCGCCCGCCCCGCCGATACGGAACCCGGTCATAACCTCGTCAAAGATGAGCAAGGCGCCTTCGCGCTCGGTGATTGCCCGCAGACCTTCCAGAAAGCCGTTTTCAGGCAGGACCAGGCCCATATTGGCCGCGACCGGCTCGACAATAATGGCGGCAATCTGCCCTTTGTTATTGGCGAAAAGGGTTTCAACCGCTTCGAGGTCGTTGTAGGGCGCGGTCAGGGTGTCGAGGGCATTAGCCGCCGTGACGCCCGGGCTATCCGGCAAGCCGAGCGTGGCAACGCCGCTCCCGGCGTGGACCAGCAAAAAGTCGGCGTGGCCGTGGTAGCAGCCTTCAAATTTTAGAATCTTGTTGCGTTTGGTGAAGGCGCGGGCCACCCGCAGGGCGCTCATGGTCGCCTCGGTGCCGCTGCTCACGAAACGAAGCATTTCCACGGCAGGCATCGCGCCGTTAATCAGTTCGGCCAGTTCGGTTTCAAGGGCGGTAGGCGCGCCGTAACTGCTGCCCTTCTGGGCCTGCCCGGTGATAGCCGCGACCACGGAAGGCTCGGCGTGGCCCAGGATGAGCGGCCCCCAGCTTAGCACGTAGTCAATAAAGCGGTTGCCGTCCGCGTCGTACATATACGGGCCTTCGCCCCGTTCGATAAAGAGCGGATTGCCGCCCACACCCTTAAAAGCCCGCACCGGGCTGTTCACGCCGCCCGGCATTAGCTGGCTGGCCCGTTCGTGTAAGGCCCGCGATTTTTCAAAATTCATTTAAAATTTCCCCAGGTAGACTGCCGGTTAAAGACCCATATTTTTGATAATCTGCTCGACCGTGGCCGAAACGCAGGTAAAGACCGGTACGTCGCGGACAGTATAAAGGCTGCTCTCGGTTTCGCGCAATTCCTGGACCAAATCGAGGAAGTCGGCGGGGTAATCCGTCTCGAAGGCGACCACAAAATCCTGGTCGTCGAGGCCGAAAGAATAGGACGTATTGAGCTTGACGGTCGGGTATTTATGCCCCATCACGATATGCTCTTTCATGATGCGTTTGCGCTCGTCGGCGGACAGCAGATACCAGGGCCGGTTCTTTACGAAGGGGTAGACAAAAAGATACTTCGCGCCCCACGGTTCGACCCGCAAGCGTTCGTTCTCGCTGCCTTCGTGGTGATGGTCGTCGGTGTACATCGAACGCTTGGTCATGGCGAAATAGTGGTAAGGCAGGGTTAAATATGCGCCGAGGCCGGTGGAAAGCAGGGTGGAGTGGACCTCCTGGTAGCGTTCGAGGCCGCTGGGTGCTTCGCCGTCTTTGTTGCAGGGGACGACGTGCCAGAGCATAAAGTCGCAGTCGCCGCGCACGCCGCTCAGGCTGTAAGGCCGGAGCAGTTCGCCGCGCGGATAGAGGTCTTCCATAACGGCCAGAAATTCCTTGATGCCCTGTTCGCGCTCCGAGCGAGGCAGGCGGCGGAAGGCCGGGTCGAGTTTGTAAAAGCTGTATTTTACAAACTGCTGAAGGCTGGTGTTATGTTTATACTCAACCTTAATTTCGGGCGCTTCGCCCATGACCCGGCCACCCTTGAGGCCGAGCTTCTCGCGCATAGCTTTTTCGCTTTCGGTTTCTTCGAGGACCGGGGCAGGATAAGTGGCGGTGCTGTTTCCGTTATTGTATTCGCTACCTGACATTAAACTACTCCTTATAATAATCAACAATAGCCTGGACGAGGTGGTCAATTGTAAATTCGGGCGCTGCGAGGCCAACGCGCAGGCCCAGTTCGCGGGCGGTCCCGGCGGTTACGGGACCGATACAGGCGACTAACGTCTTTGAAAGCAGGTCGGGCAAGGGCTTTTCACTCACAACGGCCAGGCGGGCGGCGAAAAAGCGGACCGTGCTGGACGAAGTGAAGGTTACGAGGTCAACCCGGCCCTTTTCAAGCAGCTTTACCAGTTGGGCGGCGTCCAGGCTGCCGCCCGCGTCCGCGACAACCGTCCGGTAAGCTACCAGTTGTTCGACAGTCGCGCCCCCGGCTTCCAGCCCCTCTAAAAGAGCTTCGCGGGCTAACTCGGCGCGGGGTAACAGGAAACGTTGCCCGGCCACGCCGCCTAAATCCTCTAAAATGCCCTCGGCGACGAACTTTTGCGGCACCAGGGCCGGGGTCACGCCGCGCCGGGTGAGCGCGTCCGCTGTGGCCGGGCCAATCGCGCAAACCTTCAGGTTTTCAAAAGCGGCGGCGGTTTTCCCCAGAACTTCCAGGCGCTGCCAGAAATACTCGACGCCGTTGACGCTGGTAAAGATCACCCAGTCGAACGAATTCAGCCGGGCGATAGAGTTGTCCATAGCAGCGAAACTTTCCGGCGGTACGATTTTAATGACCGGGAATTCAAGGGCCTTCGCGCCTGATTCTTCTAACCGGCTGATTAAACTTCCGGCCTGCCGCTGGGCCCGTGTAACCACGATGGTCTTACCCAGGAGCGGCCTGTTTTCGATTGTGAAGGCGGGCTGGCTCATAAAAACTCCGGCCTACTTGCGCTCGGTAACATAGCCGTTGGCGCGGGCCTCGTCCAGAATCTCTTTCGCGCCCTGTTCGAGAGCAAGCGCGGCCAGTTGGCGGCCCAACTCCTGACCCGCCTCAAGCTTACCATTCCAACCTGAAGCCAGTTCAACCCGGATTACCTGCGAACCGTCCGGGCTGCCGACAAAGGCCTGTCCTGTGATTTGCTCGCCCTGCACTTCGAGATAGCAGCCGACGGGGGTCTGGCAACCACCGCCGAGCCAGCCCATAAAAGTTTTTTCGCCAACCACGGCAGCCTGGGCCGCCGGGTCGTTGAGCGAACTCAGCAGAGAAAGCATCTCAGCGTCATCCGAGCGGCATTCCGGGGCCAGCGCGCCCTGGCCGGGAGCGGGGAGCATCACGGGGTAAGGCAGCAAGGCAGTAATTTCGCCGCCCCGGTCAAGCCGGTCGAGGCCCGCCGCCGCCAGGATAATTGCGTCGTAATTTTCGAGGCTGCCTTCCTGGAGTTTGCGCATGCGGGTATCCACGTTGCCGCGTAACGGCAGCACCTTGAAATCAGGCCGGAAGGCTAAAAGTTGCGAGGCCCGGCGGGCGCTGCTGGTGCCAATAACGGCGTTGGGCGGCAAATCTTCTAAAGAAAGGTTGTTTTTGCTGATAAGGGCGTCGCGGGCATCAGCCCGGCCCGGTGTCACGGGTATGACCAGACCTTGGGGCTGGTAGTGGGGCAAATCTTTAAGGCTGTGGACGGCCAGGTCAATCTCGCCGCGCAAAAGACCTTCTTCCAGCTCGCGGACAAAAAAGCCGTCGTTATTGATGCTTTGTAACGGGCGGTCCTGGATACGGTCGCCCTGGGTGGTAATAATCCTGGTTTCGATTTGCAGGTCGGACCGGACGGCGCGCAGCCGTTCAATTAGCCAGTTAGTCTGCCAGAGGGCTAGCTTGCTGCCGCGAGTGCCGATGACAAAAGTGCGGGTCTTAGTTTGTTCCATTGGCGCTGTTTGCTCCGTTCAGGGAAAATAAATGGCGGACCACTTCGGCGTAGAGGTCGGCCTCGGTGCTGTTGGCGACCTCTTTGAGGCGCAAGGTCGGCTCGTGCAGCAATTTGTTGACGATACGGCAGGTTAAATCTTCCAGCAGGCGGGCCTCGCGGTCGGAAACATCGCCCAGCGCCTGGATAGTCCGGTGAAGTTCGGTTCGGCGTATGGCGTCGGCGTGCTGGCGCAAGTTGGTGATGGTCGGGACCACTGTCAGTGCACCCAGCCAGGCCATAAAGTCGGCTAACTCCTCCGTGACAATCTCGCGGACCCGGCCAACCTCACCGCTGCGCCGAATTTTGTTAGCTTCCGCCAGGATGTTCACGCCGTCAATGTCCCAGACGCGCACGCCCGGCACCTGGGCTGCTTCCGGTTCCACATCACGCGGCACGGCAATATCCACGATATATATCGGGCGGCCCTCGCCGCGCTCGGCCATGGCGGTTTCAAGGTGGGCGCGAAGGACGACCGGGTGGGGAGCGGCGGTCGAGGTAATCACCACGTCGGCTTCGGCCAGGGCCGGGACCAGGTGGTCAAAGGCTTTGATGCTGTCCTCGGTCAGGCCAAGCTGACGAGCGGTCTCGCAGGCGTTCCCCAGGTCGCGGTTGATAAGGGTCAGGTCGGTGACTTTTTTATCAAGCAAAATCTGCCCGGTCAGCCGCCCGGTCTTCCCGCTGCCGATAACCAGGGCGCGCTTGCCCTCCAGCGAACCGATTTTTTCTTCTAAAAGTTCAATGGCGGTAAAGCTAACCGAAACGCCGTTTTCGCCGATAGCGGTTTCGGTGCGGG
>CADDZM010000438.1 GCA_902812345.1 Chloroflexota bacterium | reverse complement strand
GGCAGGGGCGGGCAGTTCCGGCCCTTTGTAGGGATTGCCGTCAGCAGCGTCATATTTGGTTCAAAGTTAACCGTCTGGCTTTCCGAAAACGTCCGGCGAGACTCCGCCCGTTCCCCCGATGGCCGCCTGACCCTGGCGGCAGTGGATTTCAGCCAAAAACTGCTCAAAGGCGAACTACCCCTGGCCTCTGCCGGACAGTGGCTGTGCGATAACCTGTGCAACCCCGGCAATTAAACCCCTTTTTCGTATAGCCTCATATTAAGTATATATGATAGCGGTTAGTCCGTCGCCATCTAACGATTAACATTTTTTAGGAAAACCCTTAGGACTTGTAAAATTATTACTTCCCGGATTCTCTTGAAACCAAACGCAGGTATTTTCGTAAAACGGGAAGTTATTTTTTAACAGATCCTTAGAATTGTCTGATACAGGTTTAAGCCAAAAGTTCATGATGAGCCTTATGCATTAATAATTTTTGCAAAAACTGTGAAGTACATTGTGAAGTACATTGTGAAGTACATTATAAGGAAGTATAAAAGCGAGGATATAATAAAAGAGGTTTGCCAAATAGATAAACAAACTTTATTATAAGCTATATAAGTTAATTTACCTCTAAATTAGCTAAAAGCGCTTAGCCGGTAACGCAGCCAGGAGAACGGCAGCCCGAATGGATCGTTAATATTAAATTGCAAAAGTGTGACGAAGGTCAATGTTTTTTTCGGTCGACGCTAGATAATTGGTCTTAAGAATCACGGTCACTTATGTACGGTATTTGCTGGCTCAAACACCATAACTCTTGAACCGGCTACGAATACCGGAAATAGGAAGGAAGAAGTGCAAATCAATATGAGTAACGAAGCAGCCAAAAACGCCAGGAAGAGCCTCGAAGATTTAAAACGGTAGCTCCAGACAGCCCAGCCGGTTTTTGTTGACTCTCAGGGTCGGCTGACCACCCCCGAAGAAGAAGAGCGTCAGAAGAGCGACGGTGAGGAAGGGGAAAATACCAGGACGGGCCATATGAAAGTGAAACCCAGCCGCTGGTTCTAAATTTGCCCGGCCAGGAGCAGGTAAATTGGAGCAATTGAGCCACCGCCGCCAAATTTTGTGTTTTCTACAATTGGTTTGAAGTTATAGTCTATAGTCCACAAAGAATAGGTGCCAAGTTATGGCCTGGTACGAATACGACCCGCAACGTCTTTTAATCGAACGCAAAGCAATGGCGCTCAAGTTCCCCCAATTTCAACTCTTGAAACGGGACGAGGCTTTGTGCTGGTACGGCACCCTGGAGTCAAACCGGGGTAACCGGTACGAAATCCTGGTGGAATACCCGGAGCATTTTCCGAATATGGCCCCCTCGGTCTTTCCGGTAACGCCGGAAGTGAACTCAACCGACCTCAACGGCCAGCTTAAACACCAGTACCCTAACGGCAAATTGTGCCTTTACTATCCGGGGGACCGGACTTTCTCGCACGAAACAACCGCCGCCACGGTGGTAGCGGTCGCGACCGCCTGGTTTTTTGCCTATGAGGCGTGGTTGGAAAGTGGTAAAAAAGTGTGGCCCGGCCAGGAACTGGACCACATGCAAATATAAGGCCGTAATAAAATGTATCTGCTTATCTCAGACGAGTTTCTAGCAGCCCTCCGGGCGTTGCCCGGCGACCAGGGCGACCTTTGGGGCAGCGGGTCCGACCGGGGCAGCGTCGTCCGTATGGTAGAGCCAACCCGCCCGCCGGAGGCAGTCCGCCTGGGCCGTTGGGTCCCGCAAGCCGCCCTGGCGGAAGATTGCGGCAAAGATTTAGCGGCGGGACGGCTGGTACTCGTTGTGGATGGCGAGCAACCCCGCTGTTTCGTGGTCGAACGCGACAAAAGCCTGAAACCGCAACCCTTCGAGCAAGTTAAACTTTATACCGATTATCACGCGCGCGTTGAAGGACTTTTCGACCCGACCCACCTGCCCGAAAAACGGGTGGTCATTGTCGGGCTGGGCAGCGGCGGTTCGGCGATTGCTTCCGAACTGGCCCGGGCCGGGGTCGGCCACTTCGACCTGGTGGATTTCGACCGGCTCTCGGTGCCAAACCTGGCCCGCCATATCTGCGGCCTGTCCGACCTGGGCCGCCTTAAAGTAGATGCCATGGCGGACTTTTTGCGCAACGCCAGCCCGGTCGCCGAGGTCAGGACGCACGATATGAATGTTACGACCGACCCGGACCGCCTGCAAGAAATTATCAGTGGGGCCGACCTGGTGATTGGCGCGACCGACTCGGAAGACGCTAAATCCATCCTGAACCGGGTGGCATGGCGTTTGAAAATACCGGCGGTCTACGCGGCGGCGTATGACCTGGGGTTCGGCGGGGATGTCTTTCTGGCCCTACCGCCTGACGGCGCTTGCTACGAATGTTTCCACCGCTCGACCGGCGATATGTTTAGCCCGCCCGACAAGGTCACGCTGGACTATGGCAAGACCATCTCGCAACCGGCTCTGGGCCTGGATGTACGTTTCATCAGCCTGATTGCGGCGCGGGTAGCCCTGGCGCATCTCCTGGAAGGCGACCCCACCAGCCGCCTGAACGGTTACTCGACTAACTGGGTACTGTGGGGGAACTGGCCCCAAAACGGCTGGATCTTTAACCAGCCCTTGATGAGCGACTTTATCCAGATTGATTCAGACGCGCTCTGCCCGGTCTGCCACCCGGACGCTTACAGCCAGGCTTACCTGGGGATTTCGAAGGAAGAAGCGGCGGAGGAAGTAAAAAATTTGCTGGACTCGCTGCCTTCTTTCTAAGGTTTCTTTCTAAGGTTTCTTTCTAAGGTTTCTTTCTAAATTAAATATCAGGTAATTGCCAGGGGGGCGGTCTGCAATGGTTTTAGCCCCGGCCCGAAAATTGACCGGGCGGGAACCGCAAGATGCAACATAAAAAATCAACGGGTTGTTAAAGTGAGTCAAGATTCTGACGATTCCAGGAATAATCCTCGTCAATCCCCGCCGCTTCGCCGGGATAACCCCGACTCGCCCGGATTTGGCCCTGACTATGCGGTGCCGAGCCTGATTTTTGATGAGTATGGCGAGTTAAAACCAGCGGCCTTGAAAGCTTTTAAACCGGCTCAGCCCCTACCGGTCAACCAGGGACCGGCCCGGTTTGTGCCAGCGGCGCCGGTCCAACCGCCGGGACGGCAACCGCCCGGCTATCCCACCAATGTAGACCAGGGCCAACGGCCTTACACGGCCCCAATCCCGGCAGCGCAACCAACGCCCGCTGCGCTTTCGCCGGGTAAGGTTGGTAAATTGGGCGGGTTTCGCAAGGGTCTATGGCTGGTCCTGGGAGCAGTTGTAGCCGGGATGTTAATCGGGCTGGTTTTGTTTTTGGTCCTGAATAAAACCGGTGCGCCCGCGCCACCCACGAACACGACGCCCATCTCACTGGGCAGCCTGTTCCCATTCAAAGACCTGACCCCGGGAGCGACCCCGGCGGTCACCGCTACCACTGGCCCAACGGGTAAGGAGCCTGCCGGCGACCTGGATACCCTTTACAACCAGCCCACCGCTCAACTGAAAAATAACCAGTTCAAAGAGGCGGCGGCTACCCTGGAACAGTTGCCAGATAAACAAAACCAGGCGGGCAACCTCAAACACCCGGACGTTCCGGCCTTGCTTTTCCGAGCTTACCTGAGCCTGGGCGACCAGTTAAACCAATCGCCGCAGTTCGCGGACTTCCAGGAAAGCATAGCCAATTATCAAAAGGCGATTGACACGGCCAAAACGCTGGACGTTAAAGACCGCAACCAGCAGGAAGAAGCCGCTTTGCAGGCCCGGCTCGACACCGGCAACCTCTACATCAAGGCAGTCACGGCTTACAACCAGAAAGACCTGGACGGGGCAATAAAAATTTTCAGCCAGCTTTACGCCAGGGACCAGAATTTCCGGGACGCTGCCGGTCTTTATTACGACAGCCTGATTCGCACCGGGGACGGCCAATTCGCGGAAAACCTGCTGCCGGAAGCGTACCAGAGTTACGGGCGAGCAGTCCAGTTAAAAAATGTTAGCGATACGCGCTATGCCCAGGCCCGCCTGGCAAGTATTGAAAACCAGCTGCGCCAGGACGGTAAACCGGTCCCGACCGTACCGGCCCCCTGAACCCCGTTTTACTAACTCGCCACCGGGCGAACTGGAGAGGCTTTTCCCACCCGGCTAAAGCTGAAACTCTCCAAAACGAGGTAAGAATGAGTTACGAAAGACCTGAGGACAAGTGGAAACGGGAAAAGCAGTACCAACCTCCGGCTCCCGGCCAGGGCGGACTGCCTTTAAATTCGCCTGCCGATGAAGCGCTGGATGCAGGAAAAACAGGGCCGGGCCGCCCCCCGGCCAAATCAACCCGGCCCGAATCAGCCCCAGAAC
>CADDZM010000437.1 GCA_902812345.1 Chloroflexota bacterium | reverse complement strand
GATACCGGGTTCTTCTTCCTCGGCGGCGGGCGCATAATGAACGCCTTCGGGCAGGGGAATGGCCTGGTTTTCGGCGGGCGGGTCGAAATCGAGGGCGTATTCGGTGCCGTAACCGAGGGCGGCCAGGGCGCGACTAAGCGCCTGGTTCTCGGCGGCAATCAAATAGTCCAGGCCGTCGCTATCGAACTGGCCCGGCTGGGTTTCCTGGCGAGATTTCGCGCCCCAGCCGGTAGCCGCGCCGCCTTCGGGCAATTGCACTTCCGCCACAAAGACCGCCACGTTCCCTTCGTGGCTGGCTAATTTCGTAATTATTTTTGCCTGGGGATGGTCGGCCCGCAGCCAGGCCACCCGCCACTTCAACGGAAGATAAGGTTGGCCGTCCCTTTTTTCCAGGTATTGTTGATGGGGGAAACTCGAGCCGCCTTCACTGTTCGGGCCTTCCGAAGGCTGGCCGCGTTTTCCGCTTGCTTCCGTCATAACCTTTTACCGCTCATCCTTCTATTAAAACTATAACACGGGGAAACAAAACCGCCGTTTCATCCATTATTATCTCTGGGAACAAAGACCGGATTACCCCTGTTATACTGTTACGGCAACATTTTAACACATAAGCGGTCCTTTTTACCAGACATAATATTATCCTTAAAATGTGGAAAATTGGCCTTCCAAAGTCAAAAGCATAACTTGCCCCTGCCTGGCAGTTGTGTTATCCTCCATATTCGTTAATATTTTTTTTATAAACTTTATTTCTTGTGGACTTTGAAAGGAGATAGCTCCGAGTGAAAGGACTAATCCTCAGCGGAGGTAAAGGAACGCGCCTGCGGCCCCTCACCTACACCAGCGCCAAACAACTCGTCCCGGTCGCTAACAAGCCGGTGTTGTTTTACGCCATCGAAACGCTGGTCGAAGCCGGTATCCGGGAAATCGGGATTATTGTCGGCGACACCAAAGATGAAATTAAAGCCGCCGTCGGTTCGGGCGAACGCTGGGGTATCGAAATCACCTATATTCCCCAGGATGCGCCCCTGGGCCTGGCCCACGCGGTCAAAATTTCCGAGGATTACCTGGGCCAGGACCGCTTTGTAATGTACCTGGGCGACAATATGATTGAGGAAAGTATCCGCCCGCTTGCCGAGGAATTCGCCGCCCCGGAAACCCAATACAATTGCCAGATTCTCCTTAAACAGGTGCCGAACCCTGAAAGCTACGGGGTGGCCGAACTCGACCCCGATAATCAAGAGAGAGTCCTGCGCCTGGTCGAGAAGCCCCGCGAACCGCAGAGCGACCTGGCCCTGGTCGGTATCTATATGTTCGACAAAAGCATTTTCGAGGCCGTTAACGCTATCGAACCGTCCTGGCGCAACGAGCTTGAAATCACCGACGCCATCCAGTACCTTGTCGACCACGGCTACTACGTCTACCCTAAAATCGTTACCGGGTGGTGGGTCGATACCGGCAAGCAGGCCGATATGCTCGAAGTTAATCGGCTTATCCTGGAGCGGCTCGACCGCAAGGTCGAAGGCGTAATTGACCGGGACTGCGTGGTAAGCGGCAAAGTGGTTATTGCAAAGACCGCCGAAATTATCAATAGCGTGGTGCGCGGTCCGGCTATCATCGGGGAACACTGCCGGGTGGTCAACAGCTACATCGGCCCCTTTACCTCGATTAACCACCACTGTACCATCGCCGACAGCGAAATCGAACACTCGATTATCCTGGAAAATAGCCAGGTGCTGGACATTCACGGCCGCATCGAAGATAGCCTGATTGGGCGTAACGTGGTTGTCGAGAAGTCGCCGATAAAGCCTAAAGCTTATAAACTGCTTTTGGGCGACAACAGCCGGGTAGGCATCCTTCCTTAATATAATACAGGAATATAATACAGGAATATAATTTAGGGATTTGTAACTCTGTAAACCAACTCTTGCCATAGAGGAACTTTACAAGGAAATCAAGAAACAGATTGAAATCAGGAGTGCAGCAATTGGAAAAATTACTCGTTACCGGCGGCGCCGGTTTTATCGGCTCGAATTTCGTCCGGTACATGCTTGAAAAATATCCCGACTACAGCATCACGGTCCTCGACAAACTGACTTACGCCGGGAACCTGGCAAACCTCGCCGACGTGGAAGAAAAATTCGGCTCCCAGGGCCGCTACCATTTCGTTAAGGGCGATATTGCCGACCCGGCAGCCGTCCACGAAGCGATGGCCGGTTGTAAATATGTCCTTAACTTTGCCGCCGAAAGCCACGTGGACCGCTCCATCGAAGAACCGGGCCAGTTTATCCTGACCGACGTGTACGGCACTTATATCCTGCTGGAGGAAGCCCGCCAGGTAGGAGTCGAACGCTTCTTGCAGGTCTCGACGGACGAAATCTACGGCCACGTGCCGAGCGGTTCCTCGGTCGAAACGGACAGGGTCGAGCCGCGCAGCCCTTACAGCGCCAGCAAGGCCGGCGGCGAACTTATCGCCCACGCCTACTTTATCACTTACGGCCTGCCGGTCATCATCACGCGGGGCAGCAACAACTACGGCCCTTTCCAGTATCCCGAAAAACTGATACCGCTTTTTATTACGAACGCCCTGGAAGATAAACCGCTCCCGGTCTACGGTGACGGCCAGCAAATCCGCGACTGGATATACGTCCTCGACCATTGCAGCGGGATTGATACGGCCCTGCACAAAGGCCAGCCCGGCGAAGCTTATAATGTGGGCGGCGGCAACGAACGCACCAACATGTTTATTACTGAAACGGTCCTCAAACTTTTGAGCAAACCCGACACCCTGGTAACTTATGTCAAGGACCGGGCCGGACACGACCGCCGCTACTCTCTCGACACCGCGAAGCTGCGCGGCCTGGGCTGGGCCCCTCAAAAAGATTTGGAGACAGGCCTGCGCGAGACCGTGGACTGGTACCTTAACAACCAGGAGTGGTGGCAGTCGGTCAAGTCGGGCGAGTTCAAGGAGTTCTACGAACGCCAGTACATCAAACGCTAGCCGCTTTTTAACGAAACAAGGGCCGGGTGAATCATCAAAAATTCACCCGGCCTTTATTTTATTTATTTACCCGTACCGGTAAGGATTGCAGCCATTTCAGGCACTCCTCGGCCCAGCAGGGATGCACCCCGATGCCGTGTTTGCCGAAGTCGCCCCGGATATATTTGTAGGGAACGCCCGCCGCTTCCAGGCTGGCCGCTAAACGGTCGGAGTTTGCCACCTTGACGCTTTTATCCGCGGTAGAATGAAATAAAAAGGTCGGCGGCGTTTCGGGGGTAACATGGTTCTCATTACTCAACATATCAACCAGTCTTTCGTCCGGTCTGCTTCCCAGCAGGTTCAGCCGGGAACGCTCATGGCCCACCCCACCCATTGAAATGACCGGGTAGATTAAAATCTGGAAGTCGGTCCGGGCCGGTTCCTGGCTTACCGGGTCGCTCAAAGCCGGTTCCACTTCGATAAAGTGATTGGAGATGGCGCTGGCGAGGTGGCCGCCCGCTGAAAACCCCATTACCCCAATCTGGTGCGGGTTCAATCCCCACCTGCCCGAATGGTGCCGGACGAACTGGACCGCCCGGTAACCGTCGAGCAAAGGCACCGGAAACGGATTATCCGGCCCGCGCCGGTAAGCCAGCACAAAGGCGGTAAACCCCGCCCCGGCCAGCCACTCGCCAACAGTCACCCCTTCGTGGGGAGCCAGTTGCGTATACCCGCCGCCTGGAAATATAATTACCGAGGAACCGTTAGCTCTTTTGGGGGCCGGAAGGACTACCTGCAGGGTTGGGTTGTCCTGCGGCTGGGTAGTTTCCGCGTAGGGTAATTCGTTATTGGGCCAAATATGGAAGAATTTATATTTTTTTATGTCCATTCACTTTTACCTACTGCCTATTTAAACGACAAGTTTCCGGTTTACTTAGCCCCTATGTTAAACCTTTAACGTCTATAAGTAAATAAATTACCCGTTTTACAGACCTTTCCCGGTAATTTAAGCCGGTTTAAGTTAGCCAAACCGGGGCCAACTCTGGTAAAGTGGCAGTTAATTATTATGGACATAACACCATCCAAGCAGATGAAAGCGGTAAAGCATAAAAATGGAAAATTTAGACTACCTGGAAAAAATTACCCGGGCTAGCGAGGCCGGGTTGGTGCGAGTACCGGTCCAACCGCTGCTCGATTTTGTAACCGCCTTCCTGGTCAAAATGGGCCTTGCCGGGGACGAAGCCGCCCCCGCCGCCGAAATCCTGGTCGCCAGCGACCTGCGCGGCATCGAGTCGCACGGCGTGCCCCGCCTCGATATGTACCTGGAAATGTTCCGCAAAGGCATCATCCGGCCCGGCGCCCCGTTTACGATTGAGCGCGAAAGTGGCGCGACTGCCCTGGTGGATGGGGGCGGCGGGCCGGATGA
>CADDZM010000436.1 GCA_902812345.1 Chloroflexota bacterium | reverse complement strand
AATAGTAGTCCCGTAAAAGCCTGGCTGGTGAACTGGCACCCACAAGTGGGTACCCGCTGGGCGCTATTAAAAATTTGTGGTTGGGCTTTTCGTAAAGCCAGGCTCAAAGCTTCCAGGCAGAACTCGGTTTCCATCGTTACCGACACTTCCCATTCCAGTACATTTTGTGAGGTTCACTTCCGGCGCAACCGCTGGCGCGGCCAATCCAGCCGGGGCTTCTTTCACCGGGGCCGCTTCGTCCTTCACCGCCCGGCTCTTTTTCGACCCGGCAACGCCAGGCAGACCAGCATCAACCCTAACGCTATAAAAGTCAGGATGGTAAAAAGGTCGTTCATACCGCCAGACCCGGCCTGGGCCACCAGCAATTGGCGGTCCGCGGTTGAGGGAGCAGTACCACTCGCCAACAGGGCCGCCTGTAACTTTTCTGCGTGTGAGGTGGTCTGCTCAATTAAAATTGTTACCAGTACCGAAGCCCCGACCGACGCCACCAGCAGCTTAAGCGAGTTAATCAGGGAAGTGGCTTTGTTTAGGATTTCGCTTTCTAAGGCTCCCACCGCCAGCGTTTGAGCCGGCACCACCACGGTGCTCACCCCCAGGCCTAACAGGAACAGCCAGAACCAGATGTCACCGCCACTGGTTGTTGGAGATAAATGGCTGGTCTGCCAGAAGCCGAGAGCAAAGATCCCTGCCCCCACGAAAGCAATCGGACGCGCTCCCAACCGGCTATACAGGCCGCCGCCCAGCCCAATCCCCAGGAGCGTACCGAGGCCCATTGGCACAAGGGCTAACCCGGCATCCAGGGCTGAAAGGTTCGGCAGACGGATTTGCTGAAAAAACTGGGGGATAAGGCTCATCACGCCAAAGGAAACAATTGACCCCAGCCCGACAATAAGTAATCCCATGCTAAAGTTGTAATCTTTGAACAGGCGCAAATCCATAATCGGGTCTTTGCTCAGTTTAAGGGAGTTAAAGCTAAAAGCGACCAACAAAACCGCGCCAATCCCCATTAAAACCCAGACCAGCCAGTAGCCCCAGCCGTAAATCGTGCCGCCAGGGTTCGGGGCACTCACCGTAGCCGGGTCGGTCGTGCTGACCAGTTTGACGCCGTAAATGATTGCGACCACGCCCAGGATTGAAAGGACCATCCCGGTAAGGTCAAAGTTTTGCTGGCTCTTGCGGAGAACCTTATCGGCAGGCAAGACCCGCCAGGCCAGCCAGAAAGCGATAAGACCGACCGGCAGGTTTACAAAAAAGATGGATTGCCAGGCCAGATTATCAATCAGGATACCCCCCAGGATAGGGCCAAAGACCGGGGCCAGCATCAAAGGTACTCCAATAAGGGCGCTGGCTTTGCCCCTTTCGGTTACTTCAAAGGGACCGATGGCGAGGGCCATGCCGAGCGGAAACAACATCCCGCCGCCGATACCCTGCAGCACCCGCAGGGCAATCAGGGTATTCTGGTCCGGAGCGAGGCCGCACAGGGCTGAGAAGATTGTAAACAGGGCTAAACCGAGTAAGAACATGCGCTTGGTCCCAAAGCGGTTACCCAGGTAGCCGCTCAGCGAAACCACCGCCGCGTTCGCCAGCAGATACCCGATAAAAATCCATTGGATCGTATTGAAATCGGTGTTTAAAGCTTTGCTAATGGGGATAAGGCCCACATTAACAATGGTGCTATCGAGGGCCACCGGGAAAAGCCCCAGCGCCGCCGTAAGAGCAATAGCATATTTGGAGGTTTCTTTCATTTCAAAGCTTCCTTTCAAAACACTGCAAAATATCGGCCTGGTTGCCGGTCTAAATTTAGCAGTCGAAAGGATGAGCGGGCATCCACCGCGTGGTGTATTAAGGGGTGGATGTTTTAGATTAAAGCAGGTTCAAAGCTCTGGCTGCATGGTGGCAGCGTGGCGGTCGTGGACATTGAGCTTGGTGTAGATGTGCAACAGGTGGGTCTTGATGGTGCTGACTTCCAGGACCAGTTCGCGGGCGATTGCGGCATTGGACAGACCCGCTGCCAGCAAGCGCAAGACCCGCAGTTCGCCCTCGCTCAAAAGGTTCGAGGAAGGAGTCGGCACCGAACCGGCTGCCGAGAGCATGGGTTTTCCGGTCTCCTGGCAAGCCTGTTCAACATACTGCAAAATTCTGTGTACATAGCGGTGGAGGCTGTCTGCCTGGCGGCCCGGCGTAGAGGTCTGGAAGTTTTTAAGGAGCGTGACAAAGGCCGGACCCTCATCGGCAAAAAGACTGATATAACCTTCCGGCTCGGCCAGCAGCAAAGCTTCTCTCAATTTGGCCAGGGCTTCCCGGTTTTTATCCTGGGCCTGGTAGTAAAGAGCTTCCAGCATCAAATATTCAATAACGTTTCTGGTGCCACCATATTTTTCGATTAATTCAGCCAGCACCGCCAGCAAATGCTCGGCCCCGGTAAAGTCTTTCTGGATTATCCGCAGCCGGATAAAATTGGTGTAAACGAGCCAGTTGTAAAAGTACAGGGCGGTCGGGTCGAGAATAACCTGGTTACTCCATTCAATCGCCGCTTCGAGCGGGCCGTATTTCAGCCAGAAGCGGGCGCGCAGACTTTTTAGATAATCTACAACAAGCAAACTGTTCATTTTTGAGGTTAAATCTTCCAGTTTTTGGAGAAAAGCCTGGGCCTCCTGGGGTTTGTTGCGGCTGGCGCTAATTTTTGCCAGCGAAAGATAGCCGTCCATGCCGGTAAGCTCGCCCCAGCGGCGACTGAGTTCGATACCCCGGTAAAGATAGTCGGTCGCCCGCTCCAACTGGCCCCATTCCCGGTAAATCTCACCCAGGCCCAAATAAGCCATTCCCGCCGACGCCAGTGGGTCTTGCGGATTAGCCTGCTGGGACAACTGGACCGCCTCTTCGTAGATGCGGGCGCCTTCTTTAAGATTTCCTTTTAACATCTGCAACTCGGCAAGCTGGCAAAGTGCGCTCATACTGACCAGCAGATTCCCAGCCTGGCGAGCCACTTTCTCGGCTTCCTTAAAAGCCTGGATGCTGTTTTCAACCTTCCCGGTTAAAAGGAAGGGGAAAGCGCTGCTCCAGGTTACAATGCTTCGGATAAAAGGGTCGTCTCCGGCTAACTCTTCCAGGTCCAGCCGGGAGAAATCCTCCAGGCGGGTTAAATTTCCCTGGTAGGCCGCGATTATCATGCGAATGGCGGCAATCTCGATTACCTCGTTACCCCCGACCTTGAGCGCTTTTTCGGCCTCCCCTAAATCCTGCTCGGCTTCGACCACCTGGCCGCTGATTGCCAGGGTCCAGGCCCGATAGATGTAGAGGCGGGGCCGGACGGATAGAACCTCCCGGTTAAGTCTTTGCAGCCAGCCCCGCAAAGTATTTAATTCACCCCGCAGCAGGGTATGGTGGGCCACCCCTTCCACCAGGAAAGCGGCCCGTTCATTGTCGGCGGCGGCCAGGGCGTGTTCAATAGCTTCTTCAATCTGGCCCTGCCGCTCGAACCACTGGCTGGCCCGGCGGTGCCACCCGGTTATATCGGAGGGCTGGCGTTGTTTTAGAAAGTCGGCAAAAAGATGGTGGTAGCGGAACCAGCGCCGCTCTTTATCAAGCGGGACGAGGAAAAGGTTGGCCTGTTCCAATCTTTCAAGCATGGCCGCGCCATCGTCGCGCCCGGTCAGGGTGTCGCAGAGGGAACCGCACAGGCGCTCAAGGATGGAGGTTTGCACCAGAAAAGATTGGATTTCCGCCGGTTGCCGCCGCAAAACTTCTTCGGCCAGGTATTCCAGCACAAAGCGGTGTTTGCCGTCAAAGTCCCGCAAAAACCCCTCGCTATCGGAGCGCCCCTGCATGGAGAGGATAGCCAGTTGCAACCCGACCGCCCAGCCCTCGGTGCTTTCTTCGAGGGCGCTGATTTCCGCCGGGGTCAGGCTCACCCCCAGCGTACCTTTGAGCAACTCGGTGGCCTCGTCCAGAGTAAAGCGCAAATCAGCCGTCCTCAGTTCGGCCAACTGGCCCCTGGCCCGCAGCCGTCCCATCGGTAAAGCCGGGTCGGCGCGGCTGGTTATAACGAGGTGCAAATAGGCGGGCGAATAATCGAGCAAGAAAGCAATAGTCTGGTGGACCACTTCGTTAGTAATCAGGTGATAGTCGTCCAGCACCAAAATGAAGTCGTTGGCCGGTAATCGGCTTAACTCGTTAACCAGTTCCACCAGGACCACCTCGAAAAGGGGCGCTTTTAGGCTTTGCAGCAAAACCCGGCTTTTCTCTCCCAGGCCCGGTTGGATGGTCTGCAAGGCCGCGATTAAATAAGTGAGAAAGCGGGTGGGGTCATTGTCACGCTCGTCCAAGGAAAGCCAGGCGGCCTTACGAATGGGAGCGGTCACCAGTGCGACCGTAGGAGCGCCGACCTCTTGCCATTGGGCGAGCCACTGGGCCAGGATAGAAG
>CADDZM010000435.1 GCA_902812345.1 Chloroflexota bacterium | reverse complement strand
TAGAGACGGGGATGTATCTGGTCGGCACGGTTTACAACTTTTGGGTGGCGCACCGCGAATTACGGCTGGCTAACTATGAGCGACCAGAACAAGGACGGTGGCAGCGGCGCAGCCCTGCCATGGCGAGCGGGCTAAGTGACCATATTTGGAGCGTGGATGAATTGTTAAAGTACAAGGTAGTGCCGCCGCCTTTTGTGCCACCGAAGCGCAGAGGCCGACCGCCCAAAAGGTTAACTCAAATCTTCACCGTTTAATGGGGTGCTACCAGGTTACGCTATCCCTGTTATTTTGTCACCTCTTTTCTATTTTCTTATCTGATAATCTATAGATTTTAGGTATTGCCGCGCCGATGGGTGGTAGAGCGAAGTTTCGGATGGCTCACCTGTTCGAGGCGATTAAGCCGTGATTAAGAAGGGCTAGCTGAGACGAATGAAATGTTAATTTACTTGACTACGATCAGGTTAATCGTTACTCGTTTAGGCCGCCTTTAACTCTTTTTCAAACAGTCTCTAGGATCGCTAACAAGGAGTAGCGAAAGGGCTACTTGAAAGGGTTTAGGGTTTAATTCGGCTTACGGTTTACGTCTTCAGCCGCGCCGAGAAAGAAGGACTTTTCTTTCTTGTAGCTGAGGTTACGGGTCTTACAGCATAAGCATAAGGGTTAGGCTAGTTTTTGGTGCAAAACCCCGGTCGAGCTAACGAAGCGCTGGATTTGGCAGGGCGCACCCTCGCACTTTAACATTTTAATCTTTTAGGCCGCAGTGGCCTTGGCGATTTGCCATAAATCGTGGCTGATCACTCCCCACCCTACCCAGCGTTCCATCCCAGACGAGCCTCGATTGCGGCAGCGTCCCAACTTCCCGCTGCGCTTTAGTCCGCTAATGCGCCCTTCGATTCCCGCTCGCCAATTACAACCCCGCTTGTACCAGCCTTCTTTTTCCAGGGCTATTCGTTCCTCGTCGCGTTTGCCTGGCTTGGGCAAGACTACTCGCTTGACCCCTTGCTCGGTGGCATACGCTTCCCCGGCTGCACTGTGGATGCCCCGGTCTCCCACCACTAAGTGAGGTGGTTTTCCAAACTGCTTATGATGGTGGTCCAGGCTCGGCCACACTTGCTCGTGTTCGGGCGGATTGCCTTTCAACACTTCGTAGCGGGTGATGATGCCGCCTTCCACTTCATCCAGCCAGACCCCACGCCCGAACTCAGTCGGTTGGCTGATTTTGCCTTTACGAATAATAGCGCTGTGCGGCTCAAATAGGCTCACGATTTTCTCACTAGCCGGTACACTTTCCCCCTGGATTACTCGACGACTTGTCTGCTCGATTACTTGCTCGACCAGGCTCACATATTCTTCTAAACTCTGGCGGACTGAGGCGGCCTTTTGATCAGTCGCACGCTTAAGCTTTTCTAGCACTTGCCGAGTTTGAGCTACAACCGCCCGGCTCGTTTCAAGCAAGCGCCCATAAGCCTGCTGCATTTGACCAGTTTTCTCTTCGGCGCTCAAGCCCTTTTTTAGGCGTTGGCGGCTGGTATCCATTATTTGCTTAACCGCGCGTTTGGCGCTGATGGTGCGGTCCCGGAAAAGGGCTTTGGCCCTTTGGGTTGTCTCGCTTATTAACTCACGGGCTTTACGTAGCCCGCGGCTTAGCACTCGCACCCCATCGCCCAATAGGGTGCTATCGGTGGGATGATGAATGTTAGTTTCAACTACCGTCCCGTCTATTCTGAGCTTGCGGCCACGAGTTACTTTAAGCTGGCGGGCCAGCTCCACAATGTGATCGAGTAGCGTGGGCAAGGTTTCGGGTTTAATCAAGTTAGCCCAGCGGATCAGGGTCGTATCATCCGGCACTCGTTGCACATAGATCCGGCAGAACTGGCGCAGCACCAGGCTATCACTGACCCACTGTTCGGTTTGTGCGTAACTGAAAGCATAAAGATGTTTAACCACCAGCATTCTTAAGATGACCTCGACGGGCGTGGAAGGCCGACCATTCCAACTGGTTTGAGGAAAACGTTTGAGCAAATCGGCCTTGACCAGTTGAAAGAGTTGGTCATCATCGAGTAAGTGATCCAACGTAGTAAGGACTGGGTCAACCGTCGCGGCCAGTGCTGGCACAAACTCGAAAAGATTGATAGGCTCATAGCGTTCGCGTAACATCTTTTATTCCTCCCACTTAAAAGCTGGCATAGTTCGGGCCAGCTTTTAGCCAGGGTTTTGCACCAAGAACTAGGCTAGGATAACGGCACAATCCCTTCCATCTCATCCTGCAAATTTTAGCTGTACCGGCTGGTTCGGTGACGGTGTTATCGCGATTGTGTCGGAGTTTGCTCGGTTGTAACCTCAGGAACAGGGCCAGGCGGTGTTGCCAGAGTCTGGTCAGGGTTGGGAGCCGGTATTAGCGTTAAGGTAGCAGGTTCGGTTAGTTGAGCGGTGGCGGTCAGGCCCGCCGCTTTTTGCAGGGCCACCTGGTGGGATTTTAACCGCAGCAGGGCCGCTAACACGGCGAGGGCTACCCAGGTTTGAAACGGCGCAATTACTCTCAACGGATAAAAATCTTGCAGGGACGGGAACTTCATAGCAACCTGCTGGAACAAATCTACCGGCATAAAGAGCAGCAAAATAACTCCACCGATAAAGAGCAGCCAGTTTCTTTGGGTAGTTTTGTCGCTGCTCTTCATGGCATGCAAGTAGAAGTAGATAATGGCCGGCACGATTAAAAAGATGTCATAAACCCGGTGATAGGTAGCCAGTAGAGAGAGGACCGAGACAATACTGAAGTCTAATAGCTCGGTTTGGCTACGGTCCAGAGTTCGGCTGCGCCAGAGCAGGTAAGTGCTATAGCCCACCAGGGCCAGTATAATCAGCCAGTTAAGAAGGGTGGTCAGGCCAGACTCTGAATTAAAGACCCGGTAGACCAACGGGAGTAAATAGACAAGGGTGGCGCTGTTGGGCAAATCGGGGGAAGGGTTATCGGCGTTGTCCGCACCTACCATTAAGATAGCGTGGCTCCAATCCAGGAGGGAACTCACTACCGGGCGCTGCGTCAAAAGTAAGGGCAAAACCGTGAGTAAAGCGATTGTTACCACCGCTGAGATAAAAAGCCGCCAGGAGCGCCGGAACAGGTAATAGCCTAGAAAAAGCGGCAAGGTCGAAGGTTTGTAGGAGATCAGACCAAGGCAAAGCCCGGCCAGCAGCGGACGGCCATAATGAGCCAGCACAAAGGTACCCAGTAGCAAGGTGCTTATAATCAGACCCTGCTGACCTTCTCGGACGTTGTGGCGGGCAAACCCGGTGCCAAGCAAACTGATTAACAAAACGATTTCTTCCAGATGGACAGGCCGATACCAGGAGAGTATAAGGGCTAGCATAGCTAGTGACGCCAGGAGTAACAGACAGTTGATTATTAAAAAGATAAACTGAGCGGTTTCAACGGGGAAAATAGCCAGCCGAGAGAAAAACAGACTGGCCTGAGGCGGGTAGACGTACAAATAGTGGACATCGTTTTTCTCAGCTTTAGGCCCGGTAATAACTTTGAATACTTCATCGCGAAACAGGGTAACATCATAAGAGTTTAGGCCTTCATTCCACAGCTTACCGCCGACATAAAAGTATTCGAAATCGGTTGAGCGGAAGAGCGTGGTAGAATTTTCAAAGTTATGCAATACCCCATTGTAACCAAAAGAAAAGAAAGCGGCCCCAATTATTAGGCCGTAAAGGCATAATTTGATTATACTATGCCTGACCCAAGCAACATGCTTAAAGACCCTGAACCATTCCATGCTACTACCTATAATCCTTCTTACCCGTGAGCCACGGCTGTAACTTCAACTATTATTTTTAATTTTGTCACCGGACAGTTTTTAAGGGTAGCACCCCATTAAACGGTGAAAAACACAGAAAGTTGAAAAAAAAGCGTTCATCTGGCAAGATTTGGTTATTATGAGTAAAAAAGAACAACCAATACCGATGAACGCTGGAGAGCAATTCTGCTCTAACCAGCATTGTCCCAAAAGAAGCCTCAAAAAGCAAGGCAACATCACCATTCATGACCGAGTGCGCCAGCGGTACCGCTGTAAAGTCTGTGGTAAAACCTTCAGTGAACGCACCGGCACCGTGTTCGAAGGGTTGCGTAAACCAGCCGGTTTAGTCCTTATAGTAGTCACCCTGCTCGCCTGGGGCTGCCCTATCCAGGCCATAGTCGCGGCTTTCGCGCTGGACGAACGTACCATCGCCAATTGGCGTGATCGGGCTGGTCAGCACTGTGAAAAGGTCCATAACAGCCTGGTGGTCCAACAAAGAGTGGACTTACAGCACGTCCAGCTTGATGAAATCCGGGCCAAAGGGGTCGGTAAGGTCATCTGGCTGGCGATGGGCATTATGGTGCCCACCCGTTTATGGCTGGGTGGGGTGGTTAGCGCTACTCGTGACCGCA
>CADDZM010000434.1 GCA_902812345.1 Chloroflexota bacterium | reverse complement strand
ACCAGTATTCTCGTAACATTATAATAAGGGGTCGGCCCTGTACCGGGTACCAGGTATCTCGCCCTTTACCTTCCTTTCTTTTTGTTTGGCTCTACGCAATTCTGCTTTTATAGTGAATCAAAAACAAGCCTTTTAGCCAGGTTTCGCTAAATAGAAACAAGCAAGTTTTATACCCTGTAATAATATAAGCAAACCCTGAAGAAAAATTACTGAACCCGGCCTAACTCCGGAATAGAACGGTAACTAACAGGCTTAAAGAAGCTGAATTTGGTTTTAAGGAGCGGGAAATTAAAATATTCCCCGAAACCTCAAAATAAAGGCAGGAGTTTTATACGTTGTAATCGTAAATCGAAACCTGCTTTCCCGTTACCTCGTTATAATTAATAATGTTGTTGATCTATTTTTCCAAATCTTAATTTAGAGTGCTGCAACCACTAACTAAATGCTTTGGCTAGAAATTTTTCCTGAATGTTCAAAATATTTTATAAGTTGTTACTGGCCCTGCTTCTGCTCACCTTTTCCCTGGTTGGAATGATTGTAACCGCCGCCGACCAAGCTTTGAAGTTACCGCCTCAATTTCTTTAACCACTCCGGCAGACCTCAACACAACTGCCTCCTCTCTTATCGAAATTGACCTTAGCTGCACCGACAAAACGAGTGCGGAAAGCGGTTATCGGATTGAACGTCATGACTCAGCGACATACTGGGTCGAAATTGCTACGACCCCGGCAAATAGCACAACTTACAGGGGTATTGGCCTGGAACCTGGAAAAACCTATTTTTGCCACCTCGCTCCATAGTAACTCCGGCTACTCCAATGAGGCCAATGCAACAACCCCGGCAACCGCTAACTTTACCGTCACCGAACCTGAGGTAAATGCGGCAGAAGGCACGGTCCCTTTAAGTTATGCTTTTAGCCAGGCGGTTGCCGGAGAAACTATCCCCTTTACCACGCAAACCGGCATCATTGATGTTAGCAGCGCCCTACCTCAGTAGTCTGTCAACAAAGACTTGTAATGATTAACCTGAAATGTAGGCACAACCTTACCTGTAGAAACTTGCTTGACAGGCTACTCAGTTGCAGCCTGGAGTAATGCTTGTAGGACGGTGCGGGACTGGCGGGCCGGAAATAACCCTCAGAGGAAGCCAGGGTATAATGGCCTTAACTTAACTGGTGATAATACAATCTTTGGTTTGAAAATTAGCGGTTTCAATGGCCCCCAACTCAAAGTTCAGGGACCGGGTAACTTGCTGAAGTGTGTTCAAAGCAGCAAATAAGCCTTTATTTAAGGCGTCTGAAAGAGGAGTTTCAAATATTATTATTTGTTTATAAGCTTCTCAGTTAAAAACTGTATTTCTAATTTCACTATCAACCGTATTAGGGTCAAGGTGGCGAACTATGCGGGCCGGGTTACCCGCTACAACTACATCGGGCGGTACATTTTGAGTAACTACCGCCCGAAAACCTACAACCGAGTTATTTCCTATAGTAATACCTTTTAGTACCACTGATTGCCCGGCTAACCAGACGTTGTTCCCAACAGTGATTGCTTTACTATGTACTTTAGCAAGAGGGTTAATAGCCCGGTCAATTTCTACGCTGTGAAAATCCGTATCCACGAGCAAGGCAGAACCAATAATACAGTAATCACCTATCGTTATGCCTTCTTTAGCCTGTAGACCAACCCCGTTAAGCCTGACGTAAGAACCTATCCTTATTGTAACGTCTGAACTATAGGTTATAATTACATTACGTTCTGCGTGGGTCCAGGCGTTAACATTAGAACCAAACACCACTTTGCCCGGCCCTTTAATTAGTAATTTTCGGCTGCATCTAAAATTTGGGCCAAATTCCACCCGGCCCCTTAAAAGCAGGCGGTACTTGAGTTTGACATAGGTTGAAATCGTCCTAACTATTAAATCCTTCAGAGGAGTTTTTAACTTGTTTAGCATCCAAATACCTCGTTTAGACCAAAAAGAGAAACAACCCGAGTTTGAAATTACTTACTTTCAGCATTGGCAACTCAAAGCTAACTAGTAGTTTTTGAGCAATAGTATCAACTTTGAGATAATAAATCTGTTTCCTGAACCTGCCTATTGCGACACCGGACTTTTTCTTTTGCCGGTTCAGCCAGGTATATACTTCTGTTTAAGCAAACAAGCTCATAAAGTAGGAAGGAATTTTTAAAGTGGAAAAGTCTTTAACGCACCGGAAGGCTAATCTTAAATGAAAAAACAGTAACCGGGGTATTATATATCATATTACTCACTTCTGACTTGCCCATAAGAAGGCAGGAATCGACGGAAATATTAACTCATTAACCTCTTTTAAAACTGCCAGAACCGCTTACCATTAGTTTAGCTTAAATAATTAGACAAAACCCAGCCGAAAAAGCCTTACTGGGCCTTTTATTGATTGTAATTTGATTAGAGCCAATCAATATTTTTGCTTTATACTACCTTAATAACCCTCCAGGCTCTTTATCCAATTATTTTAGTTAGTTTTTTATGTATCCTCTCAAAAAGTCGGGGTAACGTGGGCCAAAAAAAGCAGCGTGAATTAGCTTAGCCCACTAACTACCACTAAAACTGGTGCTGGCCTTGATGGTACGACTGTCGCTTTTGGTGGACGCGCCTGGCGCTGGTTTTGGCGCGGCGGCCCGGTATCGGTATGTTTAGCCCGCGCTTCCCGGCTGCGCTCCCTCGAACGTTCACTCGGATAGTAGGCGTAAGCCTGGCCCTCGCCTTCACCCTCACCCGCTTTTTCACGGATGCGGTGGGCCAGGCTGTTCAGCTCGTTTTTGCCGCTCACCCGGTCGAATAAGTAGTGGTAGACGTTGACCCCCAGCTTCTTGCAGGTCGCCACTACACTTTGCAAGGTGTCCCAGGCCTTGACCCCGGCTTCGCTGGCCGCCGCCAGGCTCACATCTCGCTTGCGCACCCGCTGCCGCGCTCCCAGTTCAGCCGGGTTGTTGTGCAAAGGCAGGTAAGGCTGCTCCAGCACCACCAGCAACTGCTCGCGTTTGGCCCGCGTCCGGGCTTTTTGGGCATCCAACCCTTCGTATTCGCCCCCGGCCGCAAACAGCAGATCAAACTGGCCCCGCAGCCAGATAGCCTGGGAGGGGGTGGGGTTTTGAGTGTAAGCTAATAGCTGGTCATAGTAGCGCCACAACCGGCCCCGGAAATCTTCCAGGATGGTACGATGGTAGGCCAGCCGAGGGGTCAGGCGGGTGTAGGGCCGGGCCTCGTGGATCCAGCACAGCGCCAACTGCTCGCTTAAGTGGTTGAAGACCGGGGCATCATCGCAGACCAGCGTACGCACGATCGGCCATTCCTTTTGGCTATGATAGGCGGCGATGGCGAGGGCATCCAGCACCCACTTGCGCCCCTGCTGGCCCAGTTTGCAAGCCTCTTGCTCCAGCCACGCTTCGATCTCACCCTGGCTGTAAATACGGCCTTCTTCTAAGAGAGCCACTCGTTTTTGCCATTTGCGAGGTAGTCCCAACTGCTCCAACAGGGTGCGGGCCTGCTCATTGTAGCAAAAGGTGGGAGGCTGGTCGCCCAAAAGCACCCGCAGCACGCTCAGACGGTCGCGCTGGGGCAGGGTGGTAAAGACCGTGTAGTAGGGATTGCACACGATGTGGGCGGCCCGGTTGTGGCCCAGAACCCTGGTTGAAGTGTGGTCGAAGTGCTGCCAGGGGGTACTCTCAAGCCCAGCTTGCAGGATGGCCCGTTTCTCAGCTTCAAAGAGGGGTTGGTGGGTATGGATCAGCCAGTCGGAAATTTGAGCGGCGCTGATCTCAAAACCGAAGGTGTGCAAGACTTCCAGCAGTTTAGGTTCGCTCATCTGGGCCTGGTAGTACAGTTGCAGGACCAGCGCCTTGAGGGCCGGACCGAACTGGCCTTCAAAACCCTGAGGTAGCTTAGCCAGGTAAGTCATTCGCTCGGAGGGCGAGTAGAACTTCTCTTTTTGGAATAGGATGACTTCCGGTCGGAAGATTACTTCCTGGACCACTACTTCTTCATACCCCTTGAACACGGCATCCGGCGGCAGCAAATGGCGTTCAACGCTCAGCTTTTCGGTGCGAGTGATGCTGAGGCTGAGTTTGGCCGTTTTGCCTTTATCATCGCGCTCGCGGGTCTTCTTAGGGGGCCGGGTGTAAATGGTACTCGAATAGTTAGAAGCTGGATTATTGGGTCTGACATCGGGCTTGCCCTGTTCACCTTTGAGGCGATTAAGCTCATCTTTAAGGTGCTGGTTTTCTTCTTTAACAGCTTGGAGCTGCTGCAAGGTGTTCTCCACCATATTAAGAAGCTTTATGACTATGGCGCGGGCGGCACCATCTTCAATTGTTGTTGGGTCAATTTCTTCTAACATGGCCCTTATTATACCGCGCTCAGGTTTACTGTCTAGCCCCGACTTTTTGAGAGGATAC
>CADDZM010000433.1 GCA_902812345.1 Chloroflexota bacterium | reverse complement strand
AGGAACTAAAAGAGTCGCTAGATCGTTAGCTTTGTAACTATCTAATTATTCCTCTCAATTCCATTGCCTTCTTTTATTAATTCGCCTTCCTTTGTACCAAATACTACCGATAAGATTCATTATCGGTATGTTATACTATCTTCAATTACCGATAACGCGCAAATTCTTTTCTCTTATTTTCTAAAAGCTACTACCGATAACAGGAAAGCGCCTCGCTATTATGACCGCTTCGAATAATAAAGGAAGTGACCATGACCAGGGCGGTCTTTATCTGGCGGCTTATGCCCAGTTTTTGAACACCCAACCTCTTTCGGTCCATACCCGCCGGGCCTACCTCAGCCGCACCAGGCTTTTTTGTACTTTTCTCAGGAGTAGGCCAGTTTCGTATGGTGACCCCTTTGCCTCTGACTTTGCGCGGGATTATGCTGTCCGTGATTTTAAAACTTATCTGAAAACTTCCCGCACAGCCAGGCCCGCTTCGGTTAATCTCAGCCTGGCCGCCCTTGACCATTTTTATGCCTTTATTGGTCTGGCTAAACCCCAGGTCAGCCGCGAGGAGTTAATTCAAGCAGCGCCGCAGGCCCTGAGCCCCGATGAACAAAAACACCTGTTACGAATTCTTCAGACCACCGCTTCCGCTCGGGACCGGGCAATTGCTACTCTTCTACTCTACACCGGACTGCGTATAGGCGAGTGCCTGGCCCTTAATTTAGAAGATGTGGTAATCGCCGAGCGTAAAGGGCGGGTGATTGTACGCAGTGGCAAGGGTAATTCCTACCGGGAAGTGCCGCTTAACAGCCAGACCCGTCAGGTCCTGGCGGACTGGAAAGATTACCGCACCGGCCATTTTAATAGTAATGACAATGGGGTAATGGCCTTCTTTTTAAGTCGTCAGGGTAAAAGACTTACTCCCAGGGCCACCGATTTGCGGCTCAGACAACTGGCCTCTAAGGCAGGGCTGCCTTTTTCGGCCCATACTCTGCGCCACACTTGCCTGACCAATCTGGTCCGGGGCGGCCACGACCTGGTACTGGTGGCCGAAATTGCCGGCCATAAACGTCTTGAAACTACCCGCCGTTACACTTTACCCACCCCCGAGGACCGGGAAAGTGCCATGCAAAGCCTGGAGGTCGATTACTGATGCCGGTTCGGCTGCTTAATGAATTAGAGCGAGAAAAACTAAACCAGTTTCCCCAGGAAATATCCGACCAAACTGTCAATATTCACTACACTCTCAGCCTGGCGGACCTCTTCTTGAGCCGGGAGCAGCGGGGTGACCACCAGCAGTTAGGTTTTGCTCTGCAACTTACAACTTTACGCTACCTCGGCTTTTGCCCGGAAGACTTAACCCAGGCCCCTAAGAATGTGGTAGATTACCTGGCACACCAATTAAAAGTGGACCCGGCAACGCTACCTCTTTACGGCAATCGTTCCCACACCCGGCGCGACCACTTGCTCAAAATTCAACAGCATCTGAGCTACCGGGACATGAGTGAAACTGACCAAACGAATTTAGCGGCCTGGCTCCTGGAGCGTTCCCTCGAACATGATGCGCCGCTGGTCCTGTTCAAAGTGGCCCTGGAAAAGCTCAAAAAGGACAAACTGGTCCGGCCCGGCCTTACCCAGGTCGAAAGGTTGGTCGCCTCGGCCCGTGAAAAGGCCCAAAAACATACCTTTACCCAGCTGGCGCCTTTACTTACCGAACAGGCCAGGGCTTTCCTGGACAGTTTACTGGTGAAAGACCATGATTTGAGGATTACTCGTTTGGAGTGGCTGCGGCAACCGAGCGTTTCCAATACCCCGGCGGCAATTGTGAGTTCGATTGAGAAATTAACCTTTCTGCGAGAAAAAGGGGTAGCGACGTGGGATCTCAAAGCCCTTAATCCTAACCGGCGCAAATTCCTGGCCGGGCTGGGCAAGCGCACTTCACCCCAGGCCCTCTCAAGTAGCCTGATTGAAAGACGTTACCCCATTCTGGCGGCTTTTGTCTGCCAGGCGATTTACGAACTGACCGACGAAGCCATTGAGATGTTCGACCTTTACCTGGCCGGGGTCAGTAGCCGCTCCCGGCGTGAACTCGACGAGTTAAGGTTGAGCGTGGGCCAGGCGATGAACGAAACCGCCCATTACTTTCGCACAGTTGGGCGGGTGGTGTTAGATCCAACGGTCATAGATAACCAGGTCCGTCAGACCATTTACCAGCACTTACCCCAGGACCGGTTGAAGGCAGCCCTGGAAGAATGTGACAAACTGGTGCGCCCTCTCAATGATGAAGGCTTAGATTTTCTGGCCGAACGTTACAGCACCATTCGCCAGTTTGCTCCCAAATTTCTGGAAGCTTTTGTTTTCCGGGCTAATTCGGTCTCAGCCACCGCCCCGGTGCTGGCGGGAGTAGACGTGCTGCGTGAGGTCAACCGGGAGAACCGCCGAAGGATACCAGGTAGCGCCCCGATAGACTTTGTAAGCAAAAAATGGACCGAATATGTGCATGAGCCAAACGGCCGCCTTGACCGAAAGTTCTATGAACTTTCGGTGCTCTGGGAGTTGCGTCAGGAACTGCGGGCTGGCAATATCTGGGTGGAAGGCAGCCGGCGGTATGCCAAACTTTCAAGCTATCTTATACCAAAGGAGGAATGGCCGCGCTTAAAAGGGGAAGTCTATGCCATGCTCAATGCGCCCCAGGATGGCGCGGCCCGTCTTAAAGAACGAGGCGTGGAACTCACGAGGCTAATGGCCGGGCTAAATGAACAACTGGCCCCAACAAGTGAAAGTGCGAAAGGGCCAGGGCAACTCCGGCTGGAAGAGGGCGAACTGATAATCCCGCCCATAGAAGCCGCCGAGAAAAAAGCCAGTGTGGTGCAGTTAAAGGAACTTATACGCCAGCGTTTACCTAAAGTGGAACTGGTAGATGTTTTAATAGAAGTAGATATGTGGACCCATTACAGCCGCTGCTTCAAACATGCTGGAGGCATTGAGCAGAATATGGCGGACCTGCTAATTCATCTTTACTCGGCCATAATGGGGCAGGCCTGTAACCTGACTTTAGCCTCAATTTCGCGGATGACCGACCTGGCTAGCCGTAAAATTGCCTGGTGCGCCAACTGGTACGTGCGGGACGAGACCATAAAAGAAGCCGTAACCACCATCGTAAATTACCAGTACCACCAACCGCTTATCCGGCATTGGGGTGATGGAACGCTCTCCTCCTCGGATGGGCAGCGTTTCCCGGTCAAGGTAAAGACCCGCAACGCGGCGGCTCTCCCGCGTTATTTTGCCTTCGGAAAAGGCTTAACAATGTATAACTGGAGCAGTGACGTCCTGGTGCAGTACGACAGCCGGGTGGTGCCGACCACCATGCGCGATGCCACCATAATCTTGGATGCCATTCTGGACAACGAAAGCGAGCTTTTGATCGCGACCCATACTTCCGACACCGCAGGCTTTACGCACCTGGTCTTTGGACTCTTCGACCTGTTGGGCATTCAATTTTCACCGCGCATCCGGGACCTGGGCGATCAGCAACTCTTTTACCTTGAGAAACCTAAACCCAGCCAAAGCGAGTATACCAATTTAACCACTTTGTTTAAGGGAACTATCCGGCAGGATTTAATTATTGAGCATTGGGACGAGCTAATGCGCCTGGCCGGGTCGCTTAAACTAGGCTGGGTTCCAGCCTCACTAATGATCGCCAAACTCCAATCCTTTCCCCGCCAGAACGCGCTGGCGCAGGCCCTACAGGAATATGGCAAGCTGTGCAAGACAATTTCCATATTACGTTCAATCCAGAGCGAACATGAGCGGCACCGGGATGAAAACCAGTTAAACAAAGGCGAAAACATAAATGGGTTACGAGAATATCTCTTTTTCGGCCAGCAGGGGCAGTTACGTAAACGCCAGTTAGAAGAACAAAACAACCAGACGAGTTGCCTGACGTTGGCCGTTAATTGTGTGGTGGTATGGAACACGGTTTATATGAATGCAGTAGTAGAGCAGCTTCGAGCAGAAGGAAAAGAAGTAAAAGATGAAGATTTGCAACACATCTGGCCTACCCGGACGGAACATTTGAACGTTTATGGCAAATACCATTTCAATTTAGAGGAGGCCAGTAACCGGCAAGGCTTGCGACCACTGCGCCAAAGCAACCCGGAAACTGAAGTGGAAATGGAATGAGGAGGGGCTGGTCATCAAAGGTCAGTAAGTTACAAAGCTAACGATCTAGCGACTCTTTTGGTTCCTTATATAATAAAGATGTGCAAGATACCAAGATGGTAGAGAGGTAGTTTGGTTCCTAGCGGCGAGACCGCCCATAGTAGATACCTACATTTTGGACAAAATTAACGTGACGCCTATTTGACTAAAAAAGGCCGCCAGGGGTTCAAAGAACTGTCGGGCCAACTGGTGCAGGCTCGACAACCGCACTTTTACAATTCTGTTGTC
>CADDZM010000432.1 GCA_902812345.1 Chloroflexota bacterium | reverse complement strand
GCCCGCTTTTTGCAGTTCGGCTACAATTTTCTCGGCGATTTCGCCTTTGTAAAAGCCAGCCGCCCCTTTCTGGCTGATAATTTCCAGGGTGCCGGCCAGTTCCGGCAGTTTAAGGTAAGTGGGTTTCTCCGCACCGACCAGCAGCGGTTTGTTGCCGTTACGCAGGTAAAGGCGGGCCGCTTCGGGGTTACGCATCAGCAAATCCAGGTGATTGGCCGAGTGCAGCGTTTCGTACCAGGTTATTTCCGTACCCTCACGGGCCAGCTTTATCGCCGGGGCCAGGACAGTTTCCCGGTCCAGTTTGCCCCACCGCTCCAGGGCCAGCAAAGGCCCGGCTACCCCGCCCGGTACCCCTATCGAACGCGGCCCGGCAGAGTTAGCGTTATCTTTTATACCGGTAAAGCCAAGCTTATCGGCCTTGAAATCCGCGGTCAGTTCGTACATGTCGGGGGTAGCGCCGCCGGGAGCGGTCGCAAAGAAGTCCACCACATAACTTTCGCCGTTCGCCAGAGAAACAGTCAGGAAGCCGCAGCCACCGAGGCCGGTCATAGGCGGTTCGGCCACGTCTATCGCGAAGGCCATCGCCACGGCGGCGTCAATGGCGTTGCCGCCCTTTTGCAGGATGTCTACCCCAACCTGGGCTACCACCGGTCGCTTGGCAGTCACCACCCCATGGGCTGCCTTAACTTCGGGCTTGCCGTACTGCCAGTACCCCATTTGAACGTCTGTCATTGTTAAATAACCTCATTTACCATTGTTTTGAGGACTTTCGCTTGAAACATTTATTTGGCGTTTGCTTTCCTCGTACCCCAGGACTTCTCAGGTTCAAAGCGAAAGTCGTGGTTTTATTTTTTCGCCGAGCTTGTCTTTGGGTCAAGAGCGTCGCGCAGCCCGTCCACGGTCAGGTTAAAGCCCATCACCAGGGCGGCCAGCAAAATTGAAGGCCAGACCAGCATCAGCGGCGCGTTAAACATATAACCGCGGGCTGTCGAAACCATGTTACCCAGGGTCGGTTCCGGCGGCGGCACGCCCAGGCCCAGAAAGCTCAGGCTGGCCTCAATAAGAACAACATGCCCCAGCATCAGGGCCAGCTCGATAAAAAGCGGCGTCGAAACATTGGGCAGGATATGCCGAATGATTATCCGGTTGTTGCGGTCCCCCACGGCGCGGGCCGCTTCCACGAAATCGCGCTGGGCCTCGACCAGGGTGCTGGCGTGAATAATCCTGGCAAAGACCGGGGCAATCAGCAGCGAGATGACCAGGATTAAATTGGGCAAGCTGCCGCCAATAAAGCTGATGACCGCGATAGCGACCAGGATGGCCGGAAAGACCAGAAAGACATCCACGACCCGCATGATGACCTGTTCCAGCCAGCCCCGGTAAAACCCGGCCAGCAGCCCACAGGCCGTGCCAACCGCCCCGCCTATCGCCACGCTTAGAATCGTAACGATGAGGGAAGTTCGCAGCCCGACAACCATGCGCACTAAAAGGTCGCGCCCGTTCTGGTCGGTGCCTAAAATGTGGCCGTTTTCGCCCATCGCCGTAAGCGAATTCAAGGGGTCGGTTTGAAGGGGGTCGCCCAGGTTCAGCAGCGGCCCGATAAACCCGATAAGTAGCAGCGGCACGACCAGCGATAGGCCCAGGACCAACCGGACATTCAGCCAGCGATTAAAGGAGCGTTTCTCCACGACCGGGGCGGTCTGGTTACTGGTATCTAATTCTAGGGTTGAGGTAGGCATAGACCAACTCGGTTAAAAAATTAATAATTAAAACAATCAATGCAATTACCAGGATAAGCCCCTGGATGGTGGTATAGTCCCGGCGGCTAATCGCCGTAACCAGCATTGAACTGATGCCGGGCCAGTTAAAAATCGCTTCCGTCACGACCGTACCGCCCAGCAGCCCGGCCAGTTGAATACCGAAGGAAGCCGCCACCGGAATCAGGCCGTTTTTAAGGACGTGCCGCCGCAAGACAGTCGGCTGGGCCAGCCCTTTCGAGCGCGCGGTCCGCACGTAATCCTGGCCCAGCACGTCCAGCATATTGGCCCGCGTCTGGCGAATGAGGTTAGCCGAAAGCCCCAGGGCCAGGGCCACGACCGGCATTATCAGGCTGAGTAAATGCTTGCCTATATTTTCGGAGGGGTCGGCATAGCCGGTTGGCAGCCATTTGAGCAGCACGCCAAAAAGCAAAACAAACAGGCTGCCGGTTACAAAGACGGGCACCGAAAGGCCCAACAGGGCGAAGCCCGTTACCGCCCCGTCACCCAGCCTGTTGCGCCGGACCGCCGCAAATAATCCTGCCGGAAGGCCGATTATCAGGGCCACGATTGCCGCCGCGATAATCAACTCAAAAGTGCGCGGCAGGCGGCGGACCAGTTCATCTCCCACCGGGCGGCCGTCTATGAGGGATTGGCCGAGGTCCAGCCGGAAGATTTTCCCCCACCAGTTCCCGTATTGAACCAGGATATTGTCGTTGAGGCCCATGCGCTGGTGGGCCACGACAAGTTGCTCCTGCGTCGCGTTTTCACCCAGGGCCGCCACTGCGGGGTCGCCGGGAATAAGCCGCAAGAGCAAAAAAACCATCGTCACAACCACAAAAGCGAGAATTATCGTTATCAGCAAGCGCCTGATAATAAATCTAATCATAAAAATGCCTGTTTATTAACTTTAGCCGGACCTGCGAAATTTACAAGCAGAAACGAGAGAAATTGAGAGAGATTGTCTGGAAAAGGTTGGAACCCGGCTTTCCGAGTCGGGCCGGGTTCCATTAAGAGTAAAGCTTGAGCTTATTTATCCATCCACACCGTCAGCAAGCTGCGGTTGGTTTCGACATATACGCCTGAGCCGTACCGGACGTAGTTTTTAACATACCCGGCCCCGGCTTCGCCTTCTTCCCGCAAGACAATCGGGATAATCGGCAACTGGGTCAGGGCGTACTGGTTCAACTCCCGGTAAATCGGCAAGCGGTCGGCCTCGGTAGGGGCGGAGCGGCCTTTGGAAAGCAGGTCGTCCATCTTGGCGTCCCCAAACCCGGTCCGGTTCTGGTACAGCGAACCCTTCGCGAACAACTGGTTCATGTAGTTCGGGTCGGGGATAGCCGCGCTGAACGAGCTTGTCAGCATGTTGAACTCTTTGTTATTAAACTTCTGGCCGAAAACCGTAAAGTCTACCGAAGTAATCTTGACGTTAAGGCCAATCGCCTTCAATTCGTTCTGAACAATCTCGGCGGTCTGCTGCAAGAAATCGTAAGTCGAGGTCGTGACCAGTTCGATTTCCTGGCCGCTATACCCGGCCTCGGCAACCAGCGCTTTAGCTTTGGCCGTATCGAAGCTGTAAGGCATTTTCTGGCCTTCGGCGTAGGAAGTGCCGGGGACAAGGAAGCCGTTAGTAATTGGGACTGCGTGACCAAAGAAGACCGCCTTGGCGATAGCGGCGGGGTCAATCGCCATCGCGACAGCCTGGCGCATTTTCACGTTATCGAAAGGAGCCTTGGTAGTATTGAAGAAGACCGCCGAATCGGTGGCCGGTTTCGAGTACATCTTGAAGTTGCCGCCGTTATTAAGTTCGTCATAGCTGCGCCACGGGATGTAGTCGGCGAAATCCACCGCCCCGGACTGCAAGGCCGAAAGGCGGGCGCGGTCATCCGGGTACATAATAAAGCTAACCCCGTCCAGGTAAGGCTGGCCTGTAATCCAGAAGTTAGGGTTCTTTTTCAGGTCAATTTTAACGCCGCTCTCGCGGGAGACAAAGCTAAACGCCCCGGTCCCCATCATTTTGGTTTTGAGGTCGCCGCCGCCTTCCACGAATTTCTTGCTGACAATCGAGCTGGTAACATCGGCCAGCACTGCCAGGAAACTGGCGTCGGCCTGTTTGAGGGTTACTTTGACCGTCAGGGGATCGGGAACGGTGATGCTGCCAACATTGGAAAAGTCGGGATAGCGGGTCGCGCCGGTCTCTTTTTTGGCGATACGCTCGAACGAGAACTTGACGTCATCGCCGGTAAAATCGGTGCCGTCGTGCCATTTCACGCCGCTGCGCAGGTGGAAAGTGTAGTTCTTGGGGTCGGGCGAATCCCAGCCGGAAGCCAGCCAGGGCAGCGGTTTGCCATCGGCGGCCAGGCGGAGCAGGGTATCATAAACCAGGGTCTTGATAATAGCCGGGGCCGCGCCGGTGTGAACCTCCGGGTCGAGGCCGGACGGGTCCGAAGAAAGGCCATATTTCAAGATACCGCCCATCTTGCCAGCCGCGCCAACGGTTGGTTCGGTACCCATGCCGGGGTTAGCCGCGCCCGCGCCCGCCGCAGCGGTAGTCGCGCTGCCGGCGCCGGCAGCCGTCGTAGCCGCGCCGGGGGTAAGCCCGGCAGCAGCAGTAACAGCCGCACTCGTAGCCGCCGCCGCACTCGTAGCCGCCGCCGCACTCGTAGCCGCCGCCGCACTCGTAGCCGCGGCAGAAGT
>CADDZM010000431.1 GCA_902812345.1 Chloroflexota bacterium | reverse complement strand
TGCATGGTATCAAGGACATTCGTGAAGCTGTTGGTGCGGCGGTCGAAGTCGTGGAACCAGTTCTGGTCGGGCCGCCATAACTGCTGCATAAAATCAAAGTGCTGCCCGGCGAGTTGGTTCCAGTGGTTAACCCTGGCGGGCTCCAGGCCAAGCTCGTCCGCCCAGGAGGCCAGCAGCCAGCAGCACTGGGTCATGGCTGCTTGCAAGTCCACCGGCCACAAATGTTCGCCGAGGGCGCCCCCGCCGCTGGGGTCGTCCGTAATGCCGAAGCGGGCCGAATTATCCTGGCCGGCCTCCCAGCTACATTTGTAAAAAGGGCGGCCCTGCGGGTCGGTACGTTCTTTCTGCCAGAAGTCGATAAAAGCTTCTAAATAAGGAAAAAGCTGACCAAGCCAGGTCTTATCCCCGGTGCGGCGGTAGACCAGTTCAACGCAGTGGAAGGGAAAACACCATTCCGGGGCGGTGCCGCAGGGGCTGCCGTCCACGGCAACCATGTTATAGGAACCGTCCTCGCGGCTGCACGGTACATTCGGTTCAGGAGCGTCCGCCCACGCGCCCAGCATTACGTCCTTGGCTGCTTCAGGGTCAGCGTAGCTTAGAATAAGCATGTCCAGGGCGGCTTCGGCCAGGACCGTACGCGGCACCTGGATTTGCATGGCATCCCAGCGGTGTTTGTAAATTCCGGAGGGGTTGCGGACAATCATGCGCAGGGTTTCCAGGTCGTAGACCAGGCCGCGCCGGACGTGTTCCGGCCAGTCGCCCGATAGGCGGGGCGCGTGGTCCCAGAAAGCCGTGTCCTCCTGGCGGCCCTGGGCCATCGCCTCGTAAAGTAAATTGCCGTCTTCTTCAAGCAGGCGGTTAGCCCGCCGGACTGCCCGAAACTCGCTCACGTCCCTGGTCATGACCAGCATAACGGTCTTTTCGGTCCCCGGCGCAAGTTCAAAATCAAAATCCTGGGCGGCAATCTTGCGGGTAACGCTGTCGCCTTCTTTATAAGCAGGGTCAAGTCCCGCGAAACGGCCCGGGTTGGCGCGGGGTGTCTGGTAGGCTTCCAAAAGACCGGCCAATTCGGCAAAGGAAGCGGCGTTCGTCCAGGTCCGAGAAGCCCTGGTGGTCGAGCGCAGGTGGCAGGCGGTGCCTTCCTGGAACCCGGCCACGCTCACCCCGGCGGTGTTCTGGCGGGCGTAAAGACCGCTGGTCCAGTCCAGACCCTGCCCCAGATTGCGTTCGTAATCAAGCGCGGCTGACAGGCTCCCCATTTGGGTTTGTTGGCCCTGGTTTCGAAGCTGCACCAGGCAGCCCAAAGCATCGCCGCCGTCCGAGAAGGACTCGGCCAGAAAGTAAATGGCCCTGGCCCGCAAGGCTTGCGGGGTTTCAAAGACGAAACTAAGCCAGTTTTTGGAGTGGTAGTCGGAATAAAGGTCAAGCCGGTTTTGGGCGAAATCGGCGGTTTCCCACAGCCAGCCCGTCCCCGGCAGATTGAAGCCGAGTTGGAGGTGGACGGCGTAAAACCAGGTGTAGTTGTAGCCGTGCGGAAAGCTGGGGTATTGCCAGCCCATTCCTACTCCCGGCCGGGAACGCAAAACCCCGCCCGGACCCATCTTCCAGCCGTGGGCCGGGTTATCCAGGTAGCCGTGAGGAGTATAACGATCCTGGGGAAACATAAACGCTCTTTCTAATTTAGGACTTTTGCTTGAAATAATAATTTTGAATTTGCTTTCCTCGAATCCTGAAAGCTTGTAAGGTTCAAAGCGAAAGTCGTGTAATTAAAGGCTTTTACTTACTTCAGGGCCAGGATTTTGCGGCGGTCGCGTTCCCGGCCGGGGGTGGCCCGGCCTTCGGGTGGGTGATAGCCCAGGCGGGCGCTACAATCAGCGGCGGCCTGGCACACCGCGTTGATAAATTCCGGAAAGCGTTCGTGTTCCAGCACGCTGCTCGGTCCGGCCAGGGTTAGCCCGGCCACGACCTCACGCTGGGCGTTGTAGACCGGCGCGGCCACGCCGACTGCCCCGGTGTTCATTTCCTGGTCGCTAAGCGCGTAACCCTGTTCGCGTATCTCGGTGAGGTGTTCCTTAAAAGCGGCCGGGTTGGTCAGGGTATGGCTGGTGAAAGCGACAATCGGCTGGATTTCCAGCAAATGGTCGAGCTGGTTCTGGGGCAAAAAGGCCATCAGGATTTTGCTACCGGCCCCGGCGTAGAATGGCAGCCGCGAGCCGCGCTCCATGGTCAGCCGTAAAATGTTCTTGCTCTGGATGACTTCCAGGCAGATAACTTCGTTGCGGTAGACCGCTGTAAGCATTACTGTAGCGTTAAACTGTTCGTTAAGACCGCGCATAATAGGGCCGCAGACTTCGGGCAACTCAATTTGCTGCGACACGACACAACCTAGCTCGAAAAAGCGCATTCCCAGGCCATAAGTTGCCAGGTGGGAATTATATTTGAGATAGCCCCTGATTTCAAGGTCTTTAATCAGGCGGTAGAGGGTACTCAAAGGGATGGCGGTACGTCCTGAAAGTTCCTGGGCTGTAAGCTCACGGTGGTCGTAATCAAAGACATCGATGATATCGAGGGCTCTGGTAAGGGTCTTACTCTTTAATTTTCCCTGCCTGGGCTGGCTATTTTCTGCGTTTAAGACAGCGGGGTCTTTGTCTCGCATAAGCAATCCTCTCGTCTAGCCAGGGGCAAGCAGTCGCCGCCGGTTTGTAACTTTAAATTTAAAGCTAGATTAAAAATGAAATATACGGATTGGAAAATTGTAATGGAGGCGGTATTCCTTGTCAAGGGCGCTATGCCGCCGGCGCGGGATTATTCCGTTTGCTCTAAGGTCTACCCTTATTACTCGCTATTATACGATGTTTTCGAAAATTATTCTATAACCCAACCGGCTAGAGTCATTGAGTCTAGCCGGGCAATTTTCCTTAAGATCCTTTTTTAAAAATCCTTCTTCAATACTTCATATGCCGGATACCGGAGTTATCACCTGTTAGAGTAATACCTTAAGATGGCCTGGCTGTTCTCAAACTGCGGTTGGACAGTAGCCGAAGGCGCTTTTGGGGCGGTTTTTTCCGGATGAAGCCTGATATTAATCTCGGAATAAGCTGTAAACAGGTAGAAAAGGGCTATTAAAATAAAGCTCAAGCGCCACGAGCGCCGGTTTTGAGTTGAAAGGACGGGCGGGGTTACCGGCAGCTTATTATTCCAGGCGGTCTCAGGCGAAACCGGAGCAGGCGAATAACCGGGCATCTGACCCGTTCCGGGCGGCATTTGATAGCCTGGATTTGGCGGCTGATTAAACCCCTGAGGGGTCATATAAGGCGAGTTTACGGGGAATTGCCCGGGCAGCGTTCCTGGTCCTGGCGTTTCCGGAGAGAGGGGCGGACTTGGCGGTATAATTGGGCTGGAAGGGTAATTCTCCGGGGTATTTGCCACACTTTGAGGCTGGTTTAGATTAGCGTCCGAACGTACGTACCCATAATTACCATATGTATAACGAACGTTAGGCCCGTAAAATGGACCTGTTGGCGCTGCCATAGCAGTCCCGATGGGTAGAATCGTCCGGGCAATTCCGAGATAACCAAGCACCAGTTCAGGCCGCCGCTTTGCCATACGCCTGCTAATCCCGCGCATAATTAACAAGAAGAGGCCGCCCGCTATCAGGCTGATAGGGATGGTCGCCAGGAGCGCCCCTAAATCAATTGCGCCCTCGCCCGCGACAACCTGCTGCCCGTTGTCTTTAGCGGTCTGGTCCAGCCATTCTAGAATCCAGGGGGATAGACCGCCCAGCAGGTTAAAGCCGATATGTAAGGCGATACTGCTCCATATCGAACCGGTGACCAGCACCAGGTAGGCCAGGGTCATGCCGAGCAAAAAGGTGTACGCAAAGCGGAAAGGGTAGAGGTGGAACAGGCCGAAAAGCAGCCCTACGAAAAAGATAGCTTTCCAGAAACTGAAATGGCGGTATCCGGCCAGCACAAACCCCCGGTTCAGAGTTTCCTCGCAGATCGGGCCAATTATAACCACTGCGAAGAAAAAGAGCAGCCGGCCCGGCAAGTCGGTCGGGTTGGGGAATAACTGGTCCACCGGGAACGGCCCGAAGATTTGCATAATCCACTCATTGAGGGCGGTGGGGAAACGCACCACGAACTGCCCCACGAACCCGGCCAGCAGGCATAAAAAGATGGTCAGCAAATCAAGGCGGCGCAGGCTGAAAGTTTGCTTGAAATTGTAGCGGCCCATCGCGCAAAAGAAGATAGCGACCAGGGCCAGGGCCAGTTCGCCCGCCGTTGAGGTCAGGAAAAAGCCCCAGTTGGCAATCGAGGCTACTATACTGAGGGCCAGGAATGCAAATACACCCACAAAAAAACAAAGATTAGCCACAGCCGGGGTAGGCGTCCGGAACGTTTCGACCGGTAGCGCCGGGGCGGGTGGCCCAACGGGGGTATTATGTGAAGACAGCGGGTAAGAG
>CADDZM010000430.1 GCA_902812345.1 Chloroflexota bacterium | reverse complement strand
ACCCTGTCCGCTTAACCAAGGGTTATCTCAAACGCCTCCAGGCCCGGCTTCTGGGCTACCTTCTGGCCGTCCACCCACACTGCCAGACCGACCGGGTTGCGGTTAGGCTGGTTGAGCGCTTCCCACTCAACGCTTTCCGACTTCCGCCAGGTAATTTTAAGCCAATGCCCCCCGACTTTCAACCGGTCGAGCGTAAAATAGTCCAGGTTAAACGGCAGCGGCCTGATCCAGACCCGCCCATCATCCCCCGGTTGGACCCCAACCACATACTTTATTATCAGGTCCACAATCCAGCTATGCATATAATCCTCGGTGCCCCGGAAAAACGGCGCTTGCCCGGTTACAGGATTGTAATACTCGTAACTCGAGGGAGTTTCTAAATTCCCGTCCAAAAACAGCATCTTTATAAAGCGGTTGATAAGCTCCACCGCCTTGGGCTGGAGCGAGCTATCGAAGTTCAAAGCAGCCCGGGCCAGGCTCTCGGCCACATGACTGTTAGTCATCAGCCAGGTCCGCCCGTTCCACGGACAGACCAACCGCTGGCCGTTCCACTCGCCGTCCGGGCTGTAAGTAACGTCATCCTTGCTCGTGCTCGGGACCGGGTAGGGCGTCCAGAACTCCTCCTCGTTAAAAAGGTGCTTTCGGAAAATATTCAGGTATTCCGGCCCGGCCAGCCCTTCGGCCATAAACGGGTAGAAACCTACCGCCGCTTTTGCCGTTATACGCTGCCCCGTCGCCGGGTCCACATCATAGAAAAATTCCGTCTCCGGGTTCCACATCCGCACCCGCACCGCCTTTCGGGTAACAGCGGCCATCTCCTGCCACTTCCCGGCCTCCGGCTTGCCCAGTTCCCCGGCCATCCAGGCCAGGGTCTGCTGCAACTCGTAGATATACACCGTCGCGTCCACCCCCTTGAGCCGGAAATTGCCCCCCTGGTCGGCCTGCGAGTCCACCTGCTGGTACCGGCTCATAAACTCCTGCCCGGTCTCCCACATTGAAATCACATCATAAAGCCCGCTATTGTCCGCGTCGCGCTCCCTGTTAAAATAGCCCACATAGTCGCTTAACGGCTGGTAAATCTTCTCCAAAAATGCCCGGTCGGGGTGGACCCGGTGCAATTCGCGTACGGCCAGACCCCAGTTCGCATGATAAAAAGCCACGCCGGTACCCAGGCTGCGCTCGCCCTGGTAGATATTCTTAATCACGCCCGGAAACGAACCATCCTCAAGCTGGTTCTCCACAAAATTCAAGAGCGAACCCTGGGCCAAAACCGGATCGTGCATCCACTTCGTTTCGAGCATGTGACACTGGGCGCTATAAGTAATATGCTGCCGGAACCAGCCCAGGTTTATCCCCTCAAAAATGCAGGGGTGCCGCAGCCCCAGCCGCTCGTCCTCCCCGGCCCTTATCGTATTCAGCCGCAAGCCGTACCAGCGGTACCAGTAATACTTTTGCAAAAACGAGTCGGAGCAGGTGAAGTCCGGCACGCCCTCGAAATACTCGCGCCAGTGCTGTTTGGCCGGAAAAGTCGGGCGGCGCTCGCGTTCCGGCCTCTCCGTAGCCGCTTCGCCCTCAGCATTTCCCGACCCCGGAATTTCAGGCCGGGTCTTTCGGCGTCCCAGATCCTCGCTCCGGCGTGCTACCAGCAAATTTACCAGGGCTTCTTCCTCGCTCCCGGCAATCGCCGCGTAGAAAGTTATCCCGGCCCGGCCCCCCGGCGGAATCGTCACCTTGAAATGAAGGCCAAAATAAGTCAGACCGCTGTAATCAGGGTCAAGGTTTTCAGGCGTCTCGTTACCCAGCCCGCCGTATTCGGCCAACTTTTCATAAAAAGGCGCATAATTCCAGCGCGGGTAATTCGGCTGGCGGTCGGAAGTCTTTATGCTAAAACTCTCCGCCCGCCGGTTCGCGCCCAACGCCACCGCGTACTTCATCAGCACGCCTTCATCCAGGTCTTGCGGGTTGCGCGCCACCCTGCCGTCCCGGATACGCCGCCGCCACACCAGCGTGCTGTCCTTCTGCCGCACCCGCCCCCCGTCCAGCTCGTAAACACCCTGGCTTTCGAAACGCTCCTGGGCCGTCCAGACGATAATATTAAAAGTTTGTTCCACTTCAAGCAGGTGGCTAAATTCCAACGAACTGGCTAGAACATCCCACGGTAAAAGCGCCCGCCGTTCCTGCACCGTCAGACCATGCGAGCGGTCCTGGTAAAGCTGGCTGGCATGGTCCGGCTGCCAGTAACGCTCGGTGCGGTTCAAAAGCGCTTCGCGGCCCTGCTCGTCCACCATAGTCACCGTAAAGAGCGGCCCGACCCGGTAATCGAGGTAACAGGCGTGGTCCCAGAACCCCGGTTGGTCCAGCCACAGGGGAAACTCCGGCGCCCAGATAACCTTTTTACCCCCGCCCAGAAACCACTTATCATTACGCGCCAGATACCCCAGCGCTTGACTCCCGTTCATTCGACGACTCCTGCAGTTTAAATTTCGCTTTTTCCCGATTTTTAGCTGCTTCTATTACCTGCTTCTATTACCTGCTTCTATTACCTGCTTCTATTACCTGCTTCTATCATAAAGTTATAAAACAGTGTTTAGATTGTAGCAGAAAAGCCTCCTGATGGTTAGAAATCCCCCGCAGACCCCTTCAGGGCAAATACAAAGACAAACACTTGCATCATCTTCCAGGCTGTTGCGAACCGTCCTCCCCTAAAATTATAGACCAGATTCCACCACTCCTGACTTTGCATTCCCCCTACTTATGCTTTTTCCAGGCTTGACTTACAAAAAGGGTTAATATATAATTGGGGGCGTGTCAAAGTGGGGGTGTAGCTCAGTTGGGAGAGCGATACAATCGCACTGTATAGGTCAGGAGTTCGAGCCTCCTCACCTCCACCATAATCCATTTTTCAAACAGGCTGCCCCAGGGCGGTTTTTTTGTGCCTCCTTTTTGTTGGTAGTTTTTAGCCCCCCACCCTTTAGGGGATATGTCGTGAAAAGGCCGCTGTAAAAGGTCTTCAGGTCCGGCCCACCCTCCCTTTCCAATGGTTCCTCATCCCCTGGTTCTAACCGCTTTGGCCTTTCCGGCATCGTCATCTGCCCCAGGTGGTGTAAACTGGCAATCTTCGTCAGAGCCCGCAGCGTCAGCAGCGGTTGGTCCGTTTCCAACGAATAAAACAATAATCCCCGCGCTTCCTCGATATTTTCAAGGCCAAGCCAGGGCTGATGGCGGCCTAGCGTATAAGTATTACCCTTCATCCTGATTCTCAACGCCTCTAACGCCTCTTTATGGTGGTTATAACAAAAGCCCGACCCATCCTCTACCGTCCATAAGTGGCACCCCTTCGCGCTACATCTCCTATCGGATGGCGGAACTCGTTTCGCCATCGCAGCCCGCCACTTTTCCCTCATATTGGGGTTATGCGCGTAGCAAAAACCAGACCCATCTTGCATTCCCCACTTCTGGCAACCCTCAAAACTACACCTTCTTCCTGATGGTGGCGCCGTATAATTGTTTGCAATCCTCCTCATCACAAAACTAACTTTTCGCTTCTCTCCCATTTCAGGATTGTGAGAATAACAAAAACCTGATCCATCCCTCATGGCTAATTTTCTACACCCGGGTTTAACACAAAACCGTTTTCCACTTTTTAAAGCCATTTCCCACCTTCCTTCTTACATAACTACACCTTTACAAAGTACCTATAAAATATGTATATATTTAATATGTAAATTTTACCATATTTTGGCCTTATTTTCTGTTTTACATTAAATTGATGTTTGCAAGTTAGCCCTAAAAGGGCTGTTTTTATTCTAAGGGCAATAATTGGTATGGGGTAGAAATAAAATTGGTATGCTCATAAAATTCTGCAATAAAAAAGACTGATTCTTCTTAGAATCAGCCGTATCTTCTTAGATTCAGTCTTTTAATTATCGCGGTTTTATTAAAACAATCGCCCTGATCAGACCGCCATTTCAGGCATTGGCATTTCTTCAAGAACCCCTTTTTCACAGTCCTCTGCCCGGTTCAGGTGATGATGGTCCTTAACCATTTCCAGCGCCTCATCCATTGTGTTTGCTTGCAAAATAGACATCCCAGTAATGTTGCTCTCTATTTTCTACTCCAGGCCTCAATCCTCTTTATTGTTCAGATTTTCCTCCGTTTCCAGAATCTGACCGATAAACGATTAAACCTTCTTTTTCCAATCCGTCCGCCACTTATTGCACGCTCTGGCGGGCATGCCCTATCTCACGCGCTATTTTCACCACCGTTTATGGTTCAAAGACACCAATTGACAGCCTACTGTCGCTAATTGCCTCGAACCTGTTAATTTTATTTTTAGGGATGATACCTGATATGGATATTTTTAAATTTATCGTCACAACTTGACTTTATTTTATTTCTTGGATATAATTTTATTAATAACTTTAAGCAAAAATTTTTCGCATAAAAAATATTTAATATAACCAAT
>CADDZM010000429.1 GCA_902812345.1 Chloroflexota bacterium | reverse complement strand
TTGAGATTAGCTAATTAGCTTTAACGCTTTACAAAGATGTAATCACAAAAAATTACAATACCAGCTCAAAAACTATGAGACAAAACTCAATAACTTTGAAATCTTACACTTCCTATAATTTATCAATAGCACTGGTAGGTGTATCAAAAGGAGGGGTATTGGAATTATACGGATAAAACGAAGTGATGTCAAAAGAGTTGTAAAGGAAGGGGAAATAGTGTAGGATAATGCCGGTTCTCTCACACTATAATTTATTTTGACCCTTTTTAGCCAAAATCTATAAAAAGTGGCTGTGAATGTTCATTTTTCTCTTTTGGAGGTTGCCATGAGCACCGAGATTACCCTGTCCGATCAGACATCGATTGAGGAGGCTGCCCAAAAGTTTGCCGCTACGGCACAAAGCCTGGTAGCCGGGCACCTCTCAGTCCATACCAGAAAAGCTTATAGCCAGGATGCCCGGCAATTTACCCGCTGGATGGATGACCATAAACTTTCTATAAATACTCTCACTAAGAGTGATATGTTACAGTATCGGCGCTTTCTCTCGGAGAATTTTGCCAAAACTACGGCCAGCCGCAAGCTGGTTGTAGCCCGCAAGCTTTTAGAAGAGGCGGTCGAGCGAGGTCTTTTACTGAGTAATCCAGCCCATAAAGTGCCGGGTTATGCTAACACGGATGACCAAGAAACGCCCCATGCGGCCTTAAATTTACCCCAGGCCCGTCAGTTATTGGCAGCAATTGATACTGCCACCAACCAGGGGAAGCGAGATTATGCCCTGGTTATGCTTTTATTAAGAACCGGCTTACGCCGTAGCGAATGTGCTGCTCTGAAAATGGGAGACCTGGCCCAGGAACAAGGTCATTCAATTGCCGTTATTCGCCACGCCAAAGGTGACAAACGGCGTAAGGTTAAACTGGCGGTCGAGGTAGTCCGGGCCATTGAAGAATATTTAGAAGCGAGTGATCGTAAAAGTGTTGGACCAGAGGCACCCTTATTTGTCCAGTTCCGCAAGGGAGACCACCCTCAAAATGAGGGTATTGGTGGGTATCTAATTCAAAGAGTAGTGGAAACTTACGCGGCCAGGGCCGGGCTTAATTTCAAACTTACTCCTCATGCTCTGCGGGCTACTTTTGTGACGTTGGCCCTGGAAGGTGGCGCCAAACTACACCAGGTTCAATACGCGGTCGGTCATGCGGACCCTCGGACGACCGAAAGATACCAGAAACGCAAACTTAATCTTGATGATAACGCCACTGACTATGTGCGGATTTAATTAAAAGCCACTTCGAACCACTTCAAGCCCCAAAACTAGCTCGTTTGATAGGTTAATCCACTAACAGGAGAACCCGTGCCGGTAGATTATTTGACCCAGGAACAGGAGGAACGGTATGGCCGCTACAATGGCGAACCTACTCCTGTGCAACTGGACCGTTATTTTCACCTGGATGACCAGGACCGCCTGCTTACCCTGGCTAAACGCACTGAAGTAAACCAATTAGGGTTCGCCGTTCAACTTGTGACGGTTCGGTTTTTAGGCACCTTTTTGGTAGATCCGACCGCAGTACCGGCCGGCGTCGTAGCGCACCTGGCCCAGCAAATAGGGGTAGCTGATCCGGCGGCTCTAGCCCACTATCTTGAACGGGCCCCTACCCAATATGAACATAAAGCTCAAATTAGAATAACTTTTGGCTACCTCGATTTCGCCGAACAACCCTATCATTTCCAGTTAGTACGCTGGCTTTATTCCCGCACCTGGCTAGCCTCGGAGCGGCCCAGCATTTTATTCGATCTAACGACGGCCTATCTGGTAGAGCGTAAAATTCTCTTACCGGGCATCAGTGTGTTAGAAAGACTGGTAGCCTCGGTGCGAGAGCGGTCGGCAGTTCGATTGTGGCGAGTTTTAGCCAGAATGCCTTCTGCACAACACAAGTTGCAATTAGAAAATCTACTGGTGGTGCAGCCACCACTCCGCCAGAGTAAGTTAGACATCCTCCGGCAAGGGCCGTACCTGATAAGTTCACGAAGTATGGTAGAAGCCTTAAACCGGGTCGAAACCATTCGAAAATTAGAAGCAGGCCAGCTTGATTTTAGCCGGATACCGGTCGGTCGCCTTAAAGAGCTGGCTCGATACGGGGCCAGTTCTAATGTCCATACCTTGCTCAGGTTAAATGAAGATCGGCGGATCGCAACTTTACTGGCGTTTGCCGCAGTGTATGAAGGTATGAGTCAGGATGATGCGTTGGATGTGTTGGAACAACTTACCCGTTCTTTGCTGGCAAAGGCTGAGCAGGCCGGCAAAAATGAGCGCATCAGAACCATACCTTACCTGGATGAAGCCGCTTTACAACTGGCCGAAGCCTGTAAGGTACTGACCGATGGGGCCGTTGAAGATATTGTGGTGCGTTCGAGTGTCTATACCCGCGTAAGTTTGAACGAAATCTTAAAGGCCATCGCTCAAGTAGTAAAATATGCCAGGCCTCCCGGAGATAATTACCACCAGGAATTAATAAGCCGCTACAAAATGGTGCGTCATTTCTTACCCAGTTTACTAAAAACAATCCAGTTTCACGCTATCCCGGCCGGACAACCGGTGCTGGACGCCCTGGCCTTCCTCAAAAGTTTGGAGATAGTAAAGCCACAGCTTTCTCCACCAGCTTCAAAGTCACAAAGTTCTAGTAAAGAAAGCGATCTAAGTTTCCAACTTGTGGTGACATTAGCGGCAAGTCGAGCGGAAGCTGAGGCTGAAATGAACCAGCCGGTGTCGATTGAAAACCAGGACCGGGAGCAAGAACTCAATGTAAGTGCCCAGGCCGCTGTGCGTCCCAAGGCTACCGGTGGACCAAAAATGGAGGATGCCCCTGACGAAGTGGTAAGCCGAGCCTGGCATTCTTTAGTTTACCAGCGCCATCATAAACCCCATGAGCGGCGTTACTACACTTTTTGCGTCCTCGATCAACTGCAAAATAGCCTCAGACATCGCGAAGTTTTTATTAAACCAAGTCAGCGGTGGGGTGATCCCAGGACTAAACTGCTTTCAGATGAAAGTTGGGAAAAGCTTCGAGTGCAAGTATGCCGGATGCTGGGCCGGGGAACTGATCCTAAAGCGGAGTTAGCGGCCCTGGGTAATCAGTTGGATGCCGCTTATGCCCGCACCGCCGCAAATTTACCTACCAGTGTGGATGTCCGGATCGAACAAAAAGATGGTAAGGACCGGATTGTCCTTACCCCACTGGAAAAGCTGGAGGAAAGTCCCCGCCTGGAGCAGTTGCGCAAAAAAGTGAGTGCCTTATTACCAAAAGTAGACCTGGCCGAAATTATCCTTGAGATTGAGGCCAGAACTAACTTCACCAGAGAATTTACCCATTTAATTGAAAACAATGCCAGGGTAGATGATTTATCTCGCTCTATTTGCGCGGTACTGTTAGCGGAAGCCTGTAATGTCGGCCTCGAGCCGGTAATCCACAGGAACATACCGGCCTTAAAAAGAGACCGGCTGGGGTGGGTGCAGCAAAATTATATCCGGACCGATACCATCAGCCGGGCTAATGCCCTCTTGGTAGAAGCCCAAAGTAAAATTGAACTGGCCCAACTCTGGGGTGGGGGCGAGGTCGCCAGCGCCGATGGATTGCGCTTTGTGGTGCCGGTCCGTTCGATTAACGCCCGAGCTAACAGTAAATATTTTGGCCGGGAAAAAGGCATCACTTATTACAATTTTCTCAGTGACCAGTTTAGCGGTATCTATGCCCTGGTCATTCCAGGGACGCTACGCGACTCCCTTTATCTTTTGGAAGGGGTACTGGAACAGCCCACCGTATTACGACCAACGGAAATTATGGCTGATACGGCTGCCTATAGTGATGTCGTGTTTGGGCTTTTTTGGCTTTTGGGCTATCAATTTAGCCCCAGGATAGCCGGAGTGGGCGACACTCGGTATTGGCGTCTTTCTAATCCCAAGGAGACACAGACAAATTATGGCGTACTCGAAGGGATTGCCCGCAATCAGATTAGCGTGAAGTTGATTGAGGAAAATTACGATGATCTTTTACGAGTAGCCGGTTCACTAAAAATGGGGGTAATAAATGCAACGGAACTCATGCGGACATTATATTCCGGTAAAGGAGCAAGCACGCTTTCCAGGGCGATTGGAGAAGTAGGCCGCATCGCCAAAACTTTGTACTTATTACCGTATATTGACGACCCGGCCTACCGGCGAAGAGTGCTAAACCAGTTAAATCGGACCGAAGACCGGCATACTTTGGCGCGGGCTATTTTTCATGGTAAGCGCGGCGAGGTTCGGCAGCGTTACCGGGAAGGTCAAGAGGATCAATTAGGAGCGTTGGGCCTGGTGCTAAATATTGTTGTGCTGTGGAACACCTTGTATATGGATGCAGCCCTGAACCAGTTGCGAAAAGAGGGCGAGCTAGAAATATTGGAAGAAGATGTAGCCAGGCTTTTTCCGCTGGGATT
>CADDZM010000428.1 GCA_902812345.1 Chloroflexota bacterium | reverse complement strand
TTGTTGAAATATGGTAAAGTTCATGTGAGTAATGCTCCTTCTTTTTTTAGACGAAAGAAACATTACTCGCTGGGCGGGCTGTTGTAAAGCAGCTTGCCCTTTATTTTTTTATCAAAACGTCAAACTATATAATTCCGGTAAAAATTTCCACTACTTTTCGTAGCCGGCAGCCAGCCAAACTTGCCTGGCTAATAGGGCGTGACCGGGAATATTCGGATGAATGTCGCCGCTGGCAATCCAGGTCAGTTCTTCCTCGCGGCCTACTACCGGCTGATAAAAATCGGCGACTTTCAGGTCGCGTTCGGTCGCTCGCTGGTTTATAAGGGCGTTGAAGCGTAAAGCCCAGGTAGTTTCTTCGTTCTGGCCCTGGTTTTTCCCGAAGGGGTTGTAATAGGTGGTAATGATAATGTCGCTCTTACCGCCGGTATGAGCTGCAAGCTGGCCTAGAATCTTCTGGAAATTGGTATCAAATTGTTTAAGGGTTGTTTCTTTGACCGCATCGCTTGCATTGCGGGCACCCATCACGTCGTTGCCGCCGATGGTGAGGGTAATTGGGCTGACCCTCTTTCCGGCCTGCGCGGTAGCGTCAATTTCGGCCAGGGCTTTGTCAAGCTGGCTTTTAGCCTTGGGGCGGCTGATAAAGCTGGCGGTGGTCTCACCGGGAATTGCCAGGTTAAGATAGGCCAAACCCTGGGGCCGGGTTTGTTTGAGATAGCTATTGTAAAAAACTGCCGCGTACCCGCTCTGTTCGGGGGGCGACGCGCCGACTCCGTAAGCCACCGAGTCACCTAGGGCCAGGTATTCATCGCCGACCCGGCTGGCAGAGGCTAAATTGATATTTAAAGACGGGCCGGGAGAAGCCTGGTTAGCTAGGGTTTGGCCGGGTTGAAAACTGGTGGGGTGGGAAGGGGCGAGGCCAAAAAAGAACAGCAACGCCAGGCCCAAAATAACCGTGATTAAGCCGCTCCCGACCCAGATTCCGACTTTACTTTTAAACATACATTGTACTTCTAGTTGATAAACAAATCGCCTGGCCGGATCATCTAGCGCCAGACTAACTTGTGCTTATTATCCCTTTTTAGACAGCTTAAAGTCAATTAAAAATAAGCTCAAACTGGCCCGTAGTGAATTAGGAATTGATTAATGGCGCAAAATCTCTGCAGCCTGAACCGGGAAGCTTCCGGTTGCGGCTGGCAGGGTGGCATAGCAGGGGGACTCCAGCGATTAAGTGTGGTGATAGAGGGGAGAACGCCCTTCCAAAAGGCGGCTCGGCCAGGGATAGATAGAAAAAATTTAGCTCTGCAAGCGGAATTCTTTCTATCAACCTTTAGCTTTTTTGGTTATAATCAAGTACTGGTTACAGGTCGGGTTTCAAGGGCTGAAGTTACCAGGCTCCCATAGTTAATCTTTTAGGGTACTAAATCGAGGTAGAATGAAACGTTTTGGTTTTGCTCAACGCCTGCTTGATAAAGTCACTGCTAAGCTCAAGAGGTTGTTTACTGCCTTTCTTCCTCCAGAAAGTTACAGCATGCTGTTCTGGGCAATTTTCGCCGGTATTGCCGGTGCCCTCGCTACTATGGTCTTCAGGCAGGGTATTTTGGGCATGCAGTGGCTTTTAGGAAAGCAAAACCTTTCGGTGATTCAAATGGCCGAAAGCCTTCCCTGGTTCGTCCGCGTCTTGCTTCCTACTCTTGGAGGGCTGCTGGCTGGCGGAATATTGGTGCTGGCCCAGCATTACAAAAACGGTGCCCCCTCTGATTATATGGAAAGTATCGCCTTTGGCGATGGACACGTGCCAGTGCGCCATACCCTCTTGCGTAGCTTCTCCTCGCTAATCACAATAGCTTCTGGCGGCTCTATCGGACGGGAAGGTTCGATGGTGCAACTGGCGGCCATGTGCGCCTCTATCATAGGCCAAATCGCGCGCTTCCGGCCCCGGCCCGAGCGCCTCCGGCTGCTGGTCGCCTGTGGCGCCGCGGCTGGTATTACCTCCGCTTATAACGCCCCGATTGCCGGGGCCTTCTTTATCGCTGAAATCGTCCTGGGAGCCATTTATATGGAGAGCTTCGGCCCGCTGGTAGTCGCCTCCATCGTTGCCAATATAACCATGCGGGCCTTACCCGATTATAAACCAACCTACGAGATGCCAACCTTCCCGGCTATCCCCGACCTGGAGTTGCTCGCCTTTGCCGGGTTAGGCATCGTGGCCGGTCTGGCGGCACCCCAATTCCTGCTCCTGCTCGACTTCGCCAGGATCCGCTTTCGCAATTCCGGCTGGCCGGTACCGCTGCGGCTGGCGATTGGTGGGCTGGGTGTCGGCATCATCTCAATCTGGGAACCGGGGGTGTGGGGGAACGGGTATGAAGTCGTCAACTCGCTTTTGCACAACCCGTGGACCTGGACAGCGGTGCTTTCGATACTCGCCTTCAAGGTAGTGGCGACGGTTTTTACGGCCGGTTCTGGGGCAGTGGGCGGCGTCTTTACCCCGATGCTTTTTGTAGGGGCGGCCAGCGGTTTTCTCTTCGGCCAGGTAGTGGGGGCGCTCTGGCCGCACGCTTCGGCGCCTTTTACCTATGCTATTGCCGGAATGGGGGCTTTTCTGGCTGTTGCCACCAGCGCGCCTATAATGGCAATCCTGATGATTTTTGAGATGACTTTGAGCGCCCCAGCCTTGCTGCCGCTGGTAATCAGTTGCATCGTGGCTTATTTTATTGCGCTTCCTTCCAATAGCCGGGTCATGTACAGCGTAACGTTGGAGCACCAGCGTAATCGCCAGACGCGGGGACAGTTGCGCAAACTATGTGTCAGGGATTTGATAAAGCCTGCCAAAACCGTGTTACCGCTTACGGCGCCCTTTATTGACCTTGTGAAGATTTTGGGGGAGTACGAAGTCAAATACCTCTACATTGTAAATGACGCAGGCTGGTTCTGCGGGGTCGTTCACGCCCAGGATGTCACGCTGGCTTTGGCAGATGGCCGCAATACTGCTACTATGAAGGCAGCCGACCTATTGCACCGGGATTTTCCAGTGCTCAAGGAGAACCAGGGCCTGGGGGAGGCTTTGAAGGTATTTCTAGGGCATCAGAGTGAACGATTACCGGTTATCCTCTCCCCCGAACAACCGGTGCTGCTCGGCGTAGCCTATAAGAGTGCCCTACTCGATGCCTATTACCGCTTGCAACAGCCCCTAATCGGCTAACCAGTGGGGACGACTACCGCTTATTGCAGTAATAGCTTTCAATGTATATAATATGACTGACCAGCCAGTCATATTAAAGACCCGGTGGTTTTGCGGTAGTAACAGCAACCCAAACCGGATAAGGGATATGTGTATTAGTTCTGGTTTGTCTTTAAAAAAGGTTAATCAAAAGAAAGTAAGTAAGCAAGGCTGTGCCAAAAATTGTAACAGAAGAAGAACGGCTAGTGACCAGCCGCCGGATAATTCAGGCCGCCGCCGAGGAATTTGCGCTGGTCGGCTTCGAGCAGGCCAAAATGGAGACTATCTCGGAAAGAGCCGCTATCGGCAAAGGCACCATTTATCTTTATTTCGACTCTAAACAGGGGCTTTTTAGCGCGGTTTTGGCCGAAACTTCCGCCGAGCAGTTAGCTGCCTTACACCAGGCGCTGGCCGCCCTTGAAAAACCGGACCTCAACGGGGTACTGACTTCCCTGCTGGATACTTTTAACCGGCTGGCCCTGGAGCAGCCGGACGGTTTCCGCATTTTTATAAGCTCGCTCTTTGGGGTAAACCGCAAGTTCAAGACTGAAGCCGCCGAATTGCGCCGGGCTTTTTTAGACCTGATAAAGAGTCAACTGGAAGAGTATCAAAAGCTGGGAGAGATACATTTACAAATGCTCGAACTCGAACCGGCCGCTTTGCTTATTCTTAACACCTGTGAATTGTGGGCTTTGCGGGTCGAATCGCTGGGTTTCGACAAAAATTATGTCCTGACTAACCAGGCCCAAATCGTAAATATGCTGCTGGCAGGTTTAAAGGCGAAATAAAGCAGACCGGCCGGATTAAGCGTCTCATTTGCCCGGGGTAAGCCGGGGGTGAGAACAGGTAAGGTGTGAATTGGCATTTGAATAAAAAAGAAATTTGAATAATAAGAAAAAGAAAGAATCAAAATGGATTTGCCTGGAAATTTACAAAGAAGCCGCCTGCGTTTCCAGCGGGTACGCGAAAGGTTGGAAGGAATTGAAACAGGTCGGTCCCTGGGGAAATGGTTAGGGCTGGGGCTGGCGATCGGCCTGGTAGCAGGCCTGGGGGCAATTGTTTTTACCTGGTCCATTGATGTTTCGACGCGCTTTTTCCTGGGTACGCTGGCCGGGTATACTCCGCCCTCGGCCCTGGGTGAAGGTCACGAGGGAATTACTAACGCCGTCCGGCCCTGGCTTTTCCCGCTCATCCTGGCGTTGGGCGGTCTGATTCGCGGTATAATTGTCTACCGTTTTGCCCCGGAAGCCGAA
>CADDZM010000427.1 GCA_902812345.1 Chloroflexota bacterium | reverse complement strand
TAAAGTTGGTGCAGTAGCCAAAAGCGTCTTCGGGGTCGTGGCCGTCGGCGGCGGCAGGGTCAAATTTAGGCCGGGCTTTTTCAACCTCGCTCAGGCCGTGCTTGACCAGTTCCTCGCCGCGCAGGAATTTAAGCACGCCTTCCAGCATCACGAAACAGCCGTGACCGCCGGCATCCACCACGCCCGCGTCGCGCAGGGCCGGGAGTAACGTGGGGGTTTTGGCGACCGATTCGCGGGCGGCGTCTACGGCCCGGGTCAGGACGAAAAGCACGTTGTTTTTTTCTTTGGCGGCAGCTTCGGCGGTTTCGGCGGCCTCACGCACTACCGTCAGCATGGTGCCTTCAACCGGCTTGATAACGGCCCGGTAAGCCATCTCGCGGGCTTTGGTCAGGGCGTGGGCCAGGTCAACCGCGTCAAAAGTAGGCTTGCCGTGCAGCCCGTCGGCCAGGCCGCGAATAACCTGGGAAAGGATAACCCCGCTATTGCCCCGCGCCCCCATCAGAGCGCCATAGGCCAACCGCTTGCCGACATGCTCGGCGGTATCGTCCGGTTTGGTGCTGGCTTCAAGTTCTTTGACGGCGGCTTCCATGGTCCGGCTCATGTTGGTGCCGGTATCGCCATCCGGCACCGGGAAAACGTTCAGGGCGTTGATGGCGTCGGTATGCTGTTCGAGCCAGCGGGCGCTGGCAAAAAGAGCCTCGCGCAGCGTAGCGCCGGTGCAGGGGCCGTCAGATTTAGCAGCGCTGTCTAAAAGGGCATTGGAAATCGAACCGTTAGGGCTGGGCGGCAAATCGCCCTGGTCGCCGGGGGCAGTCTGAAGTTGTGGGTTATCCCTTTCCAATCTTTTATAATCCGTCCTTTAAACCATTTATTTTAGTTTGACGCCCTCGAATCCCGAAAGTTGCTCAGGTTCAAGGCAAAAGTCGTGTAAGTCTAACTCTCTTTATTATCGCGGCGGTGCCGGCGGTGGCCGCTAGCGGCTTCACCGTCTTCGGCGGTCTGGCGCAAACCCTGCACATTGACATTGACTTCGGCAACGGGGCGCCCCAGGTGGCGTTCGACCTCAAATTTAACGTTAGACATAATGTTATGGGCCACTTCGCTGACTTTGAGGCCGTATTCAATTATCACGTACAAATCAAGAATGATTTCGTCGCCGTCAAAGCGAATCTTAATGCCATCGCGGTACTGCTCCGGGCGCAGCATCTCGGCCCGACCGCCCCGCAATCGTTGAGCGGCGAGGCCGACCACGCCGTAACTTTTCTCAAGCACGGCTTCGGAAGCAATCGAAGCAATCGCCTCTGGCGAAACTTCCACCCGGCCTAATTTTTCGGCTTCGGGAGCAGGTGGGGTTTGTCCGGTTGTCGCGCCACGGCTTTCCAGGCTGGTGTCTTTTTTCATTGTACGGCCTGACTGATTTTCTAGGTTGAAGCAGCTTTTCCAGGCTAGTGCGGCATTTGCTAAAATAGGTGGTTTGTGCTACACTATTAGTCCTGTGAGCTCGACCCGTTAGGTCGGGTTCAATTCGTGGTAAATGATACAGCAAAAAAAGTATTTCGTAAAGGGGGTAAAGGAAAATTGTCTGGCAAATGTGATGTCTGCGGCAAGACGCCGGGTTTCGGCCACAACGTGAGCCACTCGGCCCGCAAGACTAACCGGATGTGGATGCCTAATATTCAGCACAAAATGATTCAGCTCAAAGGCGATACTGCTCCGGTGCGTCGCAACGTCTGCACCCAGTGCTTGCGCACTCTGCAAAAAGACCGCGTATAACTTTCGTTGCGCAAGGGTACCCTTACGAGGGTAGCCGGTTCCCTGTCCTGCTTAAGGACTAAGCCGAGCAAAGCTTCTTTTTAATAGAGAGATATTACCCCTTACGACCAGCGGAAGAAGGAACTTTTACAGGCTACTATAACAGTAGCCTGTTTTTGTTGATTTTTTTCCTTAAATTCCTCCAAAGGAAGCCCCCCACCCCTGGCCCCGCCCCAGGGGCGGGGAACAATTTAGTAAATAGTAGGGTTTGCTCCGTGGAGCAAACCCTACTATTTACCTTATAACTCCCTTCCCCTTAGAAGGGGAAGGGTTGGGGATGGGGTAGCTTATACGTTGCGGTCAAAAATTGCCAGGTTTAATATACTGGCAATTTTTTGACCTCGTATGTTAAAATAGGGCAAGCAGTGGTAATTTTTTAGGAGTCCGCTGCGTTTTATTGTGTAGATGGTTTTACTGTTAGAAACAAGCAAATCATCTTTGTCGCCTCTCCACCGGAAAGGGGGCAGTTATTATCAGCCCAAGTGAAGACGCCGAACTGGTCAGCCGCATTCGGGCGGGCGACCTGGACGCGTTTGAAGAAATTGTGGCGCAATATGAGCCAAAACTGGTCCGCTATATTTATGGCCTGACCCGCGAGCGCGAACTGGCGGAAGACCTGGTGCAGGAAACTTTTGTTTCGGCCTACCGGGCGCTCCAGACCGCCCCGGACGACCTGCGGCTATCAGCCTGGCTTTATAAAATCGCCTTGAACAAAGTACGCAGCGAAAAACGGCGCAAAGAATTGCCGGTTTATTCGGTGACGCCTGCCGGGGGCGGTCAGGGCCGCCCGGAGGAAGAACAACCGGTCTTAAATGTGGCCGACCCCCGCCAGGAACCGGGCGAACAGGTGGCCCAGCGCGAGCAAATCATGGGGACTTTAGGGCAGTTGCCGGATGACCAGGCGGCTGCTTTGTTAATGGACGCACAGGGTTATGGCGACGATGAAATCGCCAGCGTCCTGGAAGTTAGCGTGGGAGCGGTCCGCCAGAAACTTTTCCGGGGACGCAAAGCTTTCCGCGCCCTTTACCAGTAAGTTCAAACCCCGCTGACCGCTCTCTCCTCGCAAGTTACGAGCACAGGTGGGGCTAATAAAGGGCAAACTTTTGACACAAAATAATGGATTTAACGGACCGGACGACCGGGACGATGAAGAAACACAAATATTGGAGAATCCAATCATAGTCAGCCGGGTGCGGCAAGACCTTCAGGCGGCGTTGAAGGGGCCGGAAGGCGGCTTTCGTTCGCGCCGGGCAAGTATTATGGGCCAGATTCGGGCCGAGGCCGCCCAGAACCGGGTTGTGCCGCCTGCGCCTATTCCCGCCGTTGAAGACGTAAGTAACCAGGCCACGCAGCGCTTTACGCTGCCTTCCAACGAAGAGACCCAGCGTTTCGAGGCTCCGCCCGCTCCGGAAGAAGCGACCCAGCGGTTTAATTTTGCGCCGCTGGTAGTCCCGCCCACACCCGGGCCTGCGGATAGCAATATCCGGCGTGTTGACGTTTCGCAACCGGCCCCGGACGAAGCGGCCACGCAGCAGTTTAACCGGCAGGATTTCAGGCCGTCACCGGCAGTTGGCCCCCGCTTTACCGCCCCCCAAACGCCGGTAGATGCCCGGTTTACCCAACCGCAACCATTCCAGGGGCCGGCTCAGGGACAAAATACGCCAATACAGCCTTTCAACCAGCCGCCGGTTGAACCGGCCCGGCATTTCCCGGACGCTTCGCCGCCTATCAGGGGAATTATCGGGCAAAACCCGGTCATCCCGCCGCCAACGCCAATTTCAGTGAGACCCCGTAGGACCGGCAGAAGATTTTCGGGCTGGATGGGCGCACTCGCGGCGGCCCTGGTGCTGCTGGTGGTGGCCGGGGCGGTCGTTATTTACCTGACGAATACCAATAAACCGACCGAGAACCCGGTAGCTTTTAGCTCGGCTGAGAGTACCCAAAGCGCCGCAAGCGCTACCACGGCAGCCGCGGCCACGACCCAGGCTCCTGTAGCGGCGAGCGCGGTCCAGCAAACAACCGCCGCCTCAGGCGCTGCCGATAGAGCGGCAAACGGGACCGCCCCTGCCACGCCTAAAGCCGCTGCGGCTACAACGGCTGCCGCTTCTTCTGCAACGACCGCTGCTTCTACAACTGCTGCCGCTACGACGGCTGCTGGCGCGACTACCTCGGCGGCTTCTTCAGCAGTCGGGGCCGCGACCACTGCTGCCGCCGCGACTACCGCCGCTTCCGGTGCTACGGCGGGCGGAGCATCAGGGGCCGCGCCAGCCTTTGGCACCACGCCTGTGGCGGCAGTCAGCGCCGGGCCGGGCGCGACTGCCAGGCCGACCGGGTTGCCAACCTATCCCAACTCAACGCCAATTACCAACCTGGGTAGTGGACGACCAATTCAATTTATCATCCAGTTTAACGCGGCCAGAGCATTACCCAACCCGGCAGACAGCCAGGCTCGCGGCCTGGACGCCCAGACAATCCCCCGGTATAAGTTTAGCGGAAGCAAGGTGAGCGGCCTCGTTGGTGACGAGGTGGTGAAGTTTTACCAGGACCAGGCCGCGACCGCCGGGTACAAGGTCGAGAGCGTTACAGACCTGGTTAAAGATAACGGCAGCGGCAACAAGATGCGCTGGATTTACCTGAGCAAAGGGACGGACCATGTTGGTATCCTGGTGGTGGAC
>CADDZM010000426.1 GCA_902812345.1 Chloroflexota bacterium | reverse complement strand
CGTATTCTCGATAGTGTAGACCGGCGATTCGACCACCAGGAAAACTCCCACGGCGGCGGCCAGGTGATAAACATTGTCGCTGCTATCCACCAGTTCCGCCAGCAGTCTTTCGTTCATTACAGTATCTACCGTGTAATGAAACCGGGGTTTGGCTTTAAGATGGGCGATATTATTTATCGCGCCGGTCGAAAGGTCATCAAGAATATAAACCTCGTCACCGCGCTCCAGCAGTCGCTCGGCCAGGTGTGAACCGACAAAGCCTGCCCCACCTGTCACCAGTGAAATAGTCAAAATATGCTCCTCTTTTCCAGGACCATCTGCCAAATTTAATCTAAATTATTATTACAGGCTATTTTAACACGCCCGGAAAAACGCGGTTTAAGGGAAAAGTTCGTACAACCCTTACCCTGCGGTATATTACGACAAAAGGTGTAAGATTTTAGAAATTTGCTAAAGTTTACCTTGGTTTCAAAACCAGGTGAGGTTGTATTAGACCTGACTTTATGTATTTACCCGTTGGAGAATATCACTCACAAATAAACTCCTTTCGTTGGTTTCGCTTCCAAACGATTAAAGTTTACTCCTGGGGAGAATCTCTCCCTACTTGTTCTTCCTTACATTAATTCTAGTCGGTAATGAAACCGGGTTTGCGATTTAGAGTTGGTAGGCCTGGTCAATTATTTACTTTACCCAAACCCAAACTACAAGGACAGTAAAGCCTGTTAACAGGCTTACCATTACCAGAGAAATTAAAATACGAAATATTACATAGGTTTTCGCTTGAAACTGGTTTTTATTCTTGATGATATTTTTATCGTTGCTAATATAAGGCCCTAAATTAAAACCAGCCCAAATTAGGAAAATTCCGAGTAATAGGAGAATAAAGGAGACTAAGTTGAAAAGTAACGGCATAAATTCTTATGAGTTCCAGTTTTGCAAAAATTCTAATTCTAATAAAGAGTATATTAAAGCTACCTGGTAGCATGCCTTTTAGCTCTGGGTTGTCGGTGTTCTTTAATAGAATTAAATGTTTTGTCTAAAGTATTGAGCAGCGCCACGACTAATATTAACTTATTTTACTGACACTTTTAACAAGATTATTATACTATTTTTTAAAAAATATTTCTTTTATTTCTCTTTTTCTTTTATGAAATTGCCAGACAAAAATATCCCCGCCTTTAAGCAACACCATATTTAGGCAATTTAATGCGAGAGGTTAATCCTTTTGCAGAGGGTAACCAAACCTGGACGTGATGGAGAATTTTACCCGAAGCAATTAGTAACCATTTAAAGGCAAAATCTTAACTGCCACGTCTTTCTGGGCGATACCAGCCGGAATCTTGAGCGTCATCGTCCCTCCTGCGTGCACCCTAGTTTCGGTGATGACCTGCCCACTCCAGGTGTCCCAATACTCGATCGTGTAGGTCCTGGCCGGCATCCCGTCAAACGATACGCTCGCCCCACTTACGTTCGTGCCTCCGTTCGGCGTCGTGAAGGTGTAGTTCTTGTCGTACATCCAGAAGTACGCTCCCCCATTTGTCGTATCTTTCTGCCCCCACCCAAATGTGTTCGCTGGCACCTTCAAGCCGATGTCGGTGTACTTGCCGTTATTAACCGGGATGCGTTGGTTGACCGCGTCCCCACTCGTGCCCTGCATAAACTTCGAATAGGTGTTGAAAATACCGTACAAATTGTACTTCTTGATCGAGTCGGTCCACCAGTACAGCGAGTATTGCGACGCCCCCGAGTTGACCTGGCCCCAGATCCACTGGTGCAGCCAGACGCCTTTGGTATCGGTATCGTTTTGACCAAACTCGACGCCGTTATTGACCAGGCCAGCCTCGCCCATTATCACCGGCTTGACTTTCAGGCCGCTAAAGAGCGATTTGGCGCTCATCGAGTGGGCAAAGCTGTAGACCGCGCTGTCGTTGGAGATATTGACCCCGGTAATCGGGTCGATATTGTTGTTGTTAAAGGTCAACCAGCTTGTCTGGCCGCTATAGGCGTGAGCGTCGGCATAGGTCAAATCCGGGTAGTTGCTATTCGACCAGAACTGGCTGGTTGGCAGGCTGTGCCAGAAGGAAGTGCTTGCCAGGTGCTTGTTGGGGTCATTATTCTCAAAGAACCTGGCAAAAGCATCGGCCTGAGCGTAGTGGTTGCCGTTATAGGGGTCGCCCTCGTTTAAGAGTTCCCAGGACTGGATAGCGGTGGAGTAGCCCCAGCGGGCGGTGAGATAGCGCCAGTAATACTCCTGGAGGCGGCGGACCTCGGTATTATCGGCGGCATAGAAGTTATTGTTGTCGCCCTGGGTAATGCCGTTGCGCAAGATGGAGCCGTTAGCGTTGATATGGCCGAAGACGAAGTCGTTCTTCTCGAGGACGACCGGCTTGAGGTAGACCCCGGCCGCTTCGGCCTGCTGAACCACCCGGTCGATCCGGTCGGCGGCGGCATCGCTGTAGTAAAGCTGCTGAGCGGCTTTGCCTTTGTTAACGATTTCAGGGCCGAACTGGCCGTTACCCAGGTTTTGTTTGATCGAAACTTCGTCGATAAGAACCGAGCCACCGGTTACGTTTTCGAGGGCCAGGTAGAGCGCGTTGAGATAATACTGGTTGGGACCGGTAGTAAAGGTTACCTTGAATTCCTGCCAGTTATTGTTACTGGTAGTCACCCGGGGTAACAGGTAGGTGCCGTTGTCAGTATTGGTGCACCCTTTATCCAGCCACTGGGCTGATTTGACGGTAAAGCCATATTTGTTGCCAGAACCGGTCAGGCCATTGATTTTAGCTCGGACCATAAGCTGGTAAGTTTTGTTGGGCAGGCTCGGGACATTATCGAACCAGCCCTGGAAGAGACAGGGGTTCGAGGTATCGAGTTTCATGGAAAACTGGTTGCCGTTATAGGCGTCGTCATAACTCATGCCGTTACCCGGGATATAACCGTCATAAGGCTGGTGGTGCGAGTTCCAGGGCGACCAGGCCGAGCCGTAAAGTGAAATGTCGGAGAACCAGGTGCGTAAGAAGTTCCCCCCGTTCTGGCTGAGTTTGGTGATATAGCCGGTTAAATCGCTAACCTTATCCCGTGGGGCATCGTAGCCGGTGTTAGTGCCGATCCCGATAAAGGGGGTACCATCCGAAAACTGGAAGTACCGGGCGTCGGTAGAGGAGACCCCGACAAAACCGTGATTGCCGGCCAGTGGGGCGGTAGCTTTGAAAGAAAGGTCACTGGAAGCCGGAAAGTAGCGGGTGCCGGAAGCATCTACGATCCGTATTTTGTAGCTGTAAACGCCGGGTTTGGCTGGAGTAAAGCGGAGTTTCCAGACTTTGTCGCCAGTCGGGTAAAGGTGTTCGGTATTGTTGATTAAAGTGTCGTCATAGCCCTGATAGATAAAAGCAGGCTGCGCAACACTGGTTTTCCAGCCGTCAGTGGTGTAGAGACCGTCAACCGAAATACCCTGAGCGGATTTGAGACCCGCAGGAGCTTGCGGGTCATAGGGAAACTGTAAGTTGATCGCGGTTGTGGTGGGAATATTGAAAGTAACCTCAAACTTGGTGTAAGTAGTTACGGTAGTAGAGCTGGTGGTTAAATTTGTTACGGCCGGTACCACTGCCGTAGTGGGTTGTTTGGAAGGGCGGACGCTTATAGGTCCCCGGCTGGTCATGATCGTGCTGGTGTCCTGGGTTCCGGTATCAGTACCGCTGGTGACCTGGGAGGCAGCCGAAACCGGCAGGCCACTGGCCGCCAGAGTGCTTTGCGCTGAAAAGGAAAAAAATATACATATTACTGCTAAAATGGTGAAATATGCCTGACTTTTACGCATTGTTAACTCCTCAAGAATTAAGACTGACCACCTTTTCGCGACAGGGACAGGCACAAAGAGCGTAAAAATTTCGATAGGGCGCCGGAGAAATATTTTCAGGCGCGGCAAATACAGCCCTGGGTGCGAAGAGGCAATTAATACTTAATGTTGTGAATTAGGAGTTAAGGTTTGAGCTTTATTACGGAGAGGTCTTAGAAGATTTTAGTTTATGCCGACTGGACAAACTAACAATAAAGAAAAAATTGAATAATTGCTTTGAGCCTGACCCGTATTTACAGCCAAACCTTACTCGAAAAATAACCAACTCTTATAGTTTTGAGAGTGTTGTGTTGTAAGTTATAACCCCTAAACCCGCTTTATCATACCGTTTTGGCTAAGATAAATAGTATTGATTTAGAGACTACCTACTAAATTGATCCAGCTTACCGAGCAAGTAAGATTTATAGCTTTGCTGGTGTAGCGGTCTTTATCGCAAAAAGAATAATAAAATGTGATAAAAACAACTATCCTCTAACACTTTGAATTATATTGTTTTAAGGTTAAATTAGGTAGAGGAAAATAGTCCCTTAATTTGGTAGGATTCAGGTAGGGCCAGTCCTGGAGGAAAATTGGGACTGTTAGAGACCTGGTACTAAAAAGGAGGGCAGTACTATTTAATCAAAACCTGACTTTTTAATAGTACTATTG
>CADDZM010000425.1 GCA_902812345.1 Chloroflexota bacterium | reverse complement strand
CCATATATGGAGCGTGGATGAATTGTTAAAGTACAAGGTAGTGCCGCCGCCTTTTGTGCCACCGAAGCGCCGAGGGCGACCGCCCAAAAACGCAGTTCAAAACTTCACCGTTTAATGGGGTGCTACCATAAAATGAGCTTAACCCTCCCTATTAACCTTAAAACGAACCGACCAACCAGATTAAACCGAGGCTCGCGCCGGGTCAGGGTGGTGCTGGTACTCGATAACCCGGTCTAAAATCTCATCCAGCCCGAACTTTGGCCGGTAGCCGATAGCCGCCCCTATTTTCTCGATGTCCGGCACCCGGCGCGGCATATCCTCGAATCCTTCCTGATAAGCTTCCGAGTAAGGCACATAGGTGATGGTTGAACGGCTGCCGGTTTTGGCGATAATTGTCTGGGCCAGCTTTTCAATTGTTATCTCTTCAGGGTTGCCGATATTGTAAATCTGCCCCGGTGTGGCCGGGTTGTCCATCAGGCCGATAAGCGCGTCCACAGCATCTTTGACATAGGTAAAACAGCGCGACTGTTGCCCGGTGCCAAAGACGGTCAAAGGCTCGTTAGACAGGGCTTGCCCTACAAACCGGGGAATGACCATGCCGTAGCGGCCGGTCTGGCGCGGCCCGACCGTATTAAACAGCCGGGCGATTGTCACCGGCAGGTGGTATTCGCGGTAATAAGCCAACCCCAGAAATTCGTCCAGCAGCTTTGAAGAAGCGTAACTCCACCGCCCCATCGAACTGGGGCCGATTACCAGGTCGTCCGCCTCGTTAAAAGGAAACCGGGTGCTTTTTCCGTATACTTCGGAAGTTGAAGTGATAATGACCTTTTTCTTTTTCTTATTGGCCCATTTCAGGACAAGCTCGGTTCCCCGGACCGTATTCTCAATGGTGTAGACCGGCGATTCGACCACCAGGAAAACCCCCACGGCGGCGGCCAGGTGATAAACATTGTCGCTGCTATCCACCAGTTCCGCCAGCAATCTTTCGTTCATTACGCTATCTACGGTGTAATGAAACCGGGGATTGGCTTTAAGATGGGTAATATTATTTATCGCGCCGGTTGAAAGGTCGTCCAGGATATAAACCTCATCCCCCCGCTCCAACAGTCGCTCCGCCAGGTGCGAACCGACAAAACCTGCCCCACCCGTCACCAGTGAAATAGTCAAAATATACTCCTTGCTTCAAGACCCCGCTAAACCGGCCGGTCGTCTGTTTGTGAATTTCTCGTGCAAAGTCACTTTGTAAGATTATTTTATCACGTCCGAGTGCGTCAAACTTACTAATAAGTTGACAGAGTGAAACGGTTTAATTTGGGATTGTAATGCCTTGAAATATTTCAAGGCATTACAATCCCAAATTAATTTACACATTTATGAGAAGCTAATTCCAGAAAATAGGAATTAAAAGTATCAATGCAAAATATTTGGTAGCACCCCATTAAGTAGTCATTAAGAAACAACTTCCCGGTTTTGCATCTTCTTAGCCAACTTCCTGGCAGGAAAACGGGAAGTTAAATTTTAACGAGTACTAAGATGTTGTTGGCGAATTCCTAAAGCAGGCTTACCGGAAGGTAAAACCGAACTTAGCTTGATCGTGAAAATCGAATTCGCCAACAACATCTTGGGGTGCTACCAAATAATCCCTCCACCTGAATAAACGCCGCGATTTGCGCTTATTTAGCCTCAGCGTGAACATCGTTTGCGAGGCAGAGCGCCTGGTGAATGGAAAGATATTAGAGGGGGAAAATTAATATTTGGGTTTTGGAGCCGCTAAAGAGGCCATTATTGTTTAAAGATGGGATACTACAACCATAAGCCAAAGCGCTCTACTACTACCTGGCTTTACTGCAGAGACTGCAAAGTTCTTTTTGCTAAAAGGAGTATTTGCCTTATGCAAACATCTTACAGACAGGAGAACGGTCAAACCGTTAGTTTCCGTTCCAACGGCAAACCCTATATTCACCGCGAGAAATTCAAGCCCCCTAAGAACAAGAACCGGATACCAGACCCCCAGAAAGAACACCCTTTAGCTTTCATGTTTGAAGACAAAGAGCTGGGTATGATTGGCGTCATTCTGGGGGCAGTTCTGATTATCTGGCTGGGCCTCTTCATCCTGCCAACCCTGATCGTCTGCTTACTACCGGTAAGGGCGGTCTGGGTCAGGGCTTTCCGGTACCTCCCCCGGCCACCCGGTAGAGTGTTCTTCTTTTTACTGGTCTGCCTGGCGACCATTGTTCCAGGCTTCCTGGGCGGCCTGGGTATATTTGTACTGTGGCTTATGGTAGTGGTCCGGCTCTTTCTCCACTTCGGAGTATTCACAAACATAGTAGACTTTCATTCAAATGTTGACCCCTTCAACCAGCTCTTTGATCATTTCTTCAGAAGCGTTCCGATACCGGCAGGCCTGCTACGAACAATGGCCCACGACCGGCCTTTGCTATTGGCTGCCGGTATGGTACCAGCCTACCTGGTAGCTATTTTCTATATATTCATCTGGGTAAAGGCGTGTGACCGCCGGGTAATCAAGGTGTACTACGACGAGTTAGAGCAACGGCGTCTGGCCGCCGAGGAAAAAGAGGTAAGGCTACAGGCCTGCGAAGAAGAGCAGCGCCAGGCTGAAATCAGAGAAGTTAGCTCCGGCAGAGCGATAGACCTGGGCGAGGTGCTGGAGCGGACCTGGGACCTGAAGACGATGCGCTGGATAACCGGGCCAGGGCCGAGAGGAAGCGGCAACCGGGCCCTTTTGACCCATCGCCACCTCATGCGGCACCTGATTGTCATCGGGCCTACCCGGATGGGTAAGACCCTTAATATCATCCTGCCATTACTGAGGTTCTGCCGGAAGAACCGGACAGCTGCTATCTTCTTTGACCCCAAAGGCTACGAAATTCCGGATAACGAAGCGGGCCTGGTTTTCTCGCTCCAACCCAGGGACCGGGCCAGCAGTTTCAGGCTTTGCCTGGTGGATAGGGAGTTGGAATTTACAGACCGGGCCAACAACCTGGCCGAGGCCCTTATTGATTCGGACAATCCGGGTGAGGAAGCCCAGTACTTTATCAGCAGCGGCAGGCTGGCCCTCTCAGCCCTCCTACGCAGCCACTACCTGGTTTTCGGCCAATATCCAGAACTTAACGAGGTCCTGGCCTACACGAACGACCCAACGAAGGCGGCTAACGTCAGGGCGAAACTGAAACAGTTAATCGAAGATCCAACCAGGACGGCAGCGCTGCGAAGGTTTGCTGAGGAAGCGGATAGCGCCCTGGCCGAGGTGGAACGTCGCATAGACAGCAAGGCCGACCCTCTGGGCACCATGTATAACGCCCTCCGGCCTCTGGCGGAAGGTAAGTACCGGGACTATCTCACTACCAATCCTAAGAGCGGCCTCAGCATCCGGCAGATACTGCAAAAGCGCCTCGTCACCCGGATTGCCCTGACTTCCATTGAAGGCGATATAGGCCGGGCCATCGGGCGGGTGGTGATCCGGCAGTTCACCAGCGCCGTCCTGGACCCCTCGTCGGATAAGAGTTTTCCAAAACTACTTGTTATAGACGAAGCTCACAACTATGTCTGCAAAGCCCTGGAAACAGGTATAACCCAGGCGGCCGGTAATAATGCGGCTTATGTGCTGGCTTTTCAGTCCCTTGAGGAAATCCGCAATCCGGCCTTACGCTCGGTTATCTTTAGCAACTGCCGCAATAAGATTGTCCTGAAGGGTGTAGAAGGTCAGGAAGACGCCGGACGCTTCAGCCGGTTGTTCGGCCAGGAGGACTTGCCCTATCTTTCTACCAGCAACGGAAGTAGCGAGGGTCAGACCAGGGGCACCAATTGGAGCGAGGGCCGCAACCGGAGCAACAGCCGCAGCTCTACTCTTACCGGCGGGGGTAGTTCCAGCCAGGGCTACAGTTACGGCGGCAGCCTTGGAGAGAATAAGAGCCAGTCCACTACAAGAAATACAGGCGAGCGGATTAACTACCAGACCAGGCCCAGGTGGCTACCTGGCGAGATTGGGGCAATCCCCTACTTTCACGCTATCGCGTACCTGGACGATGGCGGAACCGAGCCGGAGCCGCTGCTTATAAAGTTTACCGATCCTGACCGGCGCCGGGCCATGGAGCCTGTCATGCCTGTAGTAATAAAGGAACAACTGGACCCCGCTTTTATGGTCGCTGTCACCACCTATCAGGCCAAGCCAGAACCTGGCCCGGCGAACGGAAGTAGCACCTCTGCCAGGGTAGCGCATACGCCTAGCATACGGCCTGCCCCACCGGTCCAGCCCAAACCGCCTGCCGTCAATAATATAAGACCGGGAGGGCCGGGGGTACCCCAACCCCACCTGGTTAATCCTGAAGCCGCTCTGCCGGTCACACCCGGTTCAGGCGGTACAGCACCTATCCAGGCGCCAGCCGCCAGGCCTGGCTTCAAGATTAAGATGACCGTGCCGGCTGGACCGCCTGAACCGGGCGTTGTTCAGCCAGCGGCGCAGGTGCAAAGCCAGCCTGTAGAAGAGGAACCGGCACCCCGGGCAAACCCTACCCCGGTTCTGGGAGG
>CADDZM010000424.1 GCA_902812345.1 Chloroflexota bacterium | reverse complement strand
TACCGATATTAGTGCGACCGAGCGCCAGTCCTTGCAACAGTTCCGCATGACCAACGGTGTCGAAAACTACCCTGAACCGGCCCAGGATACCGCCCGTAAGTCAAAACGCACAATCTATAAAACGAAAGGTTATACTCTCGACCTCCTTAAAAAATACCGAGAAGACCTTGAAGCCCAGGGCTGGCAAGCATCCACTACCTTCAGGAACATAGCAAACACAGTCAGGGCTGACTATGTTTTTGAGAAAGGCAACAAGTATTTCTGGTTTAGTTCATTTGGTGGGGATGAATTTGGACGTTTTCTTGTAAATAACAGGTGGCTATTTGATAAACTGTGGCAACAAGTAGATGCCACCGATACCATTGTAGTTATTACGCAAGGTTATATGCCGGGAAGTTCCGCACTTCCAACCGCTTCACCAACCGCGCAACTGACCAGTTTTGAAGACATTACATTGCCTGCTGATGCAAAAATTATATATACCAATTCTAGCACCGGAGAGCAGAAATCATTTCTTTATGAACGTGTTACCAGCACCACCCGGTACGCCCCCGAACCAGATGAAGACCAGCAAAAAGAGGCTAAACGAACCGTTTTCAGTACCAATACAGGTGCCCTTGAAATAATCAAGAAATATCAGGCTGAGTTAGAACCGCAGGGCTGGCAGGCATCTAAAACTTTCCCGAATACCGCTAATAGTACTAAGGTTGATTACGTCCTCGAAAAAGGCAACCAGTATTTTTGGGTATCAGTGGATATATGGGGCGGCTCCACGACTTTATTCACCAATTTACGGTTTAATCTACCTGACATTTTTGCTAAAGTGTACGGTATTCTTCCCGATGGATTTAATCTCGTTTCAATTGTCCAGGGTAACAAACCAGTCAGGCCATAAAGAAATAAGAAAGAAAATGGAGGATTGCACGATTGCGCGATGTCGTATTTCTCTCATTGAAACTTAAAAAATGAATGGTTTTAGTTCAAAACAGAATACCGGCCATGTAAGGCTCGTTAGATCCTGAAATTATCCGAGAAATATGCTGACCCAGAATTGACTATTGAGTAAAGGAAATAAGGTAAGTGGGAGTGGCTATTTGGGAAGATATAAAAATCGCTTTTCAAGTTAAAGCCGCTAAAAATATCTTGCTATTTAGGCACTCCCGGCCTTTAATGGTTAATCTGTATTTCAAATTGCCAGGGACCGGGTAGTAAGAACTGTTCGCTATCCACTTTCAAATCAGCGCTGGTCTGGGCCGCGTCATATTTATAGGTCAGGCTGAATTCGTTGGAACCGTCCGGTAACATTCTGCTCGTTACCGGCTTTTGGGTATTGTCCTGGCCGCATTTTTCACAGCTAAACCCAACCGACCGAGCAACCAGGGAGGGCGGATAGGCCCGGCTGCCGGTGGCCCGGTAATGCAATGTAAGGGTGACGTATTCGCCGCTTTCATCAAGTTTCGCGCTCATTGCTTCGATACTCAGCTTTTGAATGCTGGGAGTCTGCAAGGTAGGTCCGGGAAGGGTCTGGACGCTCTTTAGCTTCAATAGCTCGCCAACCGGAACGCTCAGGTGGGTCACCGGGGCATTTTCCAGAGATGTGGTGGGTTGGTTTAGGTTGCGCCCCACCACCATGTTGCCAAGCTCTATCTTTAGACTTTTGGCATCTGCGGCGACCGGACCAAAAACCAGGCCGGACAGATTCAGGGGTTGGGTAGAATCGAGCAGCGCCAGGTTCCGGCCCTTTTCGTCGGTTACTTTTAAGTCACCTGGATTTACAAGCTGGGGTATTAACCAGTAGGCTTCTTTATCACGGAAGACATCCGGCTGAAAGGCGAAGCTCAAGATGGTCCGGTCGGAGCCAAAATAAGCCTGCTGGGGAACCAGCCACAGCCCGTTCGCCTGGCCACCCGGTGTCTGTGGTTGGAGGTTTACCGGGTGAGGTAAGCCAGCCTCGGTAAAGGTCTTTAGGAGTAACTGGATGGGGTTTGCCAGGGTTATGCCGGAATTCTGCTCGAAGTTCAGGGTGTAGTTTTTGTTTCCGGCCGGCAGGGGTTGACCCTCCATATTCCACAAAAAGGTGTTTGTCGCACCGTTTACCGGGGAACTGCGTACCAGGTGGACCGGTATTTTGCTGCGGCCATCGTCGCTGCTCAAGTAGACAAAACCGAAATCAGTAAACTGTTTTGAGGTCGTATAAGCTGTATTATGTGGGGTAACCACGGTAGCCTGTAAAGTAGTCTTCACGCCCTCTTCCGAAATCAGCCAGTTAAACTGAAAGGTGCCGTCCGAACCTAGCGCCACCGGCTTAAATTCTCCGGTTGTTACCAACGAAACCCCGGCAGTAGATTGTTTTTGGGGGGTGTTGTCGGACTGGCTGACGTGAAAAGCATTATCCGGCCCGACGAATATTTGGGACTGGGGAATAGGTGTGGTCGGGAGTGATCCCCTGGTAGGAGTTGGTACAGCCGCCGCTGTCGTGACGGCTCTAGTAACATTAGTTGGCACTGGCTCTAAGGTATTCGCCGAATAACCCACCATGGTCTGACCCGGTTTTAACTGGTCAAGAATACTTTGTGGAATATTCATAACCTTATTTTCAGTTGACGTTGCGTTTTTTCCAATGAGCCAGAAGTTTACCTGGTAGGCCGACGAGCAAATTGAACTAGCATTACCTGTCTCAGGTGTAACGCATTTTACGATGCCGGCAGTAAAATAGCGGCTTTGTGGGCAATTTACTTTTGTATCCGGTCCGCAGGCATCTTCCCAATCCCATTCATAACCGGCAGCTTTGAGTTTTTCAGAGTAGTAAGTTTCAATGGCTGTTAAATCATCGGTTGTGGCAAAAGCGCCCATTACCCTGGCAGGGTTAGAACCACTTTGCGCGGCGGTTTCAGGAGTTGCTATGTCAGCCCCGTTCATCGAAAGGAGTATTGCCGAGGGATAAGCTATATCTACCCGGTGGTCCGGCGGACCCACAATAATGCTAGACCCATTAAGAGTATTGCCTGGATTATTAATGGGAGGGGTAGCGGCAGAGTCAGCCAGACCCTTTGTGACTGGGTTACTCGTTGAACTGAAAGGCGAATTGGAGGTGAAGAGCGTTAAAGTTAACCCGCCAAGCACCGCTAATATTAGCAAGACCATCCCGCCGATTATTCCAATCCGTATTTTCCGGCTCACAGGTGGTTTTCCTTCTTTTAAATGGGGAACCATTTCTATCCTTTCTTTCCTCGGAGTAAAATCATCACCGCCGCCGCTTCGAATTATGACCAGTTTCTAATTGCCAGTTCCTGGTTACCCAGCAGCCCTAGCAATACCTCGTAAGGGGTACCCTTGTTTTCCGGGTGGTATTCAAATTTAGCTCGCTCAAAATACTGGGTGGTAAAGCCGGTCTGAGGGTCGGTGAATTCTTCCGAAAGAGGTAAACCGAAAAGGGCCAGCGACTCGCGGTAGGAAGTCCCAGCATCGCCCAAATCAAGGCCGTGACCGCGCCAGTAGTTAAGAAAGCCGCCACAGACTTTTTGGCCTGTCTCGGAGAAATAAAGACAGCCTGTATCGCCTGCCGGGGGAGCGGCTACTTTCTGAAACGGGGTAGTATTTAACAAATTGCGGCGCTGGGCCTCGGCTGCGCCTAATCGCCCTAATAGCACTTCGTAGGGAGTCCCGGCGTTTTCCGGGTGGTACTCAAATCGCTGCCGCTCGAAATACTGGACCGTATAAAATTTACCCGTGTCGGAGTTTAATTCTTGAAACTCCTCACTTTTAGGAAAGCCGAAAACCGCCAGCCCCCCATTTTTATCCCAGAAGTTTTTGAAACCGTAAGCCAGCGAGTGGCCGGTGTCGTTGAAAAAGTAGCGGTCGGCGGTTGACGGGACTTGTGGCCTGGGCGCGGTGGGCAGCAAAGCCGGCAGGTAGTTGGCGCGAACCTGGTTGTATTCGTCCCCGGTCCGGTTCGGGCCTTTTAGCCAGGTTAGAACCCCGTTTTTAAAATTGGGGCTGCCATTTTTGTTACCATCGGTATCCACCCCAAAGAAACTATTGGTGGCAATATCGTAACCGGCCAGGTCTAGCCTGGTATAATCTGCTCCAATAGGCGACTGTTCAAAGAAGATATAGCGCCCATCGGTTTGAGGATTATAAGCCCGGATGGGGGCCAAATTTCCGGGAAAAAGTTTGTAGTCGCCGATGTCCCGGCGTTCTCCGGTGGCAAGGTTTACAACTTTTATGACATCCATATATACCGTATAAACAATGGTGTCGTTGTGCAAATCGCAAGTTATCCGGTTGCCGATACCATAGTCTATAAGGGTTGGAACGCTCTCGCCTATTCGGATAGTATACAAGTTGAAATGCCCTACCCGTTCCGTATCAATATACTCCTCGCTCCACAAAACCCGGTTGCCGTCAAGAACCAGACAATCGTTAATAGTTGAGTAAGAGGAATTGATTGAAGAAGGAGGAAAACCGGTCTTGGCCAGGGTTACGGGTGGGGCCATTGTGCTGATGTCCCTCAACTGGATACCCTCGCCGCCATTGCTGGGGCCACCTATATA
>CADDZM010000423.1 GCA_902812345.1 Chloroflexota bacterium | reverse complement strand
ACCGGGCATTATCCATGGCAATGGCAGTCTGGGCGGCCTCTTTTTCGGCCATTCCAAAGCCGGTGTTTTCACCGAACGCCACGAGCGCATGATAACTGCCCTGGCCGCCCAGCACTTTGCCCGAACGTGATATAACCGGCACAGCCAGGTAACTGACAACCGGCAAATGGCCTTTCGGCATTCCAAAATAAGGGGGGTTATTACCGTAACGGGGATCTTCCTGGACATTTTCCAGCCTAAGGATGCCTTCACCCCGGAAAGTATAGCCGAAAAGGCTGGTGTTGCGCGGCATCGGAAAACCGGCAAAAGCTTCCACCGGGGCGCCGGAGAGCGTGTAAAGGGTATAGCTTTCACCCCTTTCATCAACGTGATTATGGAAGAAGGCGCCGAAGTCGGCCCCGCTCAGTTCGGTCCCGGCGTCAGTGGTAGCCTGGATCAACTTGTGCAAATCCAGTTCCGCCGATAGCATCCGGCCGGTCCGGTTGATAATTTCAACCGTTTCGGTTTGCTCTCGCAGGCTGGTTTCGAGGCGTTTGCGCTCAGAGATATCGTAAAAAGCCGACACTGCCATAGTTATCTGACCATTAGCGTCGTAGACCGGGCCGGCGCTTACCGAAAGATAACGGTTTTCGCCATTTTCGCGGAAATAATAAATTTCTTCGCCGGTGATAATCTCCCCTTGCCGGAGGGCGCGGGCCAACGGCCATTGTGAAGGCTCGATGGAGCGGCCATTGGAAAAAGCGCCCTGGAACTGTTGATAATCAGCCGGTTGCGCAGGCGGAACAAAAGTGTCTCTCAGGATTTCATTGACCAACTGGTTTGAAAGAGTAATTTCGCCGTTGGGCGACTCTGCAATCATCACCCCGACCGGCATTTGTTGCAAGACAGCAAACAGCTTGGACCGCTCGGCCTCAATCTGGGCCAGCAGTTCCAGGCGTTCTAACTGGCTTCGCTCGGCTTCTTTCTGGGTCGTGATGTCGGTACAGGTGCCGACCCACTCCCGTATACTTCCATCCGCCTCAAAAACCGGCGCCGCCCTGGCTGCGAAAAAGCGGTAGGTGCCGTCATATTTGCGAACCCGGTATTCAGCCTTAAAAAGGCTGCGGGTTTCTACCGAGTTATTCCAGGTAACGGTGACCCGCGCCTGGTCTTCCGGGTGGAGAGAGGTCACCCAACCCCGGCCCAGCAATTCTGGCGAGGTCTGGCCGGTAATGGCTCGCCAGCCTGGCATGTCGCTGATAAGGTCGCCTACCGGATTAGTAATAAAGACCCACTGAAAGCTAGCCTCGACCAATGAACGATAGCGTTCCTCGCTGTGGCGCAACCGGGTCTGAGCGCGGTTAAATTCGCCAATTTTTTCTTGAAGCTGTTGATTGGCCGCAACCAGTTCAACTGTCCGCTCGTTGGCGGTCTTTTCCATAGCGTCACGGGCCTGGCTGAGGCTTTCTTCGTAGCGTTTGTGTTCGGTAATGTCGTGAGTGACTACCATCCCGCCAAAGATATGACCCTGCTCATCTTTAACCGGCACAGTTTGCCTGGAATATACCCGGTTCCCATAAATAACTTCCATATTGCTGGTCTTGCCCAGCAAAGCAGCCCGTAAATTAACGGCCAGCCATTCTGCGTAATCGGGCGGGAAAATCTCCCAGATAGTCTTGCCCTCGACTTCTTCTTTGATTAACCCGGTTTGTTCGAGGGCTGTCCCATCAGCCAGCACATAGCGCAAGTCCTGGTCGAAAAGAAGCACCGCGCCATTGGGAAAATTGCGGGCTAATGTCCGGTAAGATTCTTCGCTCTGGCGCAGGGCTTTCTCGGTACGACGCTCCTCGGTAATGTCACGATTGATTGATACCAGGTAAGCCGGTTGGCCGGTCTCGTCGTTGACGGTCCAGCTTGTGATTTCGACCAGTACTTCGCTGCCATCTTTGCGCAAGCAGGGTATTTCCCCCTTAAAACGGCCAGTAGGGCGCATCTCCTGGAGGATTTTTTCGCTCATCCAACTTTTTACAGCGGGCTGGTGCAAGAAATCAACGGGACGGCCAACTACTTCCTCGGCGGAATAGCCAAAGACCTGCTCGGCGGCCCCCAGCCAGCCCACCACAATTCCTTTCAGGTCGGTAAAGATAATCGGTTGGGGCAGTTGGGACAGCATATCAAAGAAAATTTGAGGGTGGCTGTGTAGAATCTGGTCCAGTTTAGCCTGGTAAGTCGAGCGGTCAAACGGCTCCGGCGTAACAGGAGATAACGGTAATGCCGGTGTGGAAGCAGGCACAGCCGGATCTATCAAATCGTCCAAGTTGAAACTCCGGGTTACTCGCTAAAAACGACCTTATGCTCTCCGCCCTGAAGGTGAATACTTTTTAAGCCAAAATTAAAATTTAAAAGGCGCGGCGGACTCAATCAAAACCGGCGTACATAAGGAAAACACAGGCCGTTTACCGTGAAAACAGGTTGATAAGATTAATTTATTTAGAGTGACAAAATTATACCGGAAACTTAAACGGGTTCTGGCTGCTTCTGGTTAGTTTGCTAAAAGCGGTTTTGCCGGGCCAAAAGTCCCGGCAGGTTTCCTGGTCCGACTAATAATACTACTTTGGAATAAATCATTCAATTCAAAAACGAAACTAAGGAGTCCCGGCCTGGATACATTTCATGTAATTTGGGCCGCTTGCGCCATTAGAATCTGAATGGCCGTTTGCCACAATTTGCCTGCCTGTAAAGCCGTGAACATAGATGCCAAAGAAAGCGCCGCCATTGAGGGTAAGGCCATCCCCGGTAATACCGTTCCCGTCAATCTCAACCTTCCCGGCGGAACAGGCTTTGTTGGTAGTTATTATGACGCCTGGCGGCATATCATTCGGAAGGGAGGTAGTGTTTAAAGTGATTTTATCAATGGTTATAATTATAACCTTACAACCGGTCTTGGTGTTCTCCATCGCCTGGCGTAAGGATAAGGAACCATCAACCGGAGCATCCCCTGAATCATTCCCGTTGTTAACGGTCTGGGGAGTACATTCGTAATCATTGACACTAATAAAATCCGGCACAGTAACAGTTTGTCCATCAGGGTTTGTTACCGTTAAGGAATGAGACCCGGTAGTGGCGAACAGGGTTGAAATATTCAAATCAAGCGTGGTGGGCGTAACTGTTGCAATGCTATTAACGGTAATTCCGCCATCCAGCGAAACGGTTAAATGCCTGGCGAAGCCAGAACCCGGTTCGTAAAAGGCTGAACCATCAATAGAGGCGCCGGTAATAGTAAGATTAACACTTCGATGGCCGGGGGCCAGGCCTGGAGTATTAGCAACAGGGGTGGCCGGGGGTGGCGCTTTTATTTTAGCAATCTGGATACCGTAACCGTCCATATTTCCATCGTTATCAGCATCGGAATTATAGGCATATTCCTGGATAGTCCAGAAGGTCATATTATCTTCAGGGTCCAGGCTGGTAAACGAATAATCACCCCAGCGGAGGCCATAAAAGGGATCACCGGGATTATTATAAGGGGTATAAGCAACTGTGCTGGTCTGATAAAGAACCGGCGGACGCATGGTATTTAAAGCATCGCTCTCCAATCGCCCGGTAAAAGCGGCGCTAATATAATCGTTTGCCCCGGCCACGTTAAGCCCCATTACAGTGTTACCCTGCCCGGAAACCGTGAGCGAGGGCATCCAGTAAAACTTCTGGGAAGGAGAACCGTCAAAGACGGTGCCGGACTGCCGGAGGCTTGGAGTGGGAGCCTCCGCGGTCGGAAGGTTTATCTCGTACCAGCGTGCGCCGTCCAGCGCCTGCGAGGTGTTACCACCGTTACTATCAACCCCAATATTGTGGGTAGTCCATAAACGGCCGTTATGAATTACAGCGTTGATAAGGCGCCTATCCACAGGGTCGAGCAAACCACTATTGGGTGTATTTGGATCGAAAGAAGCCCCTTTATGCGGCACCGGCAGGGGTTGGTGTATATCAGGCACCGTTACAGGGATATTTGCCGAAAGGACCGGGGTACCTCCCGGATTCGTTACCCGCCGGAGTTGGAGCAAAGTAAAGTTTGCCTCACCGCTATAATTGATGCCAATAAAGTACCCCTCGTTTACCGAGGAATCAAGATTATCTACGCCCTGGGGTGTAAAAGGGCCAACCCCGGCTGCATCAATTAAAGGGGGAAATCCGGTTACCACAATCGAACCGGAACCAAGCACGCTGCTTTTTCTAACCACGAACACGGCCGTATTCGCAAAAGCCTGGTTGTCAGTGATATACAAATTTACCCCGATGTAGAGAGCATTTGCGTCTATCCCCAGGGTCGGGTAATCGGCGAAAGTATTCTTTAGAGGGGAAACAAAGTCGGTTGGCTGGAAATAAAAAAAATTCCAGGTTGTATCGGAAGTGATGACGGGTCCATTTGAAACTGCGAGCAGTATGCGGTTAGGGAGCGACGCCTGACCGCCCGGCACATCGCTGGCAAGAATAAACCAGCGCGAGGAATAGCGGTCATAGCGGACTCTGGGAAAAGTCGTGTAATTTTCATCCACCAGAGGGGTCATGACCCCGGTAAAGAAGGTATCTAGGTCAGGG
>CADDZM010000422.1 GCA_902812345.1 Chloroflexota bacterium | reverse complement strand
CCGTCCGCGAAACTGCGCGGATAAATTTGATAAAAAACCGCTTTTTGCCACCATTTCAGGCCGTCCATTCACACTCTCCTTGATTCATGGGTCAGCAGTCAGTAATTGATTGTTAAAACCGGACTTAAAAATATATTTTTCTTCTATTCCAACTCGAACCTTTTCAGCATTTTGTAAGCCACCCGGGCAGATTTGGCAGTACAAAAGAAGGCTTCATCATTTTACCTGCTTTGTAGCCACTTTTTATAAAAAAGCCAGGAAGGTAAAGTTATCCACAAAACCCATCAAAATTCGTTTGAAAAAGCTGGCACTTTTATATTCCCCATCAGATATATACTCGGGTAGGAATATACCTGTTATAATAAAAATAAAAATGATAAAAACCTTTAACGCTCTTGCCGAGCCTAACCGCTTGCGAATAATCGAACTCTTACAGAACAGTCCCCGCTCTGTCGGAGAAATCGTCGAGGGACTGGGAATGAATCAGCCCCAGGTTTCCAAGCATTTGCGCGTGCTGGTCGAGGCGGGGTTGTTGGAAGTAGAGAAGGACGCGCAGCGCCGCATCTACAAAATCAGGCCAACCCCTTTCCAGGAACTGGAAACGTGGCTGGAATCCTTCCGGCAAGCCTGGGATGAGCGTTACGACCGTTTGGACGAACTGCTCCGCGAGTGGCAGGCCGACGATAAGAAACAAAGTGAGTAGTCCTGAAATTAAAACAGGGATTAACGGCAAAATTAGGTTTTGTCTCGAAAGTTTGGGACAGCAGAAAAAAGGAGAAATGACGGCATGGCCGCATACAAAGGCAAAACCAGAGTTACCGCAGACCATGAGAAACGCGAGGTCTTAGTGGAACGCACTTTCGATGCGCCCCGCGAACTGGTCTGGAAAGCCTGGACCGAACCGGAACGGCTGGCCCAGTGGTGGGGACCGCGCAACTGGATAACCACCATCAAAGAATTCAACCTAAAGCCGGGCGGCGCTTTGTTCTATGTAATAAGCGGCCCGGATGGTATGGAATCGTGGTCCAGGAGTGTCTACCAGGAAATCGTACCGCCGGAACGGCTCGTTTACCGGGACAATTTCGCGGACAAAGAGGGTAATACCGTCCCCGGGATGCCGCAAATGACCGTCACTACCGAGTTTACCGAGTACGATGGCAAGACCACCGTCGTATCGCGTTCCATCTTCGAGACGGACAAGGATTTCAAGACCATCCTGGCGATGGGGGTCGAAGAAGGCATAGGTGAAACCTGGGACCGCCTGGGCGAATTCCTGGAAACCGCCGAACCCGCCTGACAAATGCCGGCCCGTCCTTCAAGGGTAGCAGCAAGCGGAACATTCATTTATAGGGGCGATTTGCCCCGAAAAACCCACTTTTACAAATTTAGAGCGGCGCCGGTTTAAGAAAAACCGGCCCGCCAGGAAAGAGGCTTAAAATGGCTAAATTACTTTTAGCGGAATTTTTGACCCTGGACGGCGTGATGGAAGCGCCTGAAAAATGGCAATTCCCTTATTTCGGGCCGGATTTCGGCCAGTACTCCTCGGAAGCTATCAACGCCTGCGACTCCTTTTTGCTTGGCCGGGTTACTTACGACATTTTTGCAAATGCCTGGCCAAACGCCCCTGAGGATGGTTCCGGCATCTCGACCAAACTTAATGCTGCCCCTAAATTCGTTGTTTCAAACACCCTGGAAAAGGCTGACTGGAATAACACGACCCTCTTGAAAGGTGACGCCGCCGAAAATGTCAGAAAGTTAAAGGAACAAGAAAGCGGCCTTATTGGAGTTAACGGCAGCGGCAAATTGGCCCGGACCCTGATGGAGAACCAGCTTATAGACGAATACGCGCTTATGGTTCACCCGGTGGTGGTCGGCAACGGTCAACGCCTGTTCGAGGATGGGACGGTCCCTCTTTCCGGCCTCGAACTGGTCGAAACCAGGACTTTCAACACCGGTATCGTCTTGCTGGTCTACCGGCCCACCGGGAAGTAATTTTATTACTGACGCTTTTGAAGTAACCCCGGCAGCAATCCGGTTGCCGGGAGGAATGAATCGCCCAAAACGACCGGGCGCGTTTCTAAAAAAGGAGAAAATTAATGCCTAAATCTAATCTTATCGCAGAGCCGGGTAAGCACGAAATGATTTATACCCATGTTTTCGACGCGCCGCCCGCCCAGGTCTACCGGGCCTATACCAACCCGGAACACGTTTCTAAATGGTGGGGTCCGCGCACCATCACGACTACCGTGGACAAAATGGACGTAAGGTTCGGCGGGGTCTGGCGCTATATTCAGAAAGGAGCCGACGGGAGTGAAACCGCTTTCCGGGGCGTCTATCACGTGGTTGAGGACGGCGCGAAGCTGGTTTTCACCTTCGAATGGGAAGGTATGCCAGGCCATGTCTTGCTGGAAACCCTCACTTTCGAGGACCAGGATGGCCACACCCTGCTGACGGACCGCTCGGTCTTTCAAAGTGTCGAGGACCGGGATGGCATGTTGCAATACGGCGCGGAAGGTGGTATGAACGAGAGTATGGAGCGGCTGGAAGAACTGCTGGCCTAGACTGCTTAAATTATCAAGTCCCAATAATCCAACTGGAAAGAGAATAAACAATTTTGAAAAAGGTAACTTCTAAAGACGGCACTTCGATAGCCTACGAACAGGCCGGGCAGGGACCGGCCCTCATCCTGGTAGATGGGGCTTTTGGTAGCCGGACCTTTGGCCCAAACGGGCCGATGATTCCGCTTCTGGCCGACAAATTCACCGTCTATACTTACGACCGCCGGGGCCGGGGCGACAGCGGCAATACCGCGCCCTACGCCGTCGAACGCGAGATCGAAGACCTTGCAGCGGTTATCCAGGCAGCGGGCGGCTCGGCGATGGTTTACGGAATTTCGTCGGGGGCCGGGCTGGTGCTGGAAGCCGTCAACTCCGGCCTGCCGGTAACGAAGGTGGCCCTTTACGAAGCGCCTTTCATCACGGACGACAGCCGCAAACCGGTGCCGGATAACTTCCCGGGCCACCTTGAGGAACTGGTCAAGGCGGGTAAATCCGGTGAAGTGGTCAAAGAGTTCATGACCAAAGGCATCAATTTGCCGGGGTTTGTCGTGGTCATGATGCGCTTTATGCCGGCCTGGCCCAAGCTTAAAGCCCTTGCGCCTACCGTCGTTTACGACATGATAATCGTGAACCCGTACCAGCAAGGCAAACCCTTTAAGCCGGGCCAATGGGCTTGTCTTACAATGCCTACCCTGGTTATATCAGGTGGGAAAAGCCCGGCCTGGATGCAAAACGGAATGAAATGTCTCGCCAAAGTTTTGCCCAACGCCCGGCACCGCACCCTGGAAGGGCAGACCCATATTGTTAAAGCGGAGGTGCTCACCCCGGTGCTTAAAGAATTTTTAAGTTAAAGAGATTTCGTAAGGAGGAAAAGCTGTGGGAAAGTTAGTTAAAGAGCCTGACCATATTGCCCTTAGCGTGAAAGACCCTTACAAGATGGCCGGTTTCTATCACGGGGTGCTGGGATTGGAACTGCTCCGGGAAGAAGAATTTAAGGCGAAAAAGGCGCCTTTTATGTCGGTCAGGATAGCTAGCATGGTAATTGACCTGATACCGGAAAAAAGGACCCCCGAGGCGGAAGAAGGACGGCAGCGCGTCAATCACTTCTGCCTGCGGCTGGAAGATACGGTCAATATGGACGACCTGAAAACCTATTTGCAGGAAAACAAAGTGGAAATAACCAGCGAAGCCGACCACAACTGGGGCGCTTTTGGCTACGGCCCTTCCGTGTATGTCCTTGACCCGGAAAATAACTCGGTTGAGCTAAAACTTTATCCGGAGTTAAAACAGGGCTGATTCGAGATTTTCTTTTTCAACCAAAGCCAACCTGAATACGCCCCTGGAAAAGCGGCGAACGAGTAAAGGCGAAAATTATGAAATTTCATTCCAGGATTGAACTTGGCGGCAAGACCGCGACCGGCCTCGAAGTCCCGGCGGAGGTGGTAGAGAGCCTGGGTTCGAGCAAAAAACCCGCCGTGAGCGTTACGATTAACGGTTATACCTATCGCAGTACGATTGCCTCAATGAGCGGAAGATACATGCTGCCGGTCAGCGCCGAGAACCGGGCCGGGGCAAAGGTTGCCGCCGGAGACGAAGTGGAAGTCGAGGTCGAACTCGATACCGCGCCGCGGGAAGTAACCATGCCACCCGATTTCGCGGCTGCCCTCGACCGGGACGCCGAGGCGAAGCAATTCTTTGAGAAATTAGCCTACAGCCACAAGCTGCGGCATGTCCTGGCGATTAACGAGGCCAAAACTCCCGAGACTCGCCAGCGCCGCATCGAAGGGGCTATCAAGATGCTTCACGAAGGTAAGAAGTAAGCGCCCCCGTGTTACAAGCGCGACTGCACACCTTTTTTAGTGGTATTAATGCGCCGTTTCGGGGTTATATAAAACGCCTTATTTCACCCAGATAATTTTTATAAACTTCTTCTCTGCCGGTAGAGGGGGAAGTAGCGGCCCTGGTGGACGGCTGTGACGACCTCGACATTCTTTACCCCTAACCTTCCCCCTGGTAATGCCC
>CADDZM010000421.1 GCA_902812345.1 Chloroflexota bacterium | reverse complement strand
CATCCAGGCGGTGTATTCTGTGCCACCTCCATAAAAATGCTCGGCCGTGCTCATGACTTCCGGGGCGCTGGCAACCCCTTTTTGAAATATATCCACGCGAACCTGCTCATTATCGGAAAAGTGAATGATGGCAATGTCGCGTTTTTGCAGCCGGGCTATTGCCATCAGGGCCAACGCGACACCTTTACTCCAGACCTCACGAGTAAGACCATCAGGAGTAGCCGTTGTCATCGAACCGCTGCTGTCGAGCGCTACCACGATTGGCCCGCGCCCGGCCGGTTCATGCTTGTCCAGTTCGTACTGAAGCAGTTTTTTCTCTGCAAAACGAGCGTAAAAGACTGTTTCCAGTACGGGATCGGCAAGCAAAGCTAACTCGCTCGTTACCAGGTGCGCCAAATCATTACCGGTTTTAATCCCGACTATCTCGTCCGGGGGTTGCTGCACCCTGGTTTTCTGGGTGGTTAAGGCTATCCGGGTAAATCGCCCACACACCTCCGCTATTCTCTGAAGTTTAGGGTTGGCTTTGACCTTGAGAGCCAGATTAACTTTGTCCACCGCTTTCAGGCCGCCCGGCCCTGCGCCTGCCCCTGTGTTCAAGTCGGCTTTACTATCAAACCCGCCGCTATAAGCCTTGACCGCCTCGTTAATTTCGCCTATTTCTTGCTCAGCCTGAGAAATAGCGCCGCGAACCGCCTGCCTGGCTGCATTTTCAATTCGTTCTACCTCCTGTGGGCGAGTCAGTTTAGAGGTTAGTTTGTCCCGGCTGGAAATAGCTTCTCTGGCTTGCCGGTGTAATTCCTCAGCCCGGCTCGCCAGTTTCCCGGCTGCTTGCTCGTCTGACTGCTCACTTGCCAGCCCTTCCAGGGTGTCGGCCTGGTTCAACAAATTTTGAATCTGTTCTTCCAGGTGGGCCAGGTCGTTTATACGGCGGGCGGTGGCCTTGTCCAGGCTATCCAGCATCCGTTCACCTGCTCTGACTGTTGCAATAGCGGCGGCGATCTCATCACCTGTCGTAGCGTGGTGCAATTCCTGGAATTCTGAGGTCGAAACCATTTGCTCTACCATCTGACGGTTGAGTAAATGGCTGTCGGCCATTTCGTGTGCTTCAACTAACTGAACAACCGGCTTGTGAAAGGCGTAGAAAACATCTCCAAGCAGGGCTGGAGCCGTAGAAAAGCTTTCTTTCCGGCTGAATGCAGCCTCACCAAGCTTTTGATAGGTGGCCTGGGCTTCCTCAAAAGTTGCCGCATCATAAATATCATGGATAACAGCCTGGATGCTTTCACCTTTTCTTAACGCTCTCTCGTCAAGAACTTTATCCAACGCTTTATCGCCAGGAACTTTGTCCGGGGAAGCGTTAGAGGTAGTTATTTTTTCCTCTGGCATTTTGATTGCCTCCTTGTTCTTTAATAAACTTCGTTAGCGAAATGAGCTTAAACTTTACACTTACCAGAAGAGAGGCTGATGTCATTCAGCCTCCCTCTTATCGTTAACCTTCCAGCAGGCGCTGGATATTAATCAGGAAACGTGCTCTACCAGTTCGTCCCGCATCCGGCTGACCTGCACGATGATATTTTCAACCTTGTTCAGGCTGCGGGTCTGGCTGGCCTTTGTAAGAGTGGCAACCACGTTTTTCACGCCATCTCGCCCTCCTGCTTCAAGTGTTACCCGGTGTTCGGAAGCGCAGGTAGTTATGAGGTTATTGAGGGTAGCCTTTAACTTGCCCACCGCATCCACCACGACCCGACTTCGCTCGTCTTCATCGTTCGCTTTCCGGAAGGCGGTTAGAGCAATCTGGTGGATATTTGTAGCCTGGTCAAAGAACTCGACCGCCCTGGCTGCAATAGGGTTAGCCAGTTGCCCAACCAGCTTTTTGATGTCGCTGCGCTGTTCGGGTGTATTCCAGAGGGCATTTTCGAGAATTGAGAGGTCATCTTCCTCAACCGTCTGCCGCCCTTCCAGCAAAGCGTGAGATTGCAGGAGGATGATGCATTGGGTCCACCGGCGGTCGCTGGCCGTAATTCCCTTTGCCGCCATATTCTTTCTGAGCTTGAGATAAGCCCCTTTAACTGAAGGTGAGAAACCAATCTGGCGGGCTGCTACTTGCAGGGTCTGTAATTCGCCTAATGTGAGAAAGGCAGTTGGCGGAGAAGGCGGACTCATCAAAAGGTTGAAAAGTTTCTCAAATCCGGCTTCACTGACCGGGCTAACCACCAGGCGCAGTAAGAAGCGGTCCCAGAAAGCTTCCAACTCCCGGCCTTCTGGCAGTTCATTACTGGCTCCAAACAAACTTATAAGCGGAACCTTCAAGCGGTTTGCCCCACCATTATCAAACTCGCGCTCGTTCATCACGGTCAAAAGAGCGTTGAGAACCGCAGAACCCGCCTTAAACGCCTCGTCCAAAAAGGCAAAGTGAGCTTCTGGCAGCTTGTGGGTGGTTGTCCGTTTGCGCTCGTCGTTTTTGAGGGCAGTCAAACTTATGGGGCCAAAAATCTCATCCGGGTCGGTGTATTTGGTCATAAGCAGGGTAAAGCAGGTTAATCCCTTGCCTGTGCCACCGGCGCTGGTATCCTGGATACGCCGGGCCAGTTCAGTGACAATCAGGGATTTGCCGCAGCCGGGAGGGCCAAGCAGCACCATGTTCTGCCCGGCAATCAGGGCTATCAGGGCCGCTCGAATTGCCTCGTTGCGCTCAACCAGCACCGTATTGAGTTCGGCTTCCAGTTGCTGTAACCGGACCAGTGGATTTACAACTGTATTTCCAGGGCCAGCCTGGACAGCCCTAGAGCTGGCTATATCCGGCATTTCAGCCGGGGTTGCCACCGGGCTGGTATAGCCGTTCGGACTAAAGCTCTGTGTCATAGTTCGTTATTCCTTTCAAAAGGATTGAAGTAAAATCCCGGCTATTCTTTAAAAATAGCCGGGATAGCCAAAGTAACCCCGAACCGGGTCGGGTGAATTAAGTGGATTGAGTTGTAACCTGTTGATTTATAGAAGTATTGGGGAGAGTTGAGAGGGGATCAGGAGAAATCAGGCCAAACGATGCGCCGGAAACCTGTCCGGTCTACCAGCCAGGCTTTATCGTCTTGCACAATTACGTCACCTACAGAAGTAGAACGGGTTGGATTGGGCGACATTGTTTTAACCAGGGCATTTTCGCGCCAGTCGTGGTCAATATGGTTGGTTAACCTGAAGACTTCCTCTAGAGAATCGGCTTCTACAAGGGCGACAAGCTGGTAGAATCTAGCGCGTTCTTTCCAGAGAGCCGGTTCAGGCTGGAAGACGGTGGCCTGATCGGTATTGTGATACACCAACCAGGTATTTGCTCTTGACATAATGGTACCTGCCTTTCTATAACTTCAAACAGACTTGAATAGCTGGTCCTTGTATCAACCGGGGCGGTTGTCCGAGTGCTGCCTGTCCTTTATGACCAGGGGAGTAGCCGGGTAAGAATCGAGCCACAGGAACAATTCTGATAAGATGCTTTCTCTTTTCCGGGTGAATGCCTCGATCTCAGAGTGGGAAGGGGGTTTCATTTCCTCCCACTGGTCAAGGATGGTTCCGAGCAACCCTCCCAGGTTAGCGATTTCTGGCTGGCCTGGATGAAGTTCAAAAAGCTCACTGGCAGCCGGTTCCGGCTCACACCCGGTTTGCCATTGCTTGAACAATACCAGGCAGCCTGCCCGGTCCTCGACCAGGTAGAGTTTGCGCTCCCGGCGATCCAGTAACAGACGGTGGGTGTTGACCTCCTCACTCGAACCAAGCTGATAACGACCGGCTCCAAGCGCCGGGCCGACTGAAATATGGTCAATATAGGCCAGAAATCCCTGCCAATCCCCGGTTCCACTGGTACGACCGTCATCAAAGCAAGCCTCGTCTCCAAAAGGCGACCAGTAAAAGGTCACGAAACAGGCTTCATCTCCCCTGAAGGGAGTGTAGCCTAAAGCTGCTTCAAGCATGGGCGGAACCGGAACGGGCAGTGGTTGAAAATCTTCCGGTAATGGAAGGCAATAATTTGCTTGCATAAAAACCTCCTTTGTTAGTTTTTACAGTTGGGTTAAATCTGACTCTTTCTACCAAAAATTTAGACTTATTACGGGGTAACAAGCTTCTGGAAGAGATGGCTTGTTAGTGGTCAGAATGGTCAGGAGAACAGGATTCAGGCATCTTCTGGGTTTCAGCCTTGGCAAGGGCAGCCTGGCCGGTTTCCAGGGCTTCATAAATCCGGTGGTAATCCAGCCTCTCGATATAACGCAGATTGGCAATCTGCTTTAGTTCACCGGTTACTATTTGTAAGGCCGTCACCAGATCGACTGGCTCTGGCCGGATAATTGGTCTCTTTGACGCAGACATAGAATCATCTCCTTTCAAATGGGAAGTTAAAGTGAATTGAACCCTGCTTTTTCAAACGCTTCAGCGAAAAGCGCTTTGCCGTTTTTGACCTCTCCCAGGCTGGCTATATCTTTGTAGCCGGGTGGAAGGGAAAGTATTTGAGCTTTGGGAGTATCCAGGGCTTCCAGAAGTTCAGCCACAGCCTTTGGACCAGCCCCAGGCTCGACTGTTCCATCTATACCTGCTTTTGC
>CADDZM010000420.1 GCA_902812345.1 Chloroflexota bacterium | reverse complement strand
CTGCTTTTCTCCTCTAAACGAGAACCGAAAGAAACTTACGAACGGAGATGCGGGACAGGAGAAACCAAAGCAAAAGTTTGAATTAAAGTAAAAACAACTACCTGCCAGTATAGCACCATTATTCTTTTGCGAATTTAACCAATTAGTCCTAAAAATAGGATAAATGCAAAGCTATTGCTCCTTATCCATATATATGCTTCCCTTAAAACTCTTTGGACTTGAAAATTCTTAGCCCGGTTACATATATTCCGGCGGCCAACCCCAGCAAAATAAGTCCGCCAATCGGACCTAGATTTATAAAAGAAACATAAATTGGGCTAATTATTTGCGAACCTAAAAAACCGGCTATTAAGATTAATATGATAAGAGGGCCAATTGTTAAAAGCAGTGTTGCTATTATCGCCTCAATGGTGCTTTGGCAAAAGATTGAAACTAGCGTGGTAAGAGCCAGCATGACTACCCCCAGCCCAAAAATTTGTGCAAGGTCGCCCAGAGCTTCTCCGCCAGTCACTTTTTCTACGGCTACATAATAAAACTGGTCATAAGATGTCCCATTTACCCTGGCAAGAGTTCCCTCGATAAAACCCTGGGGTAGTTGCTCGATAAAAAACATTATCACGCTTGTCATTACCAGAACAGCCGACAAGGTTATAGCATTAACCACAAATTTAATCGTATAGATGTTGGCGCGACTGAGCGGTCTCGTTAGCAAAAAGCTGAGTGTGTTCTTGCCTGTTTCTTCGGCAATACTGTCGGACCCGGCCAGAATGGCTCCGCCTATCGTAATAAATATCGCGGCTATAACCCATTGATGAAAAATCGAAAGGCGCGTAAAAATATTTGCGGGGTTTAACAGGGTGCTAATCACCACCCCGGCTAATATATAAATGATTAAGACAACCGCAAATTTCAACCGGGTGCGCCGCCATTCTTTGTAAACCATTTTTGGTTCCTTTTAAAATTCTTTAGCTTTGAAAATCTTCAACCCCGTTATATATAACACAGCAGCCAGGTCCAGCAGTACAAAGAAATCCCAAAAACCAAGCCCGTTATAGATGTCAAAGACCCGGTTCACGCGATAGCTAATTTGTAAAAACAGGTCGCTAAAAGCATAAAAAGCGATTAAACCGAACGCTATCAGGATTGTTGTGACGATAGCATGAAGGGCGCTGCGAGAAAAAATTGAAATGAGCGTGGTAAGGGCCAGGACCGCCAGCCCGATTCCCAGGATAACGGCTATACACGTGAAAGCTTCTCCGGCGGGCATTTTATCCGGGTAAACGAACTTGTAAACTGTATCACCACCGGGTGGTGTCCAGCCGGATTGGTATCTCTGCGGTAGTTGCTCGACCAGGAACATTACCAGGCTGGTTCCCAGGAGAATTACACTCAGGAAAGTCGCGCTGACCAGGAATTTAATAGCGTAGATATTTGTGCGGCTGACGGGCCGGGTCAGCAAAAAGCTGAGGGTGTTCTTGCCGGTTTCCTCGGCTATAATGTCGGACCCACCCAGGATGGCTGCTCCCATCGTTAAAAATAAAGTTGCTATAATCCAGTTATGAAAAATAGAATTGTTTGAAGCAGTCCTGGAAGGGCTGAGCAAGGTGCTAAACAGTAGCCCAACTAGGATATAGCCAAGTAAAATCGGAAAGAATTTGCGAGTGGCCTGGTGTAACTCTTTATAAAGCATGGTTCGTCTCCCTTCTCAACTTTCCCTGGCTACCGTTTCTCGTTTTGCCAGGTCTGGCCTGTGTTCTCGGTGGTGTTCTCGCGGTAGCCCTGCAAGTAAGCGATAAAAAGGGCTTCCAGGTTCATCTCGACCAGTTCAACTGTGCGTGCTCCCAGTTTTTCAAGCTCGGCGGCTACCTCTTCAGCGTCACCGCGTACCAGCAAACGGAAGCGACGACCTTCCTGCATTACGTGGCGCACGCCTGGAATATTTTCGAGATCATGGACCCACACCGGCCGGTCGAATGCTACTTTAACCGCTTTTTCGTGCAGTTTGAGGTTGTCCAGTTCGTCCTCGACAATCAGGCGGCCTTCATTGATGATGGCTATCCGGTCGGCGATTTGCTCGACCTCGTTCAGGTTGTGGGAGGAAAAGAAGATAGTCCGCCCCGCCTGACTGACCTCGCGCACAATTTGGTTGAGAAATTCGTAGCGTTTGAGGGGGTCCAGGCCGCTGGTTGGTTCGTCGAGGATTAAGAGGTCCGGTTCGCTGCCGAGGGCCAGCGCCAGGGCTAACTGCCCTTTCATGCCTTTGGAAAGCTTGCTGATTTTCTGGGTGGTCGAAAGATTAAACAGGTCCAGGTAGCGGCTCATGGTTCGCGAGTTCCAGCGCGAACTCAAACGCCGGGCCGTTTCGACAATCTCGCCGACCTTCATGTAGCCGTACAAATTGTTGGTTTCGGCCAGGTAGCCGGTGCGCTGGCGGGCTTCCAGGCCGTGGGTAGTAATATCATAATTGAGCAGCCGGATTTTTCCCCCTTGCATACCTCGCAGACCCAGCAACGTTTTAATTGTGGTCGTTTTACCGGCCCCGTTCGGTCCCAAAAAGCCGTAGACCGCGCCGGTAGGCACTCGCAATGTCAGTCGGTCAACCGCTATTTTGGGGCCATAGGTGCAAAATAACCGGTCTATCTCGATGGCAAAGGGATTTTCTCCGGCATAAGAATAGACCGGTTTAGATTCACGGTTTGGCTTTTGGCCGAAAGACTTTTGAAAATCGAGCATCGGGTTTACTCCGCGGTGGGATAGAGTTTACGCGCCGGGCGATTAACCGGCACTTCGATAGAGGCGGGCGCAGGCAATGGGTGTTCTTTGTACCAGTGTCCCAGGGCTTGCTGGAAGCGGCGGTCAAGTTCGCCCCGGTCCAGGCCCAGGCTGTGACCGTAGCGCACCAACCGCCGAATTTCTTCCTGGTAGCGTTGCAGTTCTTCTTCTCGCACCCCGGCCGCCGCTTCACCTGCGACAAACGTCCCACCGCGCGGGCCAGGCCGGGTGTAGACAACGCCCAGGAGTTCCAGGTTCTGATAGGCTTTGGCGATGGTGTTAGGATTGAGCGAATGTTCCTCGGCCAGTTCGCGCACGGTCGGCAACTGCTCGTCAGGCAGCAGCATGCCAGTAGCGATAGCCCGTTTCACCTGCTCGATAACCTGTTTAAAGATGGGTGTGCCACTTTTCGGGTCAATATCAAACCAGATTGCCATTATCTTTCCTTCTCGAAGCTGCTTTCAATGTATTAATGTAATAGTACAATTAGGATAGAAAATTGTCAAGGGGTTATGGGAAATCGGTGGACGGTGAACGTGGGAACAAGAATAGCCAAAAGGAAAGGGGTAGGGTAAACTAAAGTGGAACGAAAGTTAAAAGATGAATGAAGTTGCACAAACATAAAAAGGAAGAAAAGTCCGGCAGGCCATTTTTACTAAAAGCTAAAATAACTATGCAGCCACCCGGCTTTAAGTTGTGGGAGGGAATTGTATTCCCGATGCCAGGCCGAACCAATCGGGAAAATAATTCCCTCCCACAGGTGAACAGTTACAAACTAAAAACTAAAAACTAAAAACTACAAACTGGCAACCGACAACTGACGAGGAAAAAATGAGTGAGGCCAACCGAAAACTAAAATGGGGCGTGCTGGGCGCGGCCCGGATAAACCGCCGCTTTTTGCCGGGCCTGAAGGCTGCCAATAATGCCCAACTGGTCGGGATTGCCAGCCGCAGCGAGGAAAAAGCCCGCCAGGCTGCTGACCAGTGGGGCGCGCCTACCGCTTACGGCAGCTATGAAGCTTTGCTGGCCGACCCCCAGATTGAGGCGGTCTATATTCCGCTGCCAAACTCGCTGCACATCGAGTGGGCCACAAAAGCGGCCCAGGCCGGGAAACACGTTTTGTGTGAAAAGCCCCTGGCCTTGCAGCCCGAAGAAGTTGGGCCGCTCGAAACTGTCGCCCGGCAGCATAACGTGAACGTGATGGAAGCCTTTATGTACCGCTTCCACCCGCAACAGGCCCGCGTCCGGGAACTGCTCGCGGCGGGCGCTATCGGCGAACCTCGTGTGGTCCGCGGCACTTTCGCTTTCGTGATGGCAACCGATACGCCCAATATCCGCACAAAGCCGGGCCTCGGCGGCGGCGCGACCTGGGATGTGGGCTGCTACGCGGTCAATGTTTCGCGCTGGATGTTCGGCAAAGAACCGCGCACGGCGTACGCCCAGGCCAGCCTGAAAGACGGGGTGGATTTCAGCGTGGCCGCCGTGCTGGACTTCGGGGAAGGCTGCCGGGCCGTCCTCGATTACGGCCTTGACTACGGCCGCCGCTCCTTCTATGAAGTCATCGGCACTAAAGGCGCGCTTTCGGTCGAAAACATGTGGCAGGAACCGGGACCGCCCGCGACCGTCTATCTGCGCGACGACAAAGGGCTGACTACCGAAGAATTCCCGCCTATGCACCATTTCCAGCTTGAGGCCGAGGCTTTTAGCCGGGCGGCCCTGGAAGGCCAACCCGCTCCCTACCCGTTAAGCGATTCGGCGGCTAATTCGCGGGCCTGCGAGGCGCTGTTGCAATCCATTAAAGAAGGAAAAGCGGTAGACCTGGCCTGACATGGCGGGCAGGACCGCCGTAAAACCGCCCGCCGCCCTGACC
>CADDZM010000419.1 GCA_902812345.1 Chloroflexota bacterium | reverse complement strand
CCCCCACTACTGGGCCGGCTTCGAACGGGGGCGTCTAATTCAGTTTCAGATTCATTGTCATTTAAATAATCGTTTTTACCGGGCATCTATTACCTTCTCCTCCTCGGAAACTAGCTTGGTTTACGGACCTATTCCACGTCTGCGGCGCTCCTTTCCGGTAAACTTTCGCCATAACTTTTTAGTCTTTTACGACTCTCCGGGTCTATTTGTATTTTTAAAGCATTATCCAGCGCTTTGCGGGCCACGCCGGCTTCCCAACAATCGCGATAGCGGCATAAATATGCGCCGCGTCCATTCTTTTTGCCGGTTTCATCAACTTCCACGGTCCCTTCCGGTGTCCTGACTACCCGCACCAGGCCGCGTTTAGCGTCGTGGGAGCGGCAGGCAATACAGGTGCGTTGTGGAACGTGTTTAGGGCGCATGCCTTTCTGGACTTTTACCTTAGCAGATGTCACTGGTTTTGGGTTTGTATTCGCTGCCACCATAATAATTCTTTATATATATACTTATTTTTAGTAAGTAAAGTTTCATAGAACAGCGTTTAACGTTCAACTTAAAACGTTAAACGCCGGTTTACTTACTCCGCGTAAAGGAAGCTGTCGATTAGCTCGCCGTCCTCCCCGTATACGTCCAGGTGGTCGCCGTTCAGCTCCACCTCAACCGTCTGGCCGATGTATTTCTCGCCAATCGGGCCAAAGGACTGGTTGCGGAAGACTACCATACCGTCTTTGCGGACCTTGCGGTCTTCGCGTTCGACCGGCTCGGTCGGCTCCGGCTCTTCTTCCTCGTGGCCTTCAAACTCGTCGCGCCGGAAGCTCCGGACCATCTCGTCGCCTATCATCACGAACAGGCCGCGGGCGTTCTCGACCAGTTGAACGGTCTGCTCGGCCAGGTGCGGCGGCAGCGGCCCCAGGGTCGCGCCCTTATAAGTGAAGGTGCCGTCCTTGCGGACCTTGATAAAGTTGCCTTCCGGCACGGCGGGTTCATCCCTGCCGGTATCGGCGTTACCATTATCATCGTCGCCAAAGGTAATCCCGACCGCGCGGGCAGCCTTCGCAAAGCTGGTGTTAAGGTTCTGCTCGGCGGCTTCCTCGCGTTCGCGCTCCCGGTTCAGAGCGGCGCGGGCGAGCCTGGCAAAAGCGTCATCGTCGTGGTTTCCACCGTACCCGGCGTTAGCCGCGGCCACCGCCGCGCCAGCCGTTACCGGCTTGATGTCAATGCGCCAACCGGTCAGCTTGGCCGCCAGGCGGGCGTTCTGGCCTTCTTTGCCAATCGCCAGCGACAACTGGTTTTGCGGCACCAGGACCAGGGCGCTTTTCTCGGCTTCGTCCAGTTCGACCTTAACCACCTGGGCCGGGCTTAAAGCGTTGGCGATATACTTCATCATGTCGGCGTCCCAGGGCAGCACGTCAATTTTCTCGCCGTAAAGCTCGTTAACGATATTCTGAATACGTACCCCGCGCATGCCCACGCACGAGCCAACCGGGTCAACCCCTTCCTGGCGGGCCGCCACGGCCACTTTCGAGCGCAAGCCGGGTTCGCGGGCGATAGACTTTATTTCGACCGAGCCGGTGTAAATTTCCGGCACTTCAATTTCGAACAGGCGGCGCAGCAAGTTGCGGTGCGTCCGCGAGACAATCAACTGAGGGCCGCGATGGCTCTTTTGCACTTCCAGCAGGTACACTTTAATCTTCTGGCCCATGCGGTAACGCTCGGTCGGCACCTGTTCCTGGGGCGGCATCAGCGCCTCAGCCCGCGGTTCCAGTTCGATAGTAATGCCTTTGGAGTCAATGCGCTGGATAGTGCCGTTGACGATATCATTCTCGCGCTCGACAAACTGCTCGAAGACGTGGTCGCGTTCGCGTTCGCGGAAGCCCTGCAAAAGCACCTGCTTGGTGGTCTGGGCGGCGATGCGGCCAAAATCTTTAGGCGTATTCTCAATTTCGTATTCATCGCCCAGTTTCAGGCGCGGGTTAATGCGGCGCACTTCGTCCAGGCTGATTTCGGTCGCTTCGTCCTCGACATCCTCGACCACGCTGCGCTTTATAAACACCTTGAGGTCTTCGCCGGTCATGTCAATCCGGACATTCTGGTTCTGGGCAGCCGGATTACTCCGCCGGTACGCGGCTTTGAGCGCGTTCTCAAGGACTTCTAAAACTATTTCTCTGCTTAAACCGCGATCAGCCGCAATTTGGGTCATTGCCGCTCTTAAATCGCTTCTCATAACTCGATTCCTCCGCCAACACCACCCGGCGGGCCGGGTGTCAGGCCCATCGGCCTTAAATTAAATAAGCCGTACAGGCTCTTAAAGATACAAACGGCCCAACCCTGTAAAACAGGTGGGCCTTGTCCAGGACTTACTAGATTGCGGACGCTGTGACCGGGTGGGCGCCGACGTGGCTATAACGAAAGACGGTCTTCAGCTTCTAACTCTTGTAGTCTAAATCAACCCATAGTAAACCATTAAAAATAACGTCAGGCGAGTTGGCCGGGCAAGAAAAGCTACGCCAGGGCCGTGTCACCACTTATAAGCTACAAAAAGAAAAGTGGGTAAAATTTAAGCCCACTTTCCTGGAACTTCTAGCCCCTTTATTATAGCACCGTACGGGGCTTTTAGCAATAGCCCTGACCTCACCGGAGCGGCCCGCCTTTGCCCTCAGGAGAGGCTGGCGACGCTAAATGTCACGCTAAAGGCCTCGCACCAGATGACCACCGCCCGGTATTTCGAAAGGTCGAGGTCGTCCGGCAAAATGATGTTATAGCTGCCATCCGTCGCCGGGAGCGCTCCCAGGTTGAGGCCGCCATCTTTAACCAGGCTGCCGTCCGGGCGCGTGCCGAGATAAACCTTAAGGTCCGGCCCCTGGGCGCTGGTGAAGTTTTCAAAGCGCAAAACTTTCTTGCCGTCCGCCCCTACTCCCAGAGTAGCCGTACCCCTGGCGTAGTGGATAGCGTCAATTTTACTGAACTCCCCCTTCCCGGTCACCTGGACGGCCGCCCCTTTGTCCGGCGCGGCCGGATTGGCTGCCCCAACTGTGCCGGAAACCGGGACGGTTGCCATCGCCGCCGGGACATCCCGGGCGACCGCGAAGGGGTCAGCCTCGGTGCGGCTGCTGCGATTAAAAAGCGGGATTACCACAAGCGCCGCGACCAACGCCATTACGACCAGGCCAAGCGCGAGGCCGCCCCACCACCAACCCGCTTTCCGGGTTTTTTTAGCGACCGCACCTGGGGCCAGCGGGTAGGCCGGTTGAGGCTGAAATGCGCTGGGCTGGTTGGGAGGCCGGGTATTGTAATGGTAAGCGGCCCGGGGCTGCTCCAAAGAGGGTTGGTAGACCGGGCCTGACCCCTGGTTTGGACCTGGGGCCGGGTTCTGGTCGGGTTGGGATTGGGGCGCGGTGGGGCGGTCCCCCCGGTTTTCGGGCATCATAGAGAATCTTTCCTGAAGGTAAGTTTATAAAGAATAAAAATATAAATTAATCCAGTTAGGCGGTAACCGTTCAAACCTGAATTAACCCTCGGTTTTTAGAAGCTGGAAAAAAAGCGGCCCTGGCATTTTCCGGCTAAAGCAGCTTAACATAGAATTGGCCGCTTTATAGCGACCAAAATCACACTTCATATAAAAATTTCTAAATGGGCGGGGTACTTTAAGGGGAAATTAGCTTTAACCTAGCTTTCTTTCGCGCTCACCACGTAAGTATCAGCCAGCTTGTCGTGCCAGCCCTGGTGTCCCTTATCGAACAAAGCCCAGGCCATGCCAAACGTAGTCAGCCCCAGGATTAGCAGGCTAAGGCCAGACGCCAGCCCGTTCTGGCCCGAAGCATCGGAAGGAAAAATCAGGCTTAAAATAGTGGCGACAAAGGTAGGGGCGAGGCCGTAAAGCGCTCTTACGATGCCGGAAACGAGGCCAACCGCCCGGCCTCCCCGCCGGATAACCTTGATTTTCATAAGGCGGTGCCCGAGGGTCTGCCCGGCCAGGCCCACCAGGACAGTGTGATATAAAAAGCCAAAAAGGACCGGCAGCATGACCGCCGCCAGGGCGATACCCAGCACGCTTTGCGCGTAATTACGGTTGTCCAGCTTCAAAAAAAGGACCACCACCAGGTAAAAGAATATAACCCCCAGGACAGCGCTGATGATGGAATCCACCAAGGCCCCGGCTAAACGGCGGCCAAACCCGGCCAGCGCGTGGACTATTATGTTCCCTTCCCGGTCGGTAAAGAAGTAAAAGCCCCGGTCCACCCCGTATTCCGGTTCGCTCGGTTCGGGTGGGGCAGGCTCGTGGGTCTCCGGCCCGGTCAGGGTCGGGTTGTAACCGGTCCCGGCGCTGTTCGAGGGTACGGCCCGGGGCGTTTCGGCGGTTTTAACCTCCTGCCAGGGTATTTCACCGGGCGGCTTGAACCAGAGCGGCGGCATGTGGAAGGCCGGGACGGGCAGACCCTGGGTTGGGTCAGTCGCCGGTCCGGGCGCGGTAGCGGTATAGCTAAAGCCGGGTAACGAGTTGGATGCAGCGGGGGCGGGAAAGCCGCTGGCGCTAACGGTTTTGGTTTCAAGCGGCCCGGTCCCGCCGGTAGGCCCAGGCTGTGGGCTGACCGTTTCTTGTAGCAGATTCTCAATCGAGATAGGCGTGGCGGGTGGGGGTGTTAC
>CADDZM010000418.1 GCA_902812345.1 Chloroflexota bacterium | reverse complement strand
CAGGTTCTTAAAGTGCAAACTACCCTATGATTATAGCACATTTTGAGGCTAAATACAACAAATGTGCTACCTTGCCAGTTGGTTTAACTCGCTAACGCGAGAAAGGAGTGAGGCTTCCTCTGTCACCCCAGGGAGACAGTCCCCGCCTCACAACGTTTATGGTTTTCGGGGATAACGTGGAAGGCCGCCTGGGGCATCTCGGCTACCTGATTTTTTACCTGGCCGCGGGCATTATCGCCGGACTCGCCCAGGTGGTGGTTGACCCGACCTCGAACGTCCCAAGCCTGGGGGCCAGCGGGGCAGTAGCAGGAGTGCTGGGGGCATATCTGTTAATGTTCCCGCACGCCAGGGTCAACACTTTTATTTTCCTGGGGATATTTTTCTTTTTGACCAGGCTTTCAGCCATCATCGTGATTGGCTTCTGGGCCGTGTTGCAATTCTTTAGCGGCTTTACCGAGATAACCAACCGCACCGCCCAGACCGGCGAAGGTGGGGTGGCTTACTTTGCCCATATCGGCGGTTTCGTGGCCGGGCTTATCGTAGGTGCAATTTTCAGCCGGCCACGGCTCCCCAATACCAACCGTTACGGGGGTTTCGGGCCGCGCTATTAATCGAGGCCGGTTAAGCCGTGGTCAGGGCCGGAAGCCCTCCGGCCGGGGCAGCGGTAACAACGCTGCGCAGGATGGCCTCGACCAGCAAATCCGCCGCCAGGCTGCCCAGGGCCGTTACGAGCAGGTTATCCATTTCCGCTGAAGCGGGCAGTCCCCCGGTAGAAACGGCAAAAATGGTATCGCCATCATACATGGTGTGGACCGGGCGAATGGCGCGGGCGAAACCGTCGTGGGCCATGGTGGCGACCTTTTTGGCGGCGGCTTTGGTAAGCGGCGCATCTGTAGCGACAACTGCCAGGGTCGTATTGGTCCCGGCGGCGGGCGGTTGGGCCAGGCCTTCCCGCAAGAGGTGGCTTGTATTAACAAAACCGCCGCCCGGTAGGCGCGACCCGGCCAGCACCGTGTCGCCGTTGTAAACATCGCCAAAAGCATTCGTCACAACCAGGGTTCCAACGGTGTAGCGAGCGGACGGCATACCGGGTATCGCCAGGTTAAGGGTGGCTGAACTGGTGCCGACGCCGCTTTTCATTGCCCCGCTGCTACCCAGGACTTTACCGATGGAAGCGCCCGCCCCGGCCCCGGCATTGCCTTCAATTACGGTGGTCCCGGCCAGGCGGGCAGCCTGGTAGCCCATGATGTCGTCCGGGAAAACATCGGATTTACCCACGCCCAGGTCGTAAATAACCGCCGCCGGGACAATCGGCATTTTGCCGTAGGCTGTCTCAAAACCCATGTCCTGCTCGCGCAGGTACCGGACGACACCGTGCGCGGAGGCCAGGCCAAAGACGCTGCCGCCGGCCAGGACAATTGCGTTGACTTTCTGGACCGTGTTGGCGGGGTCGAGCAGGTCGGTTTCCCGCGTACCGGGCGAGGCTCCACGCACGTCAACCCCGGCTACGCCGCCGTCCGGCAGCATGATTACGGTCACCCCGGTTAAAGCGATAGCATCCTCGGCCTGCCCGACCCTCACGCCCGGCACATCGGTTATAGCGCCCATAAAATTTCTGCTCCTTCTTTTCTTCTCTTCTTCTTTTACCTGTTAAATTATAGGATAAAAAGAGAAGAATTATCAAAACCGGAAGAAACCGGGAAGAACGGGCCTTCTGGACTTGCTTATGCTATAAATTTTCCTGGGAAATTCGAGGGGAAAGGTCTTTGATAAGAAAAAACTATTCACCTGTGGGGAATTGTATTATGGATGCCAGGCCGAACCAGTCGGGAAAATAATTCCCTCCCACAACTACAAAATAATGGCCGGTGGCTAAATAGTTACAAAACTAATAAAATTAGCCAAGGAGAAGTTATAATGGCAGAAGAAAAAAAGCCCGAAGACAGTGTAGCAAAACTAGGCGAGTTGATTAAAGATATCAAAATTGCTATGCTCACTACCGCCGAAGCTGACGGCAGCCTGCGCAGCCGCCCGATGGGTGTACAACAAACCAAGTTTGACGGCGATTTGTGGTTTTTCACCGGGAAAAGCTCCGGCAAAGTAACGGAAATCCAGCACAACCAGCACGTAAACGTCAGTTTTGCTGAGCCAAGCGACAACCGTTTTGTCTCAGTCTCCGGGCGGGCCGAGCTAATTGACGACAGGTCCAAAGCGAAGGAACTATGGAACCCTTTTATCAAAGCCTGGTTCCCGAAGGGGCTGGACGACCCGGACCTGATGCTGCTCAAGATTAAGGTCGAAACCGCCGAATACTGGGACGCGCCTTCCAGCACGATGGTCAACCTGGCCGGCTTCGCGAAGGCCATCCTGACCGGGAAACGCCCGGAGGTCGGCGAAAACGAAAAGTTAAACCTCTAATTCGCCCCGGGTTTTAACTGCGGATTGCTTACAATCTTTAGCGGTTGGAATGAGTAAAAGAGTAAGGATAAGGAGTGGAAAATGGCAAAACCGGTTTTAACGCGGGTAGTTAATTACCTCGCTAACGGGACCGCCGACCTGGCCGATTCGGTTGAACGGCTTAACCGTGACCTGGATGGCCGCGAGAACAATTCCCGGTGGAGCCGGGCCGTTTTGCGGGATATGCTGGGCATCCTCAGTCCCCGGCGCTGGATACCAATTGGCAAAAACCACCGCGCCACCAACCTGGACGACCTGGACAACGCCCCTAAAGCCGCCGAGTAATTTTGCAGTAAGATAAGAAAAGGATGTTTTATGGCAAAAGAAAATTCAGCCGGGGCCAACCCCCCAAAAGTTGAGGCGGACCCGAAATTGAAACCGCTGGAAAACCTTGTGGGCGAATGGGAAGCCGAGGCGATAAACCCGCTTGATGCCACTAAAACCGCTAAAGGCACCGTTATATTTGAATTTTTGGAGGGGGGCGCCTGGCTGGTGGAGCATTCGGGAAACGAGGCGCCTTTCCCGAGTAGCATTTCAATAATCGGCTACGACGATACCACCGGGAATTTCACCCAGCACTATTTCGACTCGCGGGGAGTGAGCCGGGTTTACGAGATGAGAATGCTTGATAATACTCTGAAGATTTGGCGGGACGATCCTGATGATTTTTCCCAGCGCTTTACGGGCGATTTTAGCGACGACGGCAACACTATCACCGGCCACTGGGAAAAAGCGATTGACGGCCAAAACTACGAGCACGATTTCGACCTGACCTTCCGCCGTAAAAAGTAATGTGTGGGACCAGGCTAGGCTGTTTCCGGCTCCGGTTGCAAAGACATGCGCCGGGTCCACGCCCCCCAGCCCAGGCCAAAGATTAACCAGACCGCCGCCCCGGCGAGAGCTAACCAGACCGGGGCGATTTTTATTTCCAGGGCCAGGCTCCAGAGCAGGGTCGAGACAGCCAGCGCCAGCGAGGAAAAGCCTAAATCTATGGCAAAGACCCGGCCCCGGTAGTGGTCGGGGACGACTTCCTGCAACAAAAAAGCCGAGGCCGTCCAGTTGATGCCGCACCCAGGTGCGCGAGAATCAGGGCTAAAAACGCCAGCCAGAGGCCCACCGCGACGGACCCGGCAAAGATACTGTAACCCGCCGCCTGGCAGATGTACCCCAGCACGACCACGCCCCGCATCCGAGCCGGGTCGCTTCCGGCCAGCGGCTTGATTAGAAACGGGCCGAGCAACGCGCCCAAACCGCGCCCGGCGTAAAGCAGGCCGATACCCCCATCCCCCGCGTGAAAAATCTGGTCGCCAAAAACACTTAACAACACCAGGACGCCGCCTGCCGCGTTCCAGCCCGATTTCAAGGAAACCAGGCTGATAACCCGGTGATGATGCCCCAGGTAAGCCAGCCCAGCCTTGAAGTTGCCCCAGGTCGAAAACCTCGCCGAGGAAGTCTTTTCAGGTGTTTCTTTTTCAAGTGTGTTTTCGGGCGGCGCCGGTACCTTGATGAGCCAGATTAAAAAGGCCGCGAGAAAAAAGGTGAGCGAATTAAGGATAAAAACCACGTCCCGCCCAAAGACCACCGATACCAGGCCGCCCAGGCCGCTCCCGACCATCACCATAATGCCCCAGGTTGCCCCGGAAAGGGCGTTGGCGGCGTAAAGCTCGCGGCGGCTGACGATATTCGGCACGATAGCGGACGAGGCCGGGTTGAAGAAGGCTGCCGAGCTTACCAGCAATATATTCCCGGTGAAAAGGAGCCAGAGCAGGCTGTTATCCCGGACCAGCAAGAAGGATAACGCCAGGACCGCGCTCACCAGGTTCGCCAGCAGCATTACCCACTTGCGGCTGAAACGGTCCACAATCGGTCCGGTGATAGGAATGAGCAGGAAATAAGGCAGGCTGGTGGTGAGCAGCACCATGCCGCTGGCAAAACCGCTGGCGGTCAGTTGCAGCACCAGACCCAGCAAAGCCACGTTATTAAACCAGTCTCCGGCGGCGGAAACCAGTTGGGCTGACCAGAATAGCCGGAAGTTCGGGTTATTTTTGAGCAGTTCGAGATACCCGCCCGCGGTTTGAGGCACGGAAGCGGGGGAGGCCGGGGGGGATTCTTCGCCTTCTCCGGCTGGAATTTTATAGTCGAATTTCAGAGGAATCGCCCATGCCCCCTGGGTGGCACAACCTGAGATGAAAAAAAGGGGGGGTTTGGTTATACTAGAGCTGGGTTCAACCAGCTCCAGAGGGCGGTTTATTTCTAGTGCATAAAGCCTG
>CADDZM010000417.1 GCA_902812345.1 Chloroflexota bacterium | reverse complement strand
CGCGGGGATGCGGCCGGAGGCGGCGGTAGGGTTGGAGTTGGCTCGCCCCTGGCTTCGGCAGTCGCGGTGGCTGCCGCGACACTTGCCAGAAAGTCCTGGCCCGGCATTACGCTAACTCTGGGATTTTCCAGGCCGCCTACCGGGTCGCGCTGGTACTGGGGAAGCTCGCCTTCTTTTGAAAGGTCGTTATAAATCAGGCCGTCGCTGCCAGATAGCACAAACTTTTGAGTTTCAGTAACACCGCCGGTAGAGATGCCGGGGTAACCTCGATACTGGTTATCGCTGTCCGGTAGAAACCAGGCTCCGGTGGGTTTGGTGTGGTCCGTAGGCGTGAACTTCACCCTGTAGCCAGAGAACGGCCAGGGTGTACTATCAAAGGCGACAACTCCATTTTTATCAGTCTCACCTTTTGCGATTACCGAATAAGCCTTGCCTACTTCCAGGCCCCAATCATAGGAAAGAACCTCAGTAGTAACGCCTTCAAGCGGGGTTCCATGCGAGTCTCTTAACACGACAGTTAGCGTTGTGTGGGTCTGCGCTTTTGCCTGAAGCCCAGCCCCGGCAATTAGCGTGAGAGACAAGAACCAGATTGCAGCCAGTATCAACCAGGTAGACTTAAAAATGAGCATAAAATTTACCTTTCAAGATACGGGACCGGATTAACCCAGGCGCCATTGATGTGAATTTCATAGTGAAGGTGGCTGCCAGTGGAATAGCCGGTGCTGCCCTCAACACCAATAGGCTGGCTCCATTTAATAGGAGCGCCGGTGACTACCAGCACCCGGCTCAGGTGCGGATAGATCACCAGGAACTGGCCTGACTTTACATAAACCCGGTTGCCGAAGCCGTCGTTCTGAAAGCCGGCAAAAATACACTGGCCGTCAATGGTGGCGTAGACGGTTTTGTCCCCCATCGAAACCATGTCATAGCCCCGGTGAAACCAGGGCTTCTTCCCGCCGGTGGAAGTGGCGCAGGTCTGGTCCTTAAATTCGGGAAAGTCGGTGCAGCCGAAAGGCTGGGTCACCACATAAGGTGAATGGAAGGGTGAACCGTGCGGGCCGAACCCGGCCGGGAGCGGCGTGTACCGCGGATCCGGCGTCGGCCAGGTATCGTGGGGCGGCGGGCAGGCCGTGGGAGTTGGCAAATAACCGGTGCCGGAAGTATTGGTTGGCCCTGGAGTCTCGTCTGGTCCAGGCGTGTTAACCGGTTCTGGCGGCAAAGTAATTCTCACTGGCGTCGGAGTGACGAAGCAAGGCTCCGGGATCGGGGTAGGGGTCCAGAACTGCACCTCTCCGGCAGGTGTTTTCTGAGCGCTGCCTTCTTCCGAGGGAGCGCCGCCGCCCCAAAGCCAGCCGAGGATACCGCCAGCCGCCGCCAGGATTGCTACCACCACCAGGATAATCAGGGTTATCGCGCCAATAACCGGCAGGGCTGCCCCGCCCAGGCTGGCAAGAATTGCTCTCTCGACCTGCTTGTTCTTCTTGCTAGACATGCTGAATTGTTACCTCCATAAAGCCAGTTCCTGGGGAGTGGAGTCCTGAACCTCGCGGCTTTCCTGGGGCCGGGTATCGAAAGCTTTAAGGTGCTGGGGGTCTATCGAATATTTGACGTGGATCCAGCGGCCGTTGATGCTTTCCAGGGCCTCGCCCGCTTCGGCTCCCAGGAGGGTATTGACCTGGCCGTCCGTCAGCTCGTAGTGAGCTTTGAGCCGGTGAATAGCGCTCTTTTGCTGGCGCATCAGGATTACCCGGTCAGCATTTTCAACGCATTGCAAGGCGGCCTGGTAATCCAGCAGCGAGGTAACGTTTTGCACGATCACGGTCATCGAAAGATTGAAGTACCGTCCACGCATAAAGAGGTTCTTCATATAGTCGCCGACTTCATGGAAATTTTGTACTAAAATTCCGAATTCGTCCGCACAAAACATCCTGGGCCGCCGGACGGCCCTGACCATGCCCCAGGTAAAGTTAATCGCCTGGAAGATGCGAATAGGTCGCAGCAGTTCTTCGCCCAGGTCTCGCACGTTGAAGGAGATAAAGCGGCGGTCGAGGGCCACGTTGGTGTAACCGTTGAACATCTTGCCGAATACTTCCGGGTCAACGTACTGCTCCAGGTTGCTGACCAGGTTGGCCGCGCCTTCGGCCGCCAGGAACGGCATTAAATCGCTCATGATTGGCATACCCATCTTTAACTCGACAAAAGAGTCACGGATGGCGCTGCTCAGGGCCATCAGGTCCAGGCTGTCAAAGATACCCTCGTCCTGGACCAGGCTACTGAAATCTTCGGCCAACTCTTTGAACCAGGTCGGATCCGGGTACCAGACGGCTGCCGGAATCGGGTCGTGCGGTTTTCTTGCCTTCAAGCTTTCAGGATCCACAAAAGGTTCACCCGTTTCGCCTGCGCCGGCGTAATACCAGCGGTTATCGTTGCCGAGGGTGCAGATCGGGCGCTTATAGGCAGCACCGAGGCCCTGACCGTGTACCAAACCCGTAGAAGGGATTTTGTACTTTTCCCGCAGCCGGTCGTAAATTCCTTTTAGTTGGATCATCACCCCAGGACTACGTTCGCCGGTTTGTGGGTCAAGGTAACTTCTAAGGTATGGTCGCAAAGGAGCGTATAGCGAATTGTTCATGAAGGTTAATTCGAGCAGCCTTAACATGCTCTCGCCCTCTTCAAAATGGTGATAAAGCCGTTTACCGGCCCTGGTTATAGTGCTGCGCTCGGTAGCCGATAGCTCGGCCCTGGTCATGAGTTCTACCAGAGCAAATAAGAAGTTCAGGCGTTCGCCGATTTCTTCAGGCTGACCGTTCAACACAAAGCGGTCCAGTGGGTTAATGATCGCGTTGCCTTTCGGGCCTAAATCCAGGACCGTACCATTTACCAGACGGGCGAAATTATTCAACACGCCCTGTGGGTCAATATAGAAAGCCTGTAGCGCCGGGTCCTTCAACATCTCGCGCATCATCTCAATCAACATTGCTACGGTCTTACCGCTGCCGGTAGTCGCGATAATTACCGTGTGGGGGTTCATCTGAAGCCACCGGTTGAAGGTCACCAGCGATCCGTCCGCTTTGTTCACCCCCAGTATGATGCCGCCGTACTGGGAAGCGTCCACGATGCAGTTAGGCATCAGACAGGCTAAGTTCTCGCCGGTCATATTCGGGTGGAGGGTCCGGTCGGCCATGAACTTTTCCTGGCCCAACAGGTCCAGGCCCAGCGGCAGGGCAGAAAAGAAAGCTCGTCGCTGGTTACGAATGGCCGTCGCCACCGGGTAACCCATTTCGGTTAGCCGTTGAGCCACCCGGCGCAGGTCCGACTGCATTTTCTTGAGAGTGTTGGCTCGGACGCTAATGCGAATGCCGGCGCTGAAAAGGCGAGCATCGCCTCGCGCCAGGACGTTTCTGAGGTCTTTAATACTCTCGATCTTGTAGCTGCGACTCATGTCACCGGCGCTAGAGTTGTCAGTCGCAGCCACGGCCCAGAGGATTTGCTGGCGGTTCTTTAGCTTATTTTCGGCCTGCTGGTTAGCAAGAGGTTTAAGGTGCAAGGCCATGAACATCTGAATGTCCTTGAGCCGGATAATCTCGAACAGGGCGCCCAGCCGCAAGTGCTTGGGGAAATCAGTAACATACAGGCTGCCCACAAAGGAGCTGGTGCCACTGGCAGTATCGGTTAGCTTCAGGTAATCCGGTTTTTCCTCCAGGGCAAACCCGCCAATTCTAAAGAGCGGGCTACTGGCCCGGCCGGTAATGCTCGTGGTGGCGCTGCCAAGCATGCCGCCCAGAGTGTAAATAAGGTCTTCCGAGCTGAGGAGTCTGGCGGGCATCCCGTTATTATTAAACTGGTCGGCCAGGGATTGGCCTTTGAAAAGAATAGCATCAGACAAGTGGGCTGGTACCCGTTCGTCACCGGTCCTGGAAGTGCGCTTTACTCCGCCAGCATCCTTTAAGTTTGGTTGGCTCTGGTCCTGGCCCAGCACTTCTTTTAGGCGCGAGGTGAAAGTCTGGAATAAACCTCTGGGTTTATCGTCGTCTTCCTCGCCCATATCGGCCGAACTCTTGAGGTCGTGAGCGGTAGCGTTAACCGAAAAGTAAAAGTCGCGCTGAGTCAGGGAATTGCCTTCGCTCAGCTTACTGATAAAGTTACTTTCAACCCAGTATTGTTGCCGCCGGTGGGGGTTCAGTTCGGCGGCCCGCTTGCGGTCCAGCTCGGCCAGGTAGGAGCGCATGTCGCGGGGTTTGCTTACGCAATAAAAGGCAAACGGCCCGTTCAAGGAATTGAAAATCTGGCCGAAGCGCCGGACAATGCCGCCCTTCTCATGGAAGCTCATCAGCTTAATGTCCTGGCCTTCGAGCTTGCCTACTACAGAGAAACCACCTCCAGCCAGGGCCAGGCAGCCCCGGCCGATCCCCTTGATCGGTAGCACATCCGGGGTGGTTAAAAGTTCGGTTTCAACTTCAGCAGGTTCAAACTCTATCTCTGTTACTGTTTCTACTTCTTTTTCTTCTAATTGCAGCATGATTAAAGCTCGCCTTCTAGCGGGATATAAGTTTCAGTAGCCGGTGTTTTAGCTCGGTCAGCCAGAGACATTGCGACCTGGATAGTCGGCCGCTGGCTGGTTATCAGGGCCAGGCTTAAGGGCGGCTGGGTATGGTGCTGCCGCTTTTCCAGCCGGTAGCGGAGCCAGATGTAGAGCCATTCGATGCCTGCCAGGCCATTGATCGGGGC
>CADDZM010000416.1 GCA_902812345.1 Chloroflexota bacterium | reverse complement strand
GTTTAGGTTGGCTTGCTGGGCCGGGGCCGCTACAGCGTCAGGGGCCGGGGTGGTTTGCGATGCCGGGACTGCTTCAGGCGCGTTTTGCGGCGGCGGGTCAGAAGCGTTCTGCTGAGCCGCGGTCGGCGTATTCTGTTGAGAGGGAGCCGTGGCGGTCGGCTGCGCCGGGTCAGAGGTACTTTTCTGGTCCTGTTCGGCGGTGTTCTGCCCTATCCCCAACAAAGCGGCGCCCTGCGTTACCATCCCTACGGCATCGGCCAGACCCTGGGCCAGTTTGCCGCCCTGCGCGATGAGGCCGGGTATCTGGGATAAATCAAGACCCTTCGGTAAAACTTCGGGCTGCGCCTGGGCAATGGTTGACGGCTTGGCCTGTTTGGTGAACTGGCTGCCCCACCACCCGGCGGGCTAGCTGCTGGCGTCACCTTTAGGCTGGATTGCTCCAGCCTGGGTCGCGCTTTGCTGGTTCGGATTTGACGGGGTCGCGCCCGGTTGAGCCGGGTTTATTTGAGGCGCGCTGGCCGGACTTGCCGGGGCGGTTGGGATGGTGGCGGTGGCAAAGAAGTCGTCGCCGAGCAGTTGGGAGTATTGGGCGAGCTTCCGGGCGTTTGCTGTATTACCGCCCAGGATGCCGTTGATAAAAATATCGAGCAGCCCGGCCAGACCGCTCCGCGCCGACGACCCGGTTGTAAACAGCTTGCACAAAGCCGGGTGGATGAAAAGCCCGGTCAGGCCGGTCAGTTCAAGCTGGTCAAGCTCGGTTTCGGAATAGCGGCTGCCCAGGAACGGGCGCACTTCCGGCCATTCGAACCCGTAAAGACCAAAGAACTGCCACTGTTGGTCGGGCCGGAACCAGGGATAGTACAGGACGAAGCCCAGGTGCTGGCAGGCGATGATGACGCGGGCTTCCGGGGTAATAGTCGAGAACCACTGGTTGAAACGGCTGAAGAAGACCGGGGCCTGGCCCAGGTCGAGTTGCTCCAGGTTATCGGCCAGGATGACCGGCACCACCTCGCTTAAAAGACCGGGCGGCACCGGTGAACCGGCTTGCTGGCTTAAATAACCTTCCAGGGCCGACTGGAAAAGGTTGCCCCTGTTCCCGGCCCGTTCGAGGTCGGCGATGCGGGAAGCGATAGCGGGCATCTGGACGTAGACCGGTAAAAACACCGGGGCGAAATCACTCCGGTTAGCGTCCGACTGCAATCTAAGTTGCTCAACCTGGGCCAGGCTGGTCCGGGCCAGCCGCGAGTGCTGGTCGTGCAACTGGCGGGTCTTGCCGCTGCCGCTCTTACCCAGCAGGATGCTGCCGCCATTACCGGCGGTAACATCGGCCACGCTCATTTTAGCCGGGCCGGTGGGGGCTTCGGCGTAAAGGCGGTCAATCTGCTCCGCGTAATCGCCGTCGGGGGCCAACTCCAACCGGGCCAGGCGCGGTTTGAGGTTGGGCGACAGGGCGTAGTCTGCGCTGGCGTCTTCCTGGCGGACGACTGCCGAGAAATAGGTATACAGCCAGTTTAAAGACTGGGGCGTAATTTTCGAGCGCAAACCATTACTCAGAGGGCCACTTAGTTTGATTGAGTCAGCGATTGCCATAAAGTTTATCCTTAACGAGTAAGAGTAAAAAGCCAGCCGTTTGACGGCTTAACTGCGGCAGTTAGTTCGAAACCATCCAGTAAGCCAGGATACACAACGCCGAACCGAGCATTGCCAGAAAAGCCCCCGTCCCTACCGCGGTCTGGATTAGTTTGTTAACTGTCTCCATAAGCTGGACCGAGGTCTGAGCCAGCGGCTTAACGACGTCTTCGATGGGAGATTTTCCGGCCAGTTTGGGACTTTGCCTGGTGAGGGTCTTGAGGGCTTCCTGGTATTCTTTACGCAAGATAATATATAAGCCACTCGCGACGATGCAGACACCTAACAAGAACAGGGAACAGCCCATTATAAGTTTTGCTAATTCCATTTTTACCCGCTTTAGCGTTTTTTGCTATAACAAACCTGCCCGGGGCATGGCGAAATAAGCCTGACCCTTTCAAGGCAGTGGCGGTGTTATAACAGTTCTGACCCAGGAGACCCGTTAATGAAGGAAGGAGACCCGATAACAACCTGTGCGGTTGTGCGAGATTTTGTGGAGACCCGGTAATGCAGCAGACCCAAAACAGACTGGCGTAAGCAATCCGTTTTTAAGTTTTAAATGCAACTATTAGTAAACAAGACGTTACCACGGATTTAATCCATTTTATCACGCAATTCGGTATTGTCAAGGGGATATGTTTCACAAATGGGGATATGTTTATATGAATCCCCCGCGCTGCGCTCACTTTTTGAGGCTGTTCCGGCTGCGAGCTTCTCCTTTAACCTTTCCTCCACCGGCTACGGCTGCGCCGGTTCGCAAATACTCAATTATCTTTACCACGTTTCTTTTGGCGTACCACGCAAATAAACTTTTACAAAACTAACTTACCATCGAAGAATGGACCCAGCCGCCATCGTCCAGGTCGGAAATGAGCAGCCAGCGCACGTTGCCGCGGAAAGCCGGCCCGGCGTCGGTGTAACCGCTAAAGCGGAGTTGCTTCCCTTTGGACAGCACCCGTAGAAGCGTGTTATCGGTCCCGGAAAGCGAGGGCTTGCTCCGCACGTAGGCGTTATTGGTATTTATGGTCTTCACGCCCAGGTCCGTGATGATTACCCCGCTCACGCCCTGGATCCATTTCATGTCAACCATGCTGTTGATAGGGTTGGTGTTCGGGGGAATGGGCGTGTTGGACGGTTGTTTAATGGGTGCGGGCGTTGGTATCCCCGCCAGCTCGTTCATCAACCGCTGCCACGGAAAACCTTTGCCGGGACAGTTAGCCCGCGATTTGGCCGAAATCTGGTAGTGGCCGATAATGTGTTTGCGGTCCGGCACAATCCGGTAAGTTGTAATGAGGTATTTGTGCAGCCAGAGCGAAGACTGGTACTGTTCCTCGGTAAAAGTATCCCCGGTATTGCCTTCGTGTTCAATCGAGACGGTCAGGTTATTCGGATTGATTTTCCTTTTAAGGCCGTCGGCCAGCCAGTCCAGCGACAAATCAGGGCTCTCCGGGATACCGTTGCCCCAGGCGGCGTCAGGCACTCGCACCCACTGCCAGATACGGCCATCTTTCGCCACGCCAAAGTGGGAGCTAACCTCGCTGCGGCGGTTCTTGAACCAGCCGTTGGTCGACTCCATGGTGCCTTGCATGATGTGGTTTACAATCGCCACCACGGTATTATTATCGCGGCCGACCCAGTGGTTAGGGCTGCCTTTCCAGGTTATCCGGCTGATATCAACGGCGCTGGCGACCGCCGTAGCGGTCGCGGTCCTGCCTGAACTGAAAGGCGTATTCGAGCCGCCAACCGAAGGTGCGCCGCTGATAGCCTGGGTATCGGCTGTCTGGTTTTCGTCCACCGCGTCGGGTTGATTATTGGGGTTGGAGCCTTTATCGGGTGTGGGGTTGTACATCTAACAAACCTCCTGGAGGGTTTTTGCCATAAGGGACAGCGACAACCGGCCTACCTGCCGTTGTTTGCCATGAGTATTTTTATAAAAAGGAGGGGTCCGAAATAAAACCGAGGTGTCCCAGTTCGATACATACAAGATAACAAGTAACCACGTAATTTACAAGCCCTTTTCATACCAATTTTAATATTTGCGTGGTAATTTTTTATAATTGCTATTTTTACCTGAAATCTTTATACCAAACCCTGACTTTGAAACTATAGCTCTAATACCTTAAAAACGTTATAATCACCGGCATAGGTTTTAGAATCATAAAAATGAAGGGGAAATTATGGCTGAAGCTGAAAATGCGGTGGAACGGCGCGACCCGCCCGCAATTGCGCCGGAAAAGGAAACGCTCAACGGGTTTCTGGATTATCACCGGGCGACTATCCTGCGAAAGGTAAGCGGAGTGGACGAGGTTAAAGGCAGTAAACCGAGCATGCCGCCTTCAACCCTGAACCTGCTAGGGCTGGTCAAACACCTGGCGGTCAACGAAATCTGGTGGTTCCAGGACCGTTTCGCGGGCCTCAACCCGCAGGGCTTACCCGATGCCGATAACGACCCCGAAGCGGATTTCCGGGTCGAACCGGGCGAAACCCTGGAAGGCTATATCGCTTATTACAAGGAGGCTTGCGAGAAATCGCGCGAGATTGTGGCCGCGCACAGCCTGGACGATTTGTCGTCCGCTACGGACCGGGCGGGCAGGCATTACACCCTGCGCTGGATTATGCTGCACATGCTTGAAGAAACGGCCCGCCACAACGGTCACGCCGACTTCCTCCGCGAGGGTATTGACGGCGTTACCGGCGAATAGGTGCTGGCCGCACGGCAGTGCTAGCCCCACGGCAAAGCTAGCCCCACGGCAAAGCTAGCCCCACGGCAGTGCTAGTCATTCTTACGACAAGAACCATAAGAAGTGTGCGTGGGGACTGTCTCCTTCAGGTGACAGAGGAAACGCGCTTCTTCCTCACCGCAGGTGAGGTATTCCTCTTAACCCTTTGCATAAACTCCATATATGGTAGAATATATGTGCTATGCAGAGAACAATAAGACTCAAACTTAATACTACTCAGGCTCAAAATCAAGTCCTCAAACTAACTCTTGAGGAGTTTACAAAGGCTTTTAACTTTGTCTGTGAGTTCGGTTGGTCTAACTCCGAAAAGAATGGGGTTAAACTTCATCATGCTACTTATTATACTGTTAAAGAACTGTGTAAGGGACTGGTTAGTGACCTG
>CADDZM010000415.1 GCA_902812345.1 Chloroflexota bacterium | reverse complement strand
ATATAATATAATTCAATATTGCTATTTAAAGTTACAACTAAATCAGGGGAAGTCAAGGTAAATTTTATAAATGGATGGTCAAAAACCTTGACACCTGCCCTGATGCAATCAAGGGTGCTGCCTTTAGCATTGAGTTGTCGGCCAAACTTACGCCGGTTTCGTTATTTCCTTTTTATTTGTATGTAACGTTTTCTCCAACCGGTTGTCTCTATATAATAGAGGTGTCTCACTTTTTACTTTCACAAGGTGAAAGACTTTACCTGATGGAAATACCAATCCGGCTCCCACTTGAGGCTGACGCACTCTCTAAATTACAAAATAAAACATTTGAAGAGCCGGTACAGGAAAGTGAAGCCGCAGTTATAACCCAGGCTTTAACCAACCCGGAGTATTTTGCTGTCATTTACGAACGCTACGCTCTAAGGATTTTCCGTTACTGCTTGCGCAAGACGGGGGACGTGGAGGAAGCCGAAGATTTGACCAGCCTTATCTTTATCCAGGCCCTCGATAAACTGGCCGCCTACCAGGGTGGATCAGTAGCAGCCTGGTTGTTTCAGATTGCCCATAACATGAGCGTAAATTTTTTGAAGAAAGCCAGCCGGCAAAGGCAGCATAGCGGTTTACCTTTGGTAGTAGTGGAAGCCGAAGAGTACCTGTACCAGCACAGTGATGAAACCCTTGAACAGCTAATTATCCTCGAAAATCACGAACGCCTGGCTCACCTGGTGACCGCGCTTAGTGATGAACAGCGCGAGCTTTTAGCCTTAAAGTTCGCCGGTGGCCTGAGCGCCAGAGAAATAGGAACGGTCCTCCATAAAAGCGAAACCACCATAAGAGTGGCTTTGCACCGAATTATCCAGAAATTACGGCGCGAATACCAGGAAAGCGGGCAGGAGTAGTCGGTATGCCACAACCTAATACAAACCAGAATTTAGATAAACAAAAAGAAAAGAATAAGAACAAGAAAAATAACAAATTTACGGATGCACTTGCTATTGAAGAACTGGACCACTATGTTGATTTCCTGGTTCAGAGAGAAAAGGATGAGCATACCTTTTTCTCACCGTCACCGCCGCCCCCAACCCTGGACGAAGAAACGGTAGAGGTAGTGCAGTCGCTGGTGGAAATGGCTCAAATTTCTCCCCCTCACTTTGCCGGGCGACAACAACGCATCTGGCAGCGAGTTATAGATAGCGCTAGCCCTCAACCGCAGACCAATAAGGCGCAACCTGATTTCGAGGCAGTAAAAAACGCCAGTTCATTACTAAATGAAGCTCACCAGCCATCAGTTAAATTAAATAGTCCTCGGTTAAAAGTAAATTGTGCAAAGCTGGGAATAGGGTTGGTTACCAGTATAGCCCTGGGCCTGCTAATGGTTTCTGTTTTTCTTTCAAGCGCTGCCTATTTGGACCAGGGCCAAAATGAAAAAACCACCGGTTTTGCCGTAAGAGCAAAAACCCAGCTTGAAAGCCCCCCTTTAGATTTGGCCTGGTCCAGCGACGGCAAGTATCTGGCGGTTACAACTTCAGACAAAGTGGTCTTAACCGACAAAGCCGGTCGCACTCTTAAAATATTAAACAACACAAATAACGAGGTCTTTTCGAAAGTAGCCTGGTCACCTGATGCAAAGTCCCTGGCAGTTATTGCTGGGCAAACTAACGTGACCTCTAATTGCCTGAGTTGTACCGTCCGTTTTTGGAAAATAAACGAAGAAAAGGCGGATGCGCTTATTGAGGTTTCCAGCCCGGTTTTGGATTTGGCATGGCTGCCTGACAATCAGCATCTGTTTACTCTATCCGAGGATAAAGGCTTACGTTACTGGGACACCTCCGGTAAAATGCTTATTAATCGTCTTACCGGGGCTAAAATGATGGCCCTTACAGCCGACGGAGCGCGAATAGCTACGGTGGACAGCAGCGAAAGATTAAGTTTATGGAATGTTTCAGACCTGGTTCAGGGCCTGAAAATGAACCTGATTAGAAGCTATGTGGAAACTGTTGTACCCGTCTCGGATTGGCAATCCGTTTGTATGGGGTGGTCGGCTAACGGGCAACTGCTGGCCCAGGGTTATGAAACAGGCAAGATTTTGCTTACCGGCAGGTTTAGTAAAACGATAGGTTCTTACTGGCAGCAGTCAGGCGCGGTGGAGAGCCTGGGCTGGGCTCCGAATGGTAAATATTTAGTTTCCGGTTCCGACACGTCTGAAATAAATTTGTGGCAACTTAATGACACTTATTCAGTTCCATCTATAACTTTGGTAAAAGTTTTAACAAACCAGACCGGCGCTATTACTAAACTGGCCTGGTCCCCGGATGGCGCAACCATTGTTTCAGGCTCGGATGACAAAAGCCTTGTTTTCTGGTCATTTCCGCTTAACAACTCTTCTTCTATCAGCTAAAAAGCAATAAAAAGAACCTGCCTTATTGTAAGTGTAAATGAAAAAAGCGAAACGGGGTATACAATCAATGGCCCAGGAAGCCGAAGCCCAACCAGAACCACAATTTAACGCAGGTCTGAATCCAACCGCGCCTACCAATAATAAAAAGAGTAGCTCGCTCGGGTTGGTTACACTCAAAAGGTTTTTCGCCAGCAAAGTCAACCTGGTGGCTTTTACCGTGCTGGCTTTTATTACCCTGGTTTCTCTCGGTGCTAACTTCATTGCCGGAACCCTCATGGGTCAGACCTATGACACTATTGATTTTAACCTTGTTAACAGCCAGCCTAACCAGCCACCCTATCCACCCGGCCTGGGCGGGCATATCCTGGGCACCGATTTTATCGCCCGCGATGTGCTGGCCCGGACTATTTATGGTGGTCAGGTTTCTCTTACGGTTGGCTATCTGACAGCCGTTATAGTGGTGGTGGTAGGCGGCGGGTTGGGCTTGTTGAGTGGCTATTTTGGTGGCTGGTTAGACGGTCTGGTCAGTGGCTTCATGCAAATTCTGGTTAACATACCGGTTTTCTTCTTAATGATAATCCTGTCTTTTATCCTCCGCTTTAGCATTCTAAATATTGCCCTCATTATTGGCCTTTTAAGCTGGGTAGGCACAGCCCGGTTGGTACGGGGACAGGTTGTGAGTTTGCGAAATCGCGAGTTTATTGACGCGGCCAGAGTGATGGGCGCCGGGAACATACGTATTATGCTGGTCCATTTGCTACCTAATATTTTGCTGCCCTTGATTGTAATGGCCGGTTTTGACGTTGGCTCTGCCATCGTTTTGGAGGCCGGTTTGAGTGTTCTCGGCTTTGGTGTCCAGATACCGATTCCAAGCTGGGGCAACCAGATAGCTCAGAGTTTGAGCGAGTGGGAAACAGACCCGGCTCTGTGGGCGTTATTTTTGACCCTGTTTAGCCTCTATCTAGTGGTCAATGGCTTACGAGACGCGCTTGATCCTGATTCACAACCAGTTAAAAAAGAAAAGGAAAAGGCGCGCAAAGAGCCAACAGTGGCTCAAAGAGCCAAAAGCGGCAGAGCCGGAAAATAAAAGGCTATCTGTATGACACGGTATGCTTTCCGCAAATTTATCCAATCCATTTTACTCATTGGAGTTGTATTACTCATCAACTTTTTTATCCTGCGTCTCACACCGGGCAACCCCTACGACACTGCTCAGTATTTTATTTTAAGCAACAACAATGGCAAACCTCTTTCGGCAGCCCAACAATCTGCGCTGGGTATGTTGCGCGACCGCTTGAGTATTTATTTTGACCCCTGGCCGCAAGCTTTTGGAGAGTGGGCCGGGGGCGTCCTTCGCTTCGACTTCGGCCATTCGGTAACAACCGGCCAAAACTTTACTCCTTCCTTACTAGCAGCCGCAATAAATTCTTTCTGGTTACTTTTGTTTGCCACTCTACTGGGTCTGACCTTCGGAGTTGGATTAGGTTTGTACGCCGCCTATCATCCCCACGGCTGGCAAGATAATACCATCAAATTTTTTACGCTCATTTTTATCGCACTGCCTGGCTGGTACATGCTCAGGGCTTTCGACTGGTTCAACTCACTCCTATGGCAACTAACTGGAGAGCATTTCAGTATTATGCCGATAAGTAACGACCTGAAAACGGCCCTCTTATGGCGGAATGTGATAGAGCCAATCTTTTTTCTCGGAGCCATTTTGCTGGCCCTATTCTGGGGTCAAACCCGCTCCCAGGCTTTGCTCATTCTTAAGCAGGATTATGTGCGCACGGCCAGGGCAAAAGGTTTGCGCGGTAGTCGAGTATTATTATGGCACGTGTTACGCAACTCGCTTACCCCGATTATCAGTATTTTTGGTGGGCTGCTGCCTTTTGTCTTTGCTGCCCAAATCTTAATTGAACGGTTTACCCGTTGGAATGGGCTGGGCCAGGTCTTTTTGGATGCGGCTAACGACCGCGACTATACCGTTTTAATGGGTGTCTTTACCCTATTGGTGCTGGTCTGCGTGGTATGTAGTTTCCTGGCCGATATAGGCTACGCAATGATTGACCCAAAGCTCCGTGAGAAATACCGGGGCGGAATAGCCCTGGTAAGAACGGCTTCGGCTCAACCAAAAACTCTGGCCGGTTTAGAAAGGCTTAAAAGAAGCCGGGTCTGGCACTTGCGTTATGGTGTGATAGGGATGGCATTTGTGATTGTAGTAGTTGCCCTGGCTGCCTTTTTCTTCGCCACTTCTCCAGCAAGTAGCCTCTCTGGAACAGCCCAGGTTACTGTCCAGACAACAGCGACGGCCCCAGCAGTTGATTTCGAAGAATTTTACCTGCCTGCCGACGCCAAAAT
>CADDZM010000414.1 GCA_902812345.1 Chloroflexota bacterium | reverse complement strand
CTTTTCGCTAATAACATGAAACCTTTTGGTTTCCTTTTTTATTATACGACACCTTTTAGTTTCATGTCAATAGATTTTGAACAAGTATTCTAAATCTTTATCTTTTAGGACTTTCGCTCCCAATTGTCATTCCGAGCGTAGTCGAGGAATCTCGTAACCTTTTTCTTCAAACGTCTGAGAAAGAAAGCGAAAGTCCTGCCTATATTATTTTATTCACGATATAAATAATTTGTTATTGAATAAAGAATAGGGGTGTTGATGTGGGGAGCGGCCCTTAAAATTGGGGGTAAAGTGGAAAATTTCCCATGAAATTTTCCGGTTTTAAAATATTTGTGGATAAATCTCTTGACTCATGTGTCCATGCATGACGTATAATCATGCCAGGGACTCCTCTAAAACACAGGAACGGGGTGCTTTTACCCGACAAGAAGAATCCGGCCTGTCATGTCAAATTTTCTAAACGAGCTATTACCCGCCGAAAGTATAGCCCGCCCGTTTGATGCCGCGACGCATCTCGACCGGCTGGGGCTTGAATATTATGTAAACTTCTACGAGCTGTTCGAGCCGCCCTTTCAGGTGACCGGCACCGACCCCCGCTTCGTGTATCTTAGCGAACAATATAAAAAAGTTATCTCGATTTGCCTGCAAGTCGTGCGCGACCGCATGGGCCTGGCGATGGTCCTGGGCGCGGTCGGCACCGGCAAGAGTTCGATTTGCTCGATTATGCGCAGCCGCCTCTCAGCCCGCGCCGATTACCGGGTCGCCTACCTGGACGACCTCGCCGCCACCCCATCCCAGCTAATGGTCAATATCCTGCACGAGTACGGCCTGGAGCCGGTCTCCCGCCAGGTCGAAGCCCTCAAACGCCAGTTCAAAAGTTTGCTGGTCGAGGAAACCCAGAAGGCCGGAAATTCCCTCGTGCTGCTGGTGGACGAGTCACAGACCGCCACCAAGTACAACCTCGAACTGTTGCGCCAGTTGCTCAACTTCGAAACCGGCAACGAAAAACTGGTCCAGATAATTTTGTTCGGCCAGGAAGAACTTTCCCGCAAAGTCGCGGCCCGGCCTAATTTTCTGAGCCGGATTGTCTCGCAGGTCCGCCTGGAAAAACTCGGCCGCAACGATACTATCCGGCTGATAAGATACCGCCTTTCAATGGCCGGGGCCGAATACAACCTCTTTAGCGACGAAGCCCTGGTAGCCCTGGCCGACTTCAGCAAAGGCATCCCGCGTGAAGCCTGCAAAGTCGGATATCATTCCATGTTGCTAGGGGCCAGCCGCCAGGAGCGCGTTATCACACCCGCGACCGTCCACGAAGCCGCCTTACTGGCCCAGGGCAGCAAGAGCGTCGAGCCGGACCCCGATTTTTTCGACGGCCCCGACGAGGAAGGACTGTAATGGCGACCCGGCGCGACCTCTTTGAAATCGAAGCCCAGGTTCCGAAAGGGACGCTGGTCTATCTCTCGCCCGAACGGATTCAGCCGAATCCGCGCCAGCCCCGCCAGCAAATCAGCCGGAGCGGCCTGGAGGAGCTTAAAGCCAGTATCGCTGCCCGCGGCATCTTACAGGCGCTGCTAGGCGTGCGAGGCGAGAGCGGCCGGGTCACCCTTATCGCCGGACACCGCCGCTGGCAGGCTGCCCGCGAACTTGGTTTCGCCCGCGTGCCGGTCGTGCTGGTGGATAACCGCGACGAAGGGGCCGACCCGCTGATTGACGCGATTATCGAAAACGTCCAGCGCGAGAACCTGGCCCCCTGGGAAGAGGGTGAAAGCTACCGGCAGCTTGCCAACGAGTTCGGCTGGGACCACAAGCAAATCGCCAGCAGCATCGGCAAATCCCGGCCCTACGTGACCCAGCGCATCCGGGCCGCCGAAAACCTGGCCCCGGCGGTTAAAGAGTTTTTCCTGACCGGGGACAGCCGCGCGCTCGGTGGCGGCTTTTTTGCCCAACCGCCACTGGAAGTTACGGCTGTAACCCCATGTGAAGAAAATAACAATCAAAGACCTGACCTTCCGTGTGAAGGGGCCGAAGGGCTGGCAAGCTTCCTGAACAACGTCGAATTTGTCCGGCGTTTATCGGCGCTCAGCCCGGAAGACCAGGTGGCGAGTGTTAGGCAGAGCCTGGCGGGGTCTTTACAACAGCATAAATCGCTCAACCTGCCCGACCTGATTGATAACCTCAAAGAGAAGCGCGACCTGGCCCCGAGCCACAAAGCGCGTCTAAAAAACCGGGGAACCGCCCGGGCGGCAGGTGAGTTTAACCAGTCGAGTTTCGCTATCGAAGACCTGGCGGTGGTGCGCTGGAGTCGAGAACCGGCCCGGGCCAAAGCGGAGCCGGACCCGGAACGGCTGGAAGTTGACGAGCTTATTACCCGCTACGAGCAAGACCTGGAGCGTTTGCGCCGCTGGCGCGAGCGGCAGCCGGTCCGCGAAAAAGCGGAGCCGCCAAGGCGGGCTGAAAGCCTGAACTGAGGATTTTCAGGCAAAAAAAAGAACAACTCTGGTTGGTAGCCGCTGAGTTGTTCGCAAAGGATTTTTTCTATTTTCTATTGGTCCGTACAGAGTACTGGACACGGGTTTTTGTTACCTTAATTATACCCGCTTCCAGCCGGTCGTCAAGCCCTTTACGCATGATTGTTCTACCGATTTTTGGATTTTTGCAAAAAGCGGGCGGCAAGGCCGGGACGGTATAAAGAGGAGTGAGAGAGGGAAATGCCCAGGAAGAAAGAAACAGGCCACATTTTACAGGCGGGCTTCGATATTTTCGAGCAGGAATTGCCCGAAGGCGACCGGGGAGTCTTGCTAAAAACACCCTACCGCCGCAAGCAACTGGCCGGGTTCGTGCCGCTGTGGAACGAGTTTTTCCGCTGCTATCACCTGGCCGGGGTCAGCCCAAACGCGGTCTATCTGTGGGCCTACCTGCGCCAGTACGAACACGAGCGGCGCGAATGGAACGCCGTGTCGGATATTTCCTGGCCGGGCCGCCGCGATATTGCCGATGCCCTGGGCGTCAGCATCACCCACCTGCCCAACCTGTTAAACGAACTGCGCCGGGCCGGGCTGGTGACCTTTCAGCTTGTGCTGCCCGGTTTCGAAGAGTTGGCCGAGTCTATCGGGGCCAGTGTCGAGGCGGTCCGCGACAAAGCCGCCGAGTACGGGGTTAATCCGAAGGTGGACGCGACCCTCTACCGCACCGCCGACCCCTTCACCAAAAGCGAGTTTGCCCTCCAAACCCGCCTGAAATACTGCAAGGGCTGCAAGGTCGTGCGCTACTGCGAAGGGGCCAGGGACGCTCAGGCTCTTCTTTCGGAAAACCAGAACCAGAAAAATCTCAAACCGGGAGGGCGGGCCGGTAAGGTGTTACCGGGTGTTAACAGGCCGCCGGCCCTGCCGGAAGTGTCGCCCTCACGCCAGGTAATGCGCCAAAATTCGCCGGTTGAGCCGGAATTTGAGGCTGTTTTGGCGGACCGTATTCATGTAGATACGGTGGAAACAGGGGCTATAAATAACACCGAATCTAAGAAGATACAGCCACCGACTCAATATAGAGTCAGTGACCGAATCAGCCCGGATTCGGAGACCGCACCTAAGAAGATACGCACTCCGAATCCAAGTAGATTCAAAACCAACATGTATAAAACAGCCTCTAGAATCCAACCTGAAGAATCCACCATCATGGCTGAAGCAGCGCCACCTGTTAGCGGTGTGGTGGTGGAAAATGAAATGGGTCAAGAAATAGGTCTGGAAAGTGAAAAGATTGAACAGGCTATGAATAAGGCGACCCAGTTGGCCGAAGTGGATTTGCTTCGCCAGTTCGGTTTCGACCCGCAAACCTCCGCCAGTCTCGCCGAGAAAGCCTTGCACTTTGGCAAGACCGGGCAGTATATCCAGGGCATTTTGCAGTACGCCCGCGAGAACGCCCGCCAGAACCCCCTTGGCCTGGCCCGCTACCTGATAGAGCGGGGCGCGGAACGCCTGACCCGTAACGGCCGCTACCAGCAGCAAAGCATGTTTATGGCCGCCCAGGCCCAGCCAGAGCCGGAAGAATCTCTGGAGGACGATATTCCGTCCTCCGCTCCCGAAGCCGACCCCTACGCCACCATCCGGGCCGGGCTTGCCAGGGCTAACGGTATCGCCGACAGCGACCTGGAAAGCTGGAACGGCCTTCTTCAACTGCTGGCCTTCAGTGGCGCGCAGAACGCCGCCGAGCTTTTCCGCTCCAGCATCGGGTATGTGGATGCCTCGGGGAGTTTGCGGGTGATAATGCGCAACCTGTTCGACCAGCGCCGGGCCGTCTCGTACCGCGAACAGTTAGCCCGGGCGGTGGTCCAGGCGACCGGGAAAATGCCCCAGATAGAGTTTGATTACTAGTCGTCGTTTATTTCGACTCCGTGCTTTTTGGCGGCTTTCTTAATGCGGTCCTTGATTTTGGTAACGTCGTCCCTGTCATACTTGGCGGCGTTATCCTTGTGATTGATATAACTCCAGGCCGCCCGGACGTGTTCGGCGGTATCAATCGGGTATTTCTTGTTAGTGGAGTCGGCATATTCCACGTTGCCGTACTCGTGCAAACCCTCTTTGGGGCTAACATCGTCGCGTTTCTCGATTCGGTCTGCCATAAAATGCGCTCCTTTCGTTTATAGCCTACAGGCCGGTTACTCTACCCGGCTTTCCTTCTACATCTAATTATTTCGCACAAGGCGTACCATTATTCCGAACTTATTTTTCCGCTTGCGGCCATACAGGAAGGCGGTCGGGTAAAAGCCTCATAAAAGCCTCATAAAAGCCTC
>CADDZM010000413.1 GCA_902812345.1 Chloroflexota bacterium | reverse complement strand
GACTTCCACCCGGGGGTTTCGGTTGCGGATCGCCTAGGTAGTAATGTGAATCATTACCAGGCGCGGCTTAGGCCCGTATGGTAGCGGCTGCGGCACAAAGTCCTGACCGTCGAAAAGCGCGCCGGCCTCCATTCGCATCTTCACCTTGCCGGATGTCCGCTCGAACACGCGCTCTTCGGTCGCTCTGCGCGGCATCCCTACCTGGCATAATATAGAATGGAGAAAGGATATTTCCTCTGGTTCGTCCTGTTGGGCAATATCCTCTGTCGCCTCAAGCCAACGCTGAGTTACACGAGATGGTGGGTTTTCCAACTATTGTACCGCCCTTCGTTTCCTGGCATCCAGTGCCCGGCGGCACCGGCTACTAATCCAAGCTGAGCGACTAATACCTTCATGTTTAGCCGCAGCGTCAATCTCTTTAAGAAGCGCAGGGTCAAAGCGGATCATTGCCGGTTTCTTATTTTCGCGGTCGCTTTCCCCTGTCTTGGCCGCTACCGCACCATTGGTTGCCCCATTAATGAACTTCTCGGCTGCTTCGTCTTTTGAATGTATTTGTATATCGGTGCGCTGCACATTAGATTTCGCTCTGATAACCATTGGCTACACCTTTACTTTCACCGGCGCTCTCAGCGCCTGTATCAAGTTGCTCAGTTCTTCGATAGCTTTGGGATCCTTCGGCTGATATTCCGTCACGGCCATCCCATTGGCAGTTGCATTAGCAAATGCCTTACGCCGTCCGATGATAATCGGTAGGACCTCTAATTCCGGTATCGCCCTGATATATTCGAGGGCATCATCATTGTCCTTGCCAGCCGGGTCGGCAGCATTCAGGACAACAACGGCACGAAGATCCTCGTTAATCTCCCGCGCTTCTTTCACAAGGGCTACCATCGCGTCAAGCGCCCAGATATCTACTGAGCGTGGCTGGACGGGAATAAGCAGGGTGTCCGCCACAGTTAGGGCGGCGCGCAGGCTGCCCGTATCGCGTCCGCCGCAGTCGATGATTATTTCCTTGTACCGGGGCGCAAGCGCACGCACCTGGGAACGGATAGAAGCCCCGTACAGGCAGTTGGCGTGGAACTGTGGCTTGCGCTTTTCCGGCACCAGCTTCTCCATCTCCTCGGTGCGGATGTCGCTGAAGGTAGTAGCGGTGCGCTGCTCGTCTCCGTCCACCAGAAGCACCAGACCGTCCTTGCCTAGGGCGTTAGCGCGGGCAACCGTGATATTTGCGGCCAGGGTGCTTTTGCCGGCCCCACCTTTCGTGGAGCCTACCACGAGAATCGGCATTCGTTTATCTTTCATTTGTATATCGGTTGAATAGCGTTCTGCTACCATTCTACTATACATACGCAAGCGGTCAGAAGGCTAGAAATTGAACCTACGCTTTCCTAAACCGATTCCATGAACACCCCACTTTGTGCTTGCCATTCACGCACCACGTGAAGCTTTAACACCATTCGTGGTGCTACATTGGCTGTGTGTCAACTCAAGAGCATTAACTATTCAAAATTTCTATTTCCTGTTTTCGGTACCATACAAACGATATCATAACGATATACATTATCAATCGGTTAGAATTACATGAGCTATCACTGAAATGCACTATCAAGCCCCAGGATGGACCATAGAACTTTTATTCAAGTTTACAATAGATAGTATAAGTCAAATCAGTACGAAATTGCAAGTTTTACGCCTTATGCATCTATATGTTGTGGTTTTCTCCATATTTAAAAAATTGATATACAATTAGTCATGCTTACATGGATGTAAGAAGTAAGATTAATGAAGGATTAGAAAACAAGGGAAAAGGCTTAAAGGGGGGTAATTAGGCGTGCGATACTAACTATTAGCATTTACAATAGTTGTGGAGGTTGTGAAAGCGCGAAACCGGCTGTGGGTGAGCACAAGAGCAGCCCTCCTCCCGACAAGTTGGTCAATTTAATTTCAATAAAGGAGGCCATACAAAATGGCTAAAGGTCAGATCGGGCGTGACGCCCGGACCGGTCAGTTTATCCCGGTGAAGGAAGCGATCCGTCGCCCTTCCACCACAGTCGTCGAGACCACAAAAAAGGGCAAGTAATCGCGGCAACGCGGTGAAGCCCTGGCCCTGAAACTCTGGCGCGCGGAGCGGAGGGGCTCCTATAAGGTCAACCTTACACGAGGAAGGCTGTAACAGGCTTTCCTCCTACCACCACATCTTATAAGGAGAGATTCAAAATGTTAACACACAATCTTCGTGATGATAGAAAGGTCGGTTCCCGCAATGACCGACCTGCCCGCGCCGAGATAATCGGCATTGTCGTCGCTGGCCTGGCCCTCGCAGGTCTGACCTCTGGCATTGGATTTTTTCTCTTTGCGGATCCTCGTATCGAGCTAAACAGTACACAAGGCGCCGGGCTGGCTATCGCAGCTGCTGCGCTCATAATGTATCTGTGGGTCGCGTTGGCCTGGTTCTTCGCCCGGCGCTTCGCTGTAAACCGCCTGAAGGCTGATCCTGGGTTCCTCGCTGCCAATTACAAGGCTATCGTGAACCGCGCAACGCTGTCCGGCGCTCTCCTGGTCCTGCCCGCTATCGTAATGTGGGCTTGGCTGGTGACGGGCGGCAACTGGTTCGGGCTGGTCCTCGTTTCGGGGATCGGCGGCACCCTCGCGGTTTCCTATCTGGTTGAGCAGCTGCAGCCGATGCTGTATGCGGATCTCACTCCTTATCTAGAGGAGATACACGCTGAAGACCCGGTGGAGAAAAAGCCGGAGTAGTCCAGCTATTAAAGGTAAAGTGGCAGTACCGCCACCAGTTTAAATCAAAAAGGGTGAGTCCTTATACCTGGCGCTCACCCTTTTTGTTACCTATCTATTGGAAATGGGTATGGGTAAAGTAGTCCAACTCCCAGGGAAAGAGTATCACATCGCCCCTAAAACCATCTGCCACAACAGTAACGAAGGTAATATCGAGGTCGACATAGGACCTTACAGCCAAAAACGTCATCATAACGGGCAACTCCCAAAACCGGCCAGCACCGAACGATCCTCATTGGTCAGTTCTATTTTGATGTCTTAGGCGGCCAGCCGGTCGGCTAAAGGCGCGCAAGCGGCCAGCAACATAATAACTTCAATTCTTTTTACAGTTTTACCCTGCTATAAACCATTCCGTAAAATCAGGGAAACTGCGACAACGATCCTTATCTACTTTTAAGAGCAACTGGACCGAATATAGCGAAGGCAACCGTAACACGAAATAACCTCTAGGCCGCTCGCCCCAGAGCCCTTGTTGTGGCAATGGGTCACCGTCAACCGACAACTCTAATTTCCATCGAACTGTTATTTACCCACTTTTTAGCTAAATGTCTAAATAGCTTAATCCGCCTTTTTATTTATGAGACCTCTAAAAGTTCGTCCCATCTGGTTGTGAAGCGTTTAGATAGTTTTTCCCGGCGCATGCCCCACTCCTGCTTTAGGCCAGCGGTGCCTATCGCAATAGTTCCACGACCCATTTGCTCATTGATTATGTCAACTACTTCCATTAGCTTTTTATTTCGTTCCAGGGTGGCCGGGTCACCTTCACCATTTCCCCAGAGGTTTAACTGTCGAGCATTTTCCGATTGAAGACCCATTACCATTACACCAGCCTTGGCGTACTTGTAGCCGGGCCGGTAAATCTTTTCCAGGCCCTTGTAGGCCTGGGCTACCAGCTCCGGTGTATAGGCGGTTGGCTGCGGAAGTTTTATGGTGATAGCGTTAGAGTACCGGTCTTTACCTTCGGCGAAGTGGGAGGTATGGATAAAGACTTCCAGGACGGAAGCGACCGAGTGCTGTGAGCGTAACTTTTCGGCCAGGCGAGAAACGTAGGTGGCAACTGCCTGGGAAAGCTCTTCCAGGGTTTCAATCGGGCGTCCAAACGCTTTTGACGAAATAATACTCTTTTTCGCAGGCGGAGTCAGTTCAGCCGGGATACATTGCTGGCCGCGCAGTTCCAGGGCGGTCCGGTAGCCGGTTATTGTAAGGTTCTTGAGTATCCAGCGGTCCGGAGCGTTTGCCAGATCGTAGGCTGTGAAAATGTCATGATGGTTGAGGAACTCGGCCCGGCGGCGGCCGATGCCCCAGACGTCCTCGACCTCTACCCCGGCCAGTAAGGCGTCCAGGTCTGCCCTGGTAAACTCGGTGACGTTACAGACACCCAGGTCTTTCCAGCGAGGATCTTTCTTGGCCCGGTGATTTGCCAGCTTCGCGAGAGTTTTGGTCCAGGCCAGGCCCACCGAAACGGGAATGCCAGTATCGCGGTTGACCATTGCCCTGATTTTGACCGCTAGTGCGTCCAGCTCGGCCGGTGAGAACCCCGGCAGCCAGGCAAAAGCTTCGTCTATCGAATATTGCTCCAGCGTTGGCACCAGGGGCTCAATCGTCTGCATGACCCGCTGGCTCATCGAGCCATAAAGCGTGTAGTTGGACGACCAGATTTCTACCCGATGTTCTTTTAGGAAATCCCGCCGCTTAAAAACAGGCTCCCCCATCTTGAGGCCCAGTTCTTTGGCTTCCTTGGAGCGGGCGATAATACAGCCGTCATTGTTGGAGAGCACTACCACCGGTCTGCCGTGGAGCTTGGGATTAAAGACCCTTTCGCACGACACATAGAAATTGTTACAATCAATTAAGGCAATTGGCGTTTGTACCATAGACCCTTCCCATCCCCCGATTCTAAATCGTAAGAGCGCGCCTACAATTTTAGAACACATATTCTATTTTTAGATTAACATAACTATTGATAAAACACAATAGTTTTTAGAATTAAGTTTCTATAAAACACATTTAGAAAT
>CADDZM010000412.1 GCA_902812345.1 Chloroflexota bacterium | reverse complement strand
CTTGAGTTCTGTCAGCGTTCACTACCTACAGGACGATGGTTGTCTACGACTTTAATAACTCATGGGCTGATGAGTTTCGGTGTAAGACCGTAGAAGCCGTCTCGTTTACGGGACGGAGCAGTCACAGATAAAGCATATTCCCGCCAATATGTAAAAAACTGCCGTGCAAAAACTGGCTCGTTAGCAGGGTTTGCAGGTTCTGAAAGTGCGAAATGTCCGCTGGAATCGTCGAGTATTGCACGATAAAGTCGTTCATAGCCCTGTCAGGCAAACTTAGCTGGTAAACGAAAACAAGTATGTTTATCAGAATCAGGCCGAACTTGATGAATGGCACGGCGGGCCGTTCGTAATTCTCATCGTGGATTGGTAACACTGCATACCTTCTTTTTATTTTTACTACTATTTCTTATTACTATTTCCCGGATCGGAAGCCAGTTAAACATTCAGCTTAAGGCCGGTTTTCTAAAAGCATGATTTTGAGCAATAGTTATGCCCGGCCTTGCCTGTTCTTGACCGCTTTTGGCGGCAAATGTTATACTTTGCCAGCTTTACTATTTGCTTTTTCCAGGAGATTGTTTACTTTGGCTGAAGTTCTAACCGATACCTCCGCTTCCGGTCAGGATTCTACCCTCGAACCCTCCCAACTTAATCGCTGGCAGCGCCTTTACGGACTGCTCGACCAACATTCCGGGCGCTTGCTCCTGGCCGGGATTTGCCTGTATGTCCTGGTCTTTAGCGTGGCTTCTTTCTATAAATACGAGACCTACCAGACCGGCTACGACCAAATTTATTTCGAGCAACCGCTCTGGAACACCGGCAACGGCCGCTTTATGGAGCAAAGCGATTTTGCCTACTCGACCAGCGCCTTTGCCGTGGATTGGATGCCGCTGCTGGTCGTCTTCACGCCGATTTACTGGCTGCTGCCTTCGCCGCACACGCTCTTTTTTGTCGAAACGCTGATACTCGGCCTTGGCGCGTTGGCGCTGTTCTGGCTGGCCCGTGATAAGTTTGAAAGCCGCCCGGCCGGGCTGGTTTTTGCCGCCGTTTACCTGGCGAACCCGACCCTGGAATACTTTAACCTGCTGCCTTTTAACCTGCGCGCTCCCGGCCTGGTGGCGCTGCTGTACGCCTTTTATTTCTTTGAAAAAGGGGCGAAGTGGCGCTTTGCCCTGTTTGCCCTGCTGGCGATAGCCACCCGCACCGAGGTTTCACTGGTAATCGCCATGTTCGGGGTTTACGGCCTGCTTAATTACCGGCGGATAAACTGGAAGTTGTGGCTGCCGCCGCTCGTCATTGGGCCGGTCTATTTCGTGATAGTGTTCAGTTTTATCCTGCCCGCTTTTATAACCCCCGGAACGATGGTAGTGCCGCCCGAAACCCAGCCTATCCAGATTTCGCAATTCCAGCGCGACTACATCTCCAATACGGACACGATTATTTCAACGACTTACGGCGACCTGGGCAAGAATTTGCCTGACGTTATAAAAAACACCCTGACGAACCCACTCAAGACCGCCGAGCGCATCTTTACGGTCAAGAAGCTTGAATATCTAATCCTGATGCTGCTGCCGTTTGCCTTCTTGCCGCTATTCGCGCCCCGCGTGCTGCTCTTTGCCCTGCCGATTGTCGCCATAAACCTGTTGAGCAGCCGCAGCACCCAGTTTGATTACAAGAGCCATTATTCAGCCTTGCTGCTTTTTCCGCTGGCAGTCGGGGCCATCTACGGGGCGGCGAACCTGGTGGCATTTCTTAAAAAGTGGCGGCTTACCGCTGACCGCCGGGTGGGAAAACTGCCCCTTGCCAGCCTGGGCGCGCTCCTGGCGGTTCTCGTAGTGTTCACCCTGGGCGTGCAGGTAGTGGAGCGCAATCCGCTGCCAGGGGTTGTGCGTAACGCTGAAAAGAAAGCCATGATAGGGCCGACCAACGCTATGATAAGCCGGATTCCGGACGAAGCGTCGGTTTCAACCGGGTCGCTCCTGGGGCCGCACCTACTGCCGCGCCGCTACATCTACCCGTTCCCGCTGGCGCTCTACAGCCCGCCTACCCAGGCAGTCGAATTTATCCTGGTGGATACGAACGCGGTTGCCCTTTATGACAGGCAGAACGGCAAGGCCTTTAGCCCGAACCCGAATGATGCCTCGACCTTGCAGCGCCCGATTGACTGGCTCAATACCACCAGAGAATACAAACTGGTGGACTCTGTCGTACTCAAAGGGCAGACCACGCCCGGCGGCAAGACCCGCGAGATTCAACTCTGGCAGCGCGTCGGGAATAACATCCCGCCTTATAACAAGCCCGGCTCATAAACCGCCCCTCCAAACGGCTCGCCGGGGCTTTAAGGTCTGGGCCGTTGGACTGCCAACCCGGCCTCTAAGACTGGTCGTTCAGGCAGGTCGGGCAAGGTGGCTGTTCAGGCTGACCGTTCAAGCTGGTCTGTGGTATAGACAATGCTCATTTATAAAGTGAAATATTCCGGGGAAGTTCCCATTCTAATTAAAGGAAATGTAAAGGAGCAAACGAAAGATGGAAGAGCAGAACCGCGACAGCCGCAACCGGGCCAACGACCCGCAGACCGACAATGTAAGTATCCTCAACAATATTACCGGTGACCCGCAGTCAGATGGTGTAGCCGACCTGCAGCCTGAAAAGCGTAACGAACTCGCCCTGACCGAGTCTGAGCTTGACGCTGCCTTGGGGCGCAGCCCATTTGGCCGGCCAACCCCCACTGAGGAAGCTACAACCGACCATCCCCATTACCGGACAAGTTCAGACGAGTCGGAGGAAGACCGGTAGTCCCTTGAGGGTGGTTCGCCCCAGGAAAACCGAGAGAACGCTGCCCGGGCTAACCCCACCCATCACCTATATTTCAATAGAAAAACCGCTGCCGTCTTTCCCAATTTTGCGGCGGCCGGGATGGCACCCCGCTCTTTAAGCAGCCCTTAAGGACGCCGGGCAGACTATGATTTTTTACAGGGTCAAAGATAGAGGGTACAGCGGCAGCCTCTGGACACTTACGAGATGAAACCTGTTATTTAATTTTTTAGATAGGGCAAAAACATGGCTGAAAAACCTGAGATTAATTTAAGTAAGATCGGTTTTGTAGGGGTTGGCGTAATGGGACGCCCCATGGCGGCTAACCTGGTTAAAGCCGGTTACGCCTGCACCGTCTTCGATATTAACTCGGTGCCGGTTAAGTATCTGGTCGAACAGGGCGCGAAATCTGCCGCTACCCTGGAGGATGTGGGCCGCAACTCTGATATTTTAATTACGATGGTCGTAAACGATGCCCAGTTTATAGCCACCCTCTTTGAACCGGGAAATGCCGCGGCAGCGATGGCTCCCGGCTCGGTGGTGATTGGCATGAGTACCATGAGCCGCAATACGGTGCAAGAAGTGGCCACCCGGCTCAAAGAGATGGGGATTGATTACCTGGACGCCCCCGTCAGTGGCGGCGAAGTGGGCGCGTTAGCCGGTGAATTAAGTATCATGGCCGGTGGGCCTGACGAGGTGATGGAAAAATGCCGCCCGGTCCTGGAGGTCATGGGCAAAAATATTTATCACGTAGGTACCGCAGCCGGGGATGGTCAGGCAGTTAAAATAATTAACCAGTTGATGGTATGCGTGCATAACGCTGTCGCGGCAGAAGCCCTGACGCTGGGTACAAAACTCGGCCTGGATAAGCAGATGCTGCTCGATATTATCAGCACCAGCGCCGGAAATAGCTGGATTTTCTCCAATCGCGGGCCGCGTATGGTTAAAGAAGAATTTACTCCTCCTAAAAGCGCTCTTAATATCCTGGCAAAAGATATTGGCTTTGTAATAGACGCGGCCAACCGTCTGAATCACCCGCTGGTAATCGGCAGCGCTGTGCATCAGCTCTACAAAATGGCCGCTGCGGACGGGCTGGGTCTCCTGGATGACTCATCAATCATAAAACTGATTGAAAAACAGGCGGGAATGGGAGATGGCTGAGAACCAATCGCTTCGACAACTGCTGGCTGGCCTGCCCCCTGAACCGGACGAAGCGGCGCTATTCCCTCAAATTTTAGAGAAAGTAAAGGCCAGCGGGCGAAAACTGGTTGTAATTGACGATGACCCGACCGGGGTCCAGGCGGTTCACGATGTAGTTTTATTTACTACCTGGAATGAACAGGTCCTGGCAAAAGCCTTGCGCGAGGAGCCTAAACTTTTCTTCCTGTTGACCAATTCCCGCAGCTTTCCGGTTGAAGAAGCTGCCGAAATTAATCGTAAGATTGCCCGCGAACTTAAAATAGCCGGAAGTATGGGAACGGGCTTTGTTATTGCCAGCCGGAGCGATTCGACTCTCCGCGGCCATTACCCGGCGGAAATTGAAGCCCTGGAAAGCGAACTGGGCGGCCATGACGGTCATTTGATTGTCCCGGCCTTTTTCGAGGGAGGCCGTTACACCATTAATGATACGCACTATGTGGCAAGCCCAACCGCTGCTTCGGATAACCTGGTCCCGGCCCACCTGACCCCTTTCGCCCAGGATAAAGTTTTTGGCTACAGCACCGCTTTTTTACCGGCCTGGCTCGAAGAAAAAAGCCGGGGCCGCTGGAAAGCCTCCCACGTAGTAAGTTTGGACCTCGCTACTATCCGGCAAGGCGGCCCGGCGGCGGTTGCGGCTCTCTTGAACAGGGTCGAAGGTGGCCGCCCGGTTATCGTTAACGCAGCCGGTTACGGCGACCTGGCGGTGGTGGTGCTGGGTCTATTGGAAGCCGAAGCTCGCGGCAAGCGCTTTATGTATCGCACAGCGGCGAGTTTCGTCCGGGTGCGCGGGGCGGTCCGGCCCCGCGCACCCGGACGA
>CADDZM010000411.1 GCA_902812345.1 Chloroflexota bacterium | reverse complement strand
TTTAATCTCTTTGGGTTGAATTCCCCGCCGCTTGCGGTGCTACCTTATTGGAAGGACCACCCACAAGAGCATTTCGCTAATACCCCGCTGGTTGCGGCGGGATGATTTATTTCTTTGTGCAATTCTACTTATTACTTACTTGCCTGGATAGAGAGCAGCAACTAGGTACAACCAACAACATATTACCTGTACAACAATTATACAAGCCAATCAAGAATAAATAATCTATCCAAAGACCAAACTTTTGATATACCTGGAAGGTTTAGGTCTCCTGTCCTTCATTTATTAATGACTGCCCACTAATCAAAAAGAATTAGTAACCTTTAATCATTCAATCAACCAACCGAGTTATTCCCAACCTCCCCCAATTTTAATAAGCTTATTAAAGGATAGATATTGGGCTTATTGAAACCTTAAAAGCTAAATTCGGACATTAAGGTTAAAAAAGTATGACGAACAAAAATAATTTACCACCCGGCCAGCCAGGCATCCAGCCTCGTTGGACTTCCAGCGCCAAAAGTGGTGTTGGTACCGCTATTAATCCAACCAGCCGGGTCTGGTTCACGCTTTCCCACGGTATCATCAACGAAGTCTATTATCCCAATATTGACCTGGCTAATATTCGCGATTTAGGGTTTATTGTTACCGCCGGGAAAGAGTTCTTTTCAGAAGAAAAACGTGACGCCCACCATGAGACCAACTTTATCAAGCAAGGGGTTCCGGCTTACCTGCTGACTAATACCTGCCACCAGGGCTGTTACCGGATGACCAAAACCATTATTACCGATCCGGCGCGGGATGTACTCTTACAACAAGTTAAATTTGAAGCCCTAAAAGGCAACCTGGCAGATTACCGGTTGTATACCTTGCTGGCGCCCCACATCGGCAACCAGGGGAGTGACAACAGCGGTTGGGCAGGTAGTTACAAGGGAATACCAATGCTTTTTGCCCGTCGGGAAGGCACCACCCTGGCCCTGGCCTGCTCTATTCCTTTCCAGGCGGTGAGTTGTGGTTATGCAGGAAAGAGCGACGGCTGGCAGGATTTGCACTCAAACTTTGAACTGACCAAATTTTACTCACAGGCCCCAAACGGCAATATTGCCCTTACCGCCCAGCTAGACCTGGATAAAAGTAAAGGCAAGTTTAGGCTGGCCCTGGCTTTTGGGGCTACCCCTGAAGAAGCCGGACAACGGGCGCGCGCCTCTCTCCTGGGATTTTTTGAAAATGTCCTGTAAAACTACCTGCAGGAGTGGCAAGCTTTTCAAGCCTCTTGTTTAGGTCTTGATAGTTCCGACCGGCCAGATGAAAAAGATGTTAATCTCTACCGGGTAAGTACGATGGTGCTGAAAACCCACGAAGCCAAACGATTTCCGGGCGGCCTTATTGCCAGCCTTTCAATTCCCTGGGGAAATGCCAGAAGCGACCACGAACTGGGCGTTTATCACCTGGTCTGGCCGCGTGACCTGATTGAAAGCGCCGGAGGTCTTTTGGCTGCCGGCCAGGATGAGGAAGCCAGGCGGGCGGTATTTTATTTAATGAGTACCCAGGAAGCGGACGGCCACTGGCTGCAAAATATGTGGCTGGATGGCCGACCTTACTGGCATGGCATTCAAATGGATGAAACCGCCCTCTTTGTGCTGCTGGCCGACACCATGCGGCGCAAAAACGCCTTCGAGAACGGGGTAGTCTGGCCGGCTGTGCTTAAAGCCACCGGGTATCTGGCCCGCAACGGTCCCGTAACCGGCGAAGGGCGCTGGGAAGAAGAACCCGGTTACTCGCCTTTTACGCTCGCTAGCGAGATAGCCGCCCTGCTGGCGGGCGCTGATTTTGCCGAGGAGGCCGGGCGGCCAAACCTGGCCGACTACTTCCGTCAGACCGCCGACATCTGGAACGCAAATATCGAAAAATGGATCTATGTTAAAGACACTAATCTGGCCTACCAGGTCGGCGTTGCTGGTTATTATGTACGCCTGGCCGCTCCCGGTAGCTGGTCCAGTGACGCCAAGGATAAAGGAACACTTATACTGGCTAATCATCCCCCTGGTCAAGCTAAGTTCCCGGCCGCTCAGATCGTCAGCCCTGATGCCCTAGCCCTGGTGCGGTTTGGTCTGAGGAGTCCTACTGATCCCTGTATTCTCAATACTATCAAGGTAATTGATGCTACCTTAAAGACGCTAACACCCACCGGCCCGGTCTGGCATCGCTACAACCACGATGGTTACGGTGAAAAGGCCGATGGAAGCCCTTATGACGGTACCGGCATAGGCCGAGGCTGGCCCCTTTTGGCAGGAGAACGTGCCCACTACGAACTGGCAGCCGGAAACGTGACCGGAGCCAGGCGCTTGCAAGCCGTAATGTCCGCCCAAACCGGCCAGGGCGGCCTTCTGCCCGAACAGGTCTGGGATGCCGCAGATATTCCAGAACGCGGTTTATTCAAGGGGCACCCTTCGAACTCGGCCCAGCCGCTGGTCTGGGCGCATGCCGAATACCTCAAGTTAATCCGTTCTTTGCGAGATAACCGCATCTTTGACATGCCACCCCAGCCGGTCCAGCGTTACGGCCAAAGGGTTGGTTCTACCCCTTATGCCATCTGGCGGTTTAACCACAAAATCCGCCGTATGGCCGCCGGTAAGATTTTGCGAATCGAAGTGCTGGCATCCGCCGAAATCCGGGTGAGTATTAACCACTGGCAGCAAGTGCAGACCCTGAAGGTTATTGATACCGGAATAGGCATCTTTTACGCCGACCTCCCAACCCAGGATTTGCCGGTTGGTAGCAGCGTAGCCTTTACTTTTCGCTGGCTGCAAGCCGGGCGCTGGGAGGGCCGGACCTTTGAAGTTGCCGTGAAAAATAACTAAGCAGTCAGGTTAGTTTGCAAGTTAGTTAAAGCAAGCAGCTAAATAATCCTAATCAGGAAGGAAGTTAACTCATGAGGACGATTATACCGACTTCTAACACCCGGCATAAGGAAAAAACTCAAAGCTATCAAATAGAGCATAACCCCGATTTGAATGTGGCAGCTTTGGCGGCTGATCTGGGCAGGTCTATAAAAGGCGAAGTCCGTTTTGACAACGGTAGCCGGGGTCTTTACGCTACCGACGCTTCCAACTACCGCCAGGTGCCGATTGGAGTGGTCCTGCCAAAAGACAAGGAAGATGTAATTAAAACGGTGGAGATTTGCCGTCATTACCAGGTGCCTATCCTGGGCCGGGGCGGCGGGACCAGCCTGGCCGGGCAGTGTTGTAACGTAGCGGTGGTTATAGACATGTCCAAGTACATGAACCGGGTGCTGGAAATTGACCCGGATAAAAAAATAGCCAGGGTCCAGCCCGGCACAGTCCTGGACGACCTGCGCGACGCGGCCGAAAAGCATCACCTGACTTTCGGCCCTGACCCGGCCACCCATAACCGCAATACGTTGGGCGGCATGATCGGCAATAACTCGTGCGGGGTTCATTCGGTCATGGCCGGTAAGACCGAAGAAAATATCGAAGAACTGGAAATCCTCACTTATGAAGGGTTGCATCTCACGGTGGGCCGGACCAGCGACCGGGAACTGGCTGAAATCACCGCCAGAGACGACCGGCGCGGCGAGATCTACTCCAAACTATTAAAGCTGCGCGACCGCCACGCTGCTCAAATCCGCCAGCGTTACCCGGATATTCCCCGCCGGGTATCAGGCTACAACCTCAATGAGCTTTTACCGGAAAACGATTTTAATGTTGCCAGGGCTTTGGTTGGCTCGGAAAGCACCTGCGTCCTGGTGCTGGAAGCCACTGTGCGCCTGGTAAACAGTCCCCCGGCCCGGACCCTGCTGGTGCTGGGCTACCCCGATGTCTATACGGCGGCCGATGCTGTGCCTGAAATTATGTCGTTTAAGCCGGTTGGGCTGGAAGGCATGGACCACGAGCTAATCAACTTTATGCAGAAAAAAGACTTGCACCCGGAGGATGTAGCCATGCTGCCAGAGGGAAAAGGCTGGTTGCTGGTCGAGTTTGGCGGGGAGGACCAGGAGGAAGCCGATGCCAACGCCCGCAAAACAATGGACACCCTCAAGCAAAAAGACAACCCGCCTAGCATGAAACTTTTTGTAGATAAAGCCGAAGAAAAGAAGCTGTGGGAAGTGCGCGAGGCGGGGCTTGGGGCAACCGCCTTTGTACCGGGCGAACACAACGCCTGGCCGGGCTGGGAAGATTCGGCGGTTGACCCAAAGAATCTTGGGAATTACCTGCGTGATTTTCGCAAGTTAATAGCCGAACATGGTTACAAAGCTTCCCTGTACGGCCATTTTGGGCAGGGCTGCGTACATTGCCGGATTACTTTTGACTTGCGGACGGCTGAAGGCATTCAAAATTACCTGAAATTTATTGATCAAGCCGCCGACCTGGTGCTCAAGTATGGCGGTTCTCTCTCTGGCGAACACGGCGACGGGCAAGCCAGGGCGGCCTTGCTTCCCAAAATGTTTGGCGAAGATTTAGTCGGCGCTTTTCGGGAATTTAAGTCTATCTGGGATCCCCAGTGGAAGATGAACCCCGGCAAGGTGGTGGATGCCTATCGCCCCGACGAAAATTTGCGCCTGGGGACCGGTTACAACCCACCTGCGCTAAAGACCCATTTTAGCTTTATGCCGGATGACGATGGCAGCTTTGCCAAAGCCACCTTGCGCTGCGTGGGGGTTGGGCTATGCCGGCGCGAAGGCGGCGGCACTATGTGTCCCAGCTATATGGTAACGCATGAGGAAAAACATGCCACCAGGGGTAGGGCGCACCTGCTTTTCGAGATGCTACAGGGCAACCCGGTAGGCGGTGGCTGGAAAGATGAGCATGTCAAGGAGTCGCTGGATTTGTGCC
>CADDZM010000410.1 GCA_902812345.1 Chloroflexota bacterium | reverse complement strand
GTGGGCGGTTGCTTCGTAAAACCGTGCTAGTGCCAGACCGGTCAAGGCTGCCAACCGGCTATAGGTTTCTAAACCGGTGGGCCATTGTAAATTGTCGTAGTGTCGTTGCGGCCAAACTTTTTCACTAAGACCACGACCACGACTAGCGGATGGGCTGGTTTTTTCACCAAGGATTAAACCGAGGAGTAAACTGGGCGGTTCATAGTAGTTGGCCTGGGCTAGTCGCGCCAGGTAGGAGGAGAGCGACTCACCTGGCAGCAGGTCGGGACGTTTGAGTAAGCGAGGTAAGCTGCTCACCCTATCCATCTGACGAGTCTGGGTAACCCTTTCAAAGGTAGCAGTTGCATCCAGGCTTTCTTTATCTTCAAGGTTAAGAGGCTGCAAATTTGCTTCTCCCAATTTGTTTCTTTTTTTTTTACTCCTACGCCGGTTTCGAAACCTCCGGTTAGGGCTGGGTGTTCGCTTTTACCTTTGTCCTTATGAGTTGCGGGTCTGGTATGGCCTGCCAGGTTTGGGATTAGTTTGAGGTGGCTCACCTACAAAGGGATTAGCCAGACCTCGTCTTTGGCCGGCTAAACGCTGGTCAAAGGCGGTAGCCAGAATATTCAAATCTAAATTCTCGCGGCCTGTACTCAGCGCCAGGTTGGTGGCTCGCCGCACCAGAGCCATCAGATAACTCATCAACCCACCACTGGCTACAAAACAACGCCAGGCCAATTCCCGGCTGGAGAGATGGGATGGTTCGTTAAGAGGCAACATCACTTCAAGATCGGCCAGACAAGTCCGAAACTCCTTGATAGTTTCCGGCCTGGCCTCATCCCAGCGAAAGGGAGACAGTACTAGCGGATCGCCAAACAGGCGCGCTAACTGAGGATTAATATTAATGACTTGCTCGGCTTCATTTTCGAGGCCGGCCAGTATGCAAGCTACTTTGGTTTCTTTAATGACCATTTTGAGCCAGTTGCTGGCATTTTGCAGCACTTTCTGGCTGTCTCGGTCAACAAAATGCTGGAGTTCATCCAACATTAGAAGTTCCACCCGGCAATCCTTCATGAGTTTGATGAGACGTTGGGTCATGGCGCCGGTGGTACCTCGCCCCGCCAGAGGATCACCCAGGGCGTAGAGTAAGGCGGTAGCCAAACTTTTCTCTGAAGCAGGAGTTGGGATAGTAGCCTGAACAATGGGTATCAGGGTAAGATTAGGGGTGTAATTGACCTGGTAGCGAGAGGCGTAAGAACTGATAAGAGTGGTTTTGCCTGCCCCGGTCGGTCCGACAACGAGCAGACATTGGGGTTCCGCCGCTTCAAATTTCATTTCGTGACAGCGTTCAATTTCCCCAGTGATCTCGTACCAGCGTCGATGAAAGATCCTAATCCGTTCCACCCAGGCCACTCGCTGGGAACCTGGTAGTTTGCATATATCTTCACGCGTCCTGGGCGGGTCGCTTAAAAATGTAGCACTTGGCGCGGCTATTGTCTCAGTTTCAGCTTGAGTTTGGGTCATAGATACAGTTCTCCGGTCGTTTCTTTGCTTCTTTTAGACATTGCTTGTGTAACTGGTGTTGCGTTAACCCTGGCAATTTCCGGGTACGATGTATTGGGTTACTTACCGGACTGGTATTAATTCGAGCTTTCAGAGCCTGGAATTGGGCCGTGGCAACCCGTAATCCCCACCCCACTCGGAGGGCTTAATTTCTTCTTCTTCTTCCTTCTCCTTTTGTTTAGGCTTTGTTTGGGGCCTAAAATTGAGTGGTTCTGCCTGCTTTGATTCATCTATTGCGGTTGCCTGGTGGTAAGCATCGTTCTGAGTGGCAGAGTCAGTAAGTTGGTCCTTAGCCGTGATAGAATAAGCGGGTTCAGAGCCAGCGGTAGTTGGTACCTTTGAGCTGGAAAAGGGGGAGCCGGCATTAACCGGTCCAGTCCCGATCTCTAGAAAACGAGCGGCCGTTTTACGGTTCAGCCCAGGACCGGGAGGTTTAATTTGAGATCGAGTGAGCTGAAATTCCTGCTGAACCAATTCCTGGATGCTTTGCTTGGCCTGCGCCAGGGCCGTAAGATCCACATGCTTCTTTTCTTGCAGGACATAACGGCGGAATAAGTTTCCCCGCCGCAAGCGGCGGAGTATTTTAAGCGGATTACTCTCACAAGGATGCGCCGCAAGCAGCGGGGAATTCAACCCTGAGAGATTAAACGGTGTTTCCATAGTGAAAGATTGCTGGTATAGTTCTGGTCGAGGGCTGGCACTCTCAACCAGTTGCCACTTTCGCATGACCCCTGGCTTTCAGAGTGGTCCTGGGTGGAGGTGAAGGTAGAGGTAGGATTGAGGACGTACACAACACTTAAATTTCCTGGATCATATTTGACCCGGACCGTCCGGTTTGTGGGTAGTAACCGGGTGTATAATTGGGCGAGTTCAGGACTTTGATAAAGTAAGGTTTCAAATTCGATACCCTGGCGTTGGATAGTGCGTTCTTCACCGCGCATTAGAAGTATTCGAAGCTCATCGGCACTATGTGGTAGACTGGGGTGAAAACCCGCCGCCAGACTGGCGGCCCATCGTCTGGCCGGGGTGTCATCCAAGCGGCTATGCCAATCCTGCGCGTAAAAGTCTAATAGAAAAAGATGCAGAATTTTCCAGAAGGCCGTGAGGGAAATACAGGCGTGCTTGGCCGGGTCATAGTCACCCCGTTCGATCAGATTAGAAAAAGTAGTGCCTGGCAAAGTATGAATTAACCCGGTGTTAGTGGTGCGGAAATAGCGTTCAACCTTGCCTTTAAACCAGGGAGAACGGGGAGGCGTTAACTCTAAAGCTATGCCCAACTGAGCGCAAGCTTCTTTAAGGTCACGGCCACTAAACTCCCGCCCGTGATCGACTACCAGGGTCTCAGGTAACCCGTAGGCCGGCCAGCCGTTTTGGGTGTCATACTGCTCTTTTACGCCACTCTTGGGTAAAATGGCATGCCACAGGCAGTTCATCACGCTGCGATAACTGGGTGGCTCAAAGCCAACATACACCCCTAATGGAAAGGCGCTGTAGGCGTCAAGGGCTAAAGTCAGAGTAGGGCGGCCAATTGGTAAACGGTCGGTTTCATCCACCACGAACAGGTCTAGCAAAGTATGATCCATTTCGACTCGCTCCAGGATACGGGTTGGTTTCGGACCAGCAAAGACCCCTCGTTGGGCCACTCGTTCACTGCGAGTGGCCCGGCGGTTAAGAATAGTCGCATTCGCCCAACCCCCACTTTTAATCCGGCGGGCGATGGTCGCCTGACCCGGCAATTTCAATTGCTGATCGGGAAGGCGAGTACGATTAAGTTCCGCTACCTTTTGGACGATTAACAAGTAAACGTCCTGAGTAGTGCGGTAAGCCGGTTTACTGGCGCATTCGGCCAGCACTGTGCTAACGATGGTTTCCAGTTCATGGCCGAGTCTGGTCTGGCCCTTACCACCCTGGAGGAAAGCCGCTGGAACAAGGGACCGAATATCCCAGCCACTTTGCCGGAAGCCGGTAAGCCAGCGTTGTAAACTAGCCCGGCTGGTAGCCTGCCCAATAGGCGAGCGAGTGCGGTGGGTCTTAACACAAACCGGAGCGGAAGAATCAGGACCATCGTTAGCTGGATTAGCACTTTGGGGTGGGGGTAAAAGTGATTTAGCATATTCGGTTAAGGAAACAGGCGGGTCATCAGGGCCAGGGGGTTTAAGCAGTGGCATCAGTAATTGATAGCGCCGCCAGGCTTCTTTTTGATAACGCTCAGGCAATTGTTGGAAATCGGCAAAGGTATAAGCAGTAACAAGGTCGTTACTTGTTGTTCTTTTATTTTTAGGGGCGGTTTTGTCGGAAGTTGGAGGGAGTTCGGATCGAGTATTAGGACCGCTTAACTCAAAGCGTAAACCTCCCTTGGCCCACTCCGTATCCAAATCTGAGTGATTGATGGTAACCTGACCGCCAAAAGTCTGGTTTTCTATAAGAAGCTTATCCTCAGGTAAAAGTTGGCGTATGAGATAAACCTGATTGTTAAGCAGGTAACGGATACCGGCTTCAAGGCAAACTCTAGCCATAACCAAAGCTACTTTCTGTTAGTGAGGTGAAAAGAAGGTTGCAACCGGTTAACACTTGGCAATGTGCAAGAGACCACAAGGAAAATAGGGGACCGAGGTGAAACAGGTGACCGGGGACCGGGACCGGGACCGGAAGGCAAAAGGAATAGCTCAAGTATAGCTAGGAATTCAAGTTAGGTCAATACTTTACTCAATAACTTTGAGAAAAGTGAAGGGGAAGCTCAATAATTGTGAGAAATAACCTCAATAACTTTGAGAAAAGAGGGTATGGTTTGAGGGTGAGGCTGCTCAATAACTATGAAAACCTACAAAATAAATTGTTTAAAAAGCTCTAAGAGTAACCGAAGAAAGACAGAACCTGATGGCAGACAACAAAAGAGCGCAGCCCATAGATGATTTGAAAAGAGGGCGGGGCGGCCAGAAAGGCAACCGCAACGCTGCCAAGCCGGGCGGAGAACTCCGCTTTGAGATGTTTCTTTCAAAGCCGCGCCGGATGTTCTTCGAGGAATGGTTTCTACTAAAGTTCGGCAGACTGTCCCTGGGTGACGACGAGCTAAGAGAGGCCGCCCGCCAGCTTGCCAACGCCGCTATTGACCGCGCTATCGTCGAGGAGTTCGAGAAACGCTCGCCCGGCCGGACCAACAGTGGCGGGGAAGTCTTTTAAGCAATCAACGATTTCTTGCATTGAAATTTAATAGAAATTTAATTCAATGGGTTCTGCGGCTTTCATAGACTCCTGGCGACCATATAAATTTAATATGTTACCAGGCTTCCTCTGAAAAATAACTAAACAACAATTTAGGC
>CADDZM010000409.1 GCA_902812345.1 Chloroflexota bacterium | reverse complement strand
AAAATAAGTTGCTTGCATTGGCCGGGTGGTAGGCTTACCGCCGGGACTCGTGGCAAATTTCGGCAGGGCTTTTTTTGCTCGTGGGTATTTTAACCATTTCAAGCTTTCTATATAATCAGGATTTTTGCTTGAAACAATTATTTTGAGTTTTATTTCTTCCCTTTCAAGAAGCTTCTCGGGTTCAAAGCAAAAGTCATGATAATATAATGATAATAGTTATTGTATCTTTAAGAATATATGTTGAAGATATGGTAATATAAACACAACCAAATTGTGTGGGTTAAAAGCAGTTGTCCCAGGTAAGTTGGGGTGTGCATCAAGTGCTGAAACAGCGATGGATAATTCCATTCTAATAACCAAAATAAACCCCCCTCAATCCCAGGCCCTGTTGCATCGTCCGCGCCTACAGGAAGTCCTGGACTTGGTGTACACCCAGAGTTTGCTCGTTATTTCCGCGCCGACCGGTTACGGTAAAACCAGCCTCCTGTTAGAATTCGCCCGCTCCACCCGCATGCATTTAGCCTGGTATACCCTGGAAGAAACCGACCGCGACCCGGCGGTCTTTTGCCGGTATCTCTTGCTGGCGGTGCGGCGGCCTTTCCCCGGTTTCGGCCAGGGCTTCGAAGCCCTGCTAGACCAAAATTTAAATGAGTTGCAGGCCGAACCTTTCTTGCGCCGGATGGCCGACGAGTTTGCCCACGAACTGGAACTCTTGCAGGCCCGGGCCGGTGCTGGCCCTTCCCAGACCTTACTGGTACTAGACGACTTTCAATTTGCCGAAAGCCAGCGGGTTAGCTGGTTCTTGCAGCGCCTGATTGGGATTTTGCCGTCGTTTGTCCACCTCATTATCGCTTCCCGCACCCAGCCCAAAAACTTGATGCTGGTGCGCTTGCTTGCCAAGCAAAAGGTTAGTTTTCTCAGCCCGCAAGACCTGGCCTTTACCGAGCCGGAAATCGTGCAACTGCTTGAAAAGTTTTATAACATCGAGCAGCCTGAAAAACTGGCCGCGACCCTGGCCGGATACTCGGAAGGCTGGATTACCGCTATTATTCTGCTTCTAAACGCGCAGGGTCCGGCCCGCCTCACCTGGCTGACCAGAAGCCAGGCCGAGCTTAACCCGACCGAGCTTGGGTTTGAAGCCTTGTTCGATTACCTGGCCCTGGAAGTTTTTGGGAATTTAGAGCCGGGCCTGCAGAATTTCCTGGTAAAAAGCGCAGTCCTGGCCTGGATGACGCCGGAAAAATGCGCGGCCCTCTGGGACGAGCCGGATAAAAACGCTGTTGTCGAACGCTCCCGCCGTTATTTGCAACAACTCGAGGCCGCCAACCTCTTTATTACCCGCCACCAGCTTGAAAATGGCGGGATTTCCTACCAGTACCACAATCTTTTCGGGCGCTTCTTGCAGTCCCTGCTGAAAAAGGATTTGCCGGAGTACCGCAAGACCCACTACCGGGCCGCCCTGGTCGAGCACGAAACGGGGAACAATATAGAGGCGGTCCGTCACCTCGGCGAGGCCGGGGAACCGCTCAAAGCTATCAGCCTGCTCAACGAAATCGCCCAGTCGCTCTACGCGGCGGGGCAGACCGGTCTGCTGGCCGAACTCCTGCAACAGCTACCCCAGGTCGAGCAGGAAGATTTCCCCCACCTCCTAAACGTTAAAGCCCGCCTGCTGCTGGAACAGGGCGACAACCAGGCCGCGCTTAAAAAGTACAGCCAGGCTATTGAAGCCTACGAACAGGCTAAAATCTTTGATTGGGCCGCCCGGGCCGTTGCCGATAAAGCCCAGTTACAACTGCGAATGGGCCAATTCTGGGAGGCCCAGGCCGAGGCGCATAAGGTTATCAGCGACGCTTCCCGACTGAGCCAGACTGAACAGGGCAAACAGGCTCTGGCCTCGGCCCGCCTGGTGGCAGGTATCGTGGCTATCGAGCAAAGCCGGGGCATTGACGCGGAAAAACACCTGCGCGAAGCCGTCGAAATCTACCGCGACCTGGGCGATAACTTCCGGCTGGCTGTAATCGATACTTATTTCGGCCACCTGTACCATCACCAGGGCCGCATGGTCAAGTCCACCATCTATTATGAACGGTCGCTGCAAGAATTTATCAAGAGCGGCAATCGCAGCCGGGAAGCCTACAGCCGGACAAACCTGGCGAATAATTATTACATCCAGCACCGCTACCAACCGGCGGAAGAAATGTTACAGGAAGCCCTGACCCTGACGGCTGACCTCAAAGACCAATATTTAAGCTTATTTTTGCAAAATATCCTGGCGAATATTTACCGCGACACCTTACGCTACGCCAAGGCGGCCCACCATTACGAGGAAGCCCTGAAACTGGCCCGGCGGGGGCAGGTCCGCAAAATGGAACTGATTATTTTGCACGACCGTACGACCAGCCTGATTTTGCAGTCGCATTATGACGAGGCCGCCAGTCATGCCCAGTATACCCTCGAACTTGCTAACGAATACGCTATGCCGAATCAGGCCGCTTACAGTTACCGCAACCTGGCCTGGCTCGAATACACCCACCGGGCGTACCGCCGCTCATTTAGCGCAAGTGAAAAAGCCCTGGCTATCTTTGAAGACTCCAACTCGCCCCTGGAAGAAGCCAGCGTGCTTTTGATTCAGGCCGCTAACTGGCTCGCCCTTACCGAGCCGCGCAAAGCGTTAAGTTCGCTCACACGCGCCCTGGAACTGGCCGATGAACTCGGCTTTGACCCGTTCTTGCCTTTTGAACTGCACTGGGCTAACCGCCTGATGGAATTCGCGGCCGGGCGGAAGGTTACGCCGCTGGTTGAAAGTTTCTTGCGCCGCCACGGTTTTATCTCGAACCTGGATTTACCGCCCCAGATTAAGATTGGCAATTATCTGGAGCCGCGCTCCGGCCTGAGTGTGGCCGGGACTACACCGCCTCAACCTGAAATCGAGCTAAAAAATTCTTCCGGCGGGTTGACCAGTTTCGCCCTGGACGGTGGGCGGGTCTGGCGCGGCGGCGAAGAAATAAAACACTGGCGCAACGCCAAGGCCCGCGAAGCCCTCTTTTATTTGCTGGAAAATTCTTCATGTACCCGCGACGAACTAATCGAAGCCTTATTCGAAGATGATGAAGAAATAAACGCCACCCACGCCCTCCACAACGTCCTCTTTTTGTTACGCAAAGTTATCGCCCCGGTGGAACTTAAATTACGGGCCCAACGGTACTTTTTACAGGGCGAGTTATGGTACGATGCTAAAGAATTTACCACTGAAGTAACCGCGGCCCTCGCCAGCCGTGAATTGCAGCCTGAAAGATTGGCGGCAGCCCTCCAACTCTACCGGCGAGATTTCCTGGACCAGCTTTATTCCAACTGGGTCATTGAAAGACAACGGTATTTGTTGGAATTGTATCTAAAAGGCTTGAAGCGGCTGGCCGAATACTACCAGGCAGCCAGGGATTACGCCCAGGCGGTGCCTCTGTGGAAACAAATCCTGCTCAAAGACCAGTACAACGAAGAAGCTTACCGGGCCGAGATTACCTGCCTGTTAGCCCTTAACAATAAACCCGAAGCCAAGCGCCAGTACACCCAGTGCGTTAAAGCCCTGGAAGAACTGGATTTACAACCATCCCTGGAAACACGCTCCTTACTGCAAAAGCTCGCCTGAAAAACTTCTTTTCTCTATAAATATGTAATTTATGGTGATTTTTTCGTGAGAATCACTTGCTATACTCTTGGTGTACCCAACAAAATCACCTCGGGGTGATAAAACTGGTAAATGCTCATAAAGAAGATATTAAACAGTCCGGCTTGCCTTTTTAAGCCGAGATTAGAAATTCAGGGAGAAGAGAAAATGAAAGCAATTGTTACCGAGTCCGTAGCGGCGGAAGCTCAGATTGAAGAAAGCAGCAAGCTGATTGTTACTTTGCCGGAAGACGGCCCTTTAACCCCCTGGTAATTCTTTAACCGGCGGGTTTGACCCATCGGGATGCTTATCACAAATATCCTTTCAGAGGCAGGTAAATGATTTCTCTATCTACGATAGACCAATTGACGGTTGCAATCGCGACAGATGGTCAGTTGCGCGGGGAGTTTATGGCGAACCGCCTGGGCGCTATTGAGTCCTACAATCGCGGGTATGCCCGGCGGTTTGGGGAAAGCCCCATCATGTTGAGCGATGAAGAACGCCGCCTGGTTGCTACAGTGCCGGCCGGTTCTATCCAGCAATTCTATGAGGCCATAGCCGCCGTGCTAGAGCAGATTGAAGCGGCCCAGTTCTCGCCGGATGCGCTCTTGCTCAGTGAGATGCTGCCTAACCGGCCGAGCTTTGAGCCAAAACGGGCCGAGTTGCTTCCAAAAGTCGATCATTTTTCGGCTGCTTAACAAACCCCTTTCCGGTTTAGCATCAGAAAGTCCCTTTATGGCGGCTCCTAAGACTATTTTATTACTGAGTTCCCCCAATCCAGGTGTTTCCCGCTTAAAAGCGATCTTAGGCAGGCTGGCGATTAATTTCGAGCTTGACTTTAAAACCCTGGAACAAATTGAGGATGTGGACTTTGAAAAATATAGCCTGGTCTTGCTGGACGCGCTTCAACCGAGCAGCCTCTATTTCGACCAGTGCAATCACATCAAGCAAAATTGCGGGCAGAAAGTGCCGGTAGTGTTGCTTGGCCATGATACCTCCCTCAAAACTATGGTTGCCGCCTACCAGAACGGGGCTGACTATTATATCCCATGGAAGGAAACCGGAGAAGAAGCCCAGATTTCGACCATGAAACATATTATCCGGCGCGTAGCCAGCCACTACGATAAAATTTCGGCATAAAGAATTTCTCTAATCTCAAAATATACACAACTGCCCCTAACCCAGGGCAGTTTTTTTGTTTAAAACCGGCA
>CADDZM010000408.1 GCA_902812345.1 Chloroflexota bacterium | reverse complement strand
GCTCCTAACAAGGCGGTCATTCTTACGTTTTCAAAAATATTGTTATCATAACAAATTAAAACACCAAGTTTTACTCCTAAAGGAGTATCGAAAACGGTGTAGCTATTTCCGCTTGAAATATACTTACTTTCAAAAGCGTGGAGTTTATGGTGGGTTTTTACGCTGCCGTCTGGCATACAGACCAGGTAGCTGTTATAAACTTTCCCATCTGATTTCTCGAGGAAACCCGCGCCAATGATGATGCCGGTTTTTTGGGAAAGTTCAAGCAGTTTTTGGCATGTCGGACCCTGGGGAACCGGCTCCGCTAAATCTTCGATTTGTTTTTGTGACAAGTTGCGGACATGCCAGTAGCCGGTAAGACACATTTCGGGGAAAACTATAATTTTAACTGCGCTTTTCGCCGCTTTTTTTACAAAATACTCTATGCGGCAAAAATTATAATCTTTGTCGTTTGGCTTATGATTAAATTGCACCGTTGCAACAGTAATCTGGTTCATAATTAAATCGGTGGTTTAAAAGAAAAATGAATATAAATTTGCTATTAGACTTTGTGAACCCTTTTTTAAGCGAAACAAGGAAAGAAAACTCATTTCACAATTTCCAAAATTTTCGAATGGTTTATTGAAAAAAGGTTGAGGACTATTATAAATCTTCAGGTTATAAAAAAGCAATCACAAACCATGGTTAAATCCTGCCGAAGGTTTGGACAACAAAGGGGGCTGGCTTTCTAACCCAAAAGTCATAATTGATTATTGACTTTAAGAATTTCTTATGATAAATTTATAAATGTTAATCGATTCACATCAGCTTTTCTTGCTTTTAGCATTCTTTGTTTACAAACAATTATATATAGATAGGCTTTAGAAAATGAGCTTTGGGTTTTATTGATTCCATTCAATAACTCTCGCAGAGCGCGCTAATCCTGATTAAAACGTAAGAATGAATAGAACACGGATGATAGCAACAACTAAAGATGTCGCCAGATTAGCCGGTGTTTCCCCGGCTACGGTCTCTTATGTTATCAATCAAGGCCGTGAGGGGAACCATAAAATCAGTTCTGCCACGTGCAACCGAGTTCTGGAAGCAATGACCCAGTTAAATTATGTGCCAAATATGGCCGGGCGGAACTTGCGGCGGCAGCTTACAGAACGAGTATGTTTAACTTTGTCAGACATTGGCCGTCCTTACGATAACAGCCTGGTTGAGGATATTCAGAAGGTAGCCGACCGGCATCATTATTCTTTGATTATCGCATCAAGCGGCACTCCCGAGCGCAAAACCCAGGTCTTGAAGCAATTGCACAGCCGGTTGGCGGACGGTGCGATTATTAGATTTGAAGAGATAGAAGAAGCCGACCTTCAATTTCTGATTAAGGCCCAGATTGCCCTGGTTATTTTCAGTAACAGTTTAACACCGGCCGGTTTTGACGTGGTCTGGACCAACGATGGCGAAGCAGTTTCCAGGGCGATTAAATACCTTATCGAGAAGGGACACCGCCGGATTGGAATTATCACCCACGTCCTTAAAGATTCCTCTCTCGATACAAGGCTAAACAGCTACCGGCAAACCTTGCGGGATAATGGCTTGCCTCTGGATGAAAGCCTGGTTTTTACCGGAGCAGACCGGCCCCAGGATGCTTATATCAGTGTGAAAAAACTGCTGCAACTTCCTCACCGCCCTACCGCGATTTTTGCTTCTTCCGATAGAGCCGCAATCAGCGCAATCTGGGCTATTCGAGATGCCGGTTTACGGATTCCAGAGGATATTGCGGTTATCGGGGCCGGTAACATCCCCGAAAGCCAGAATACCAGCCCGGCCTTGACCACAATCGGACCAGTTTCTTTAGACTTTACCGAGGTGGCGAACCTTTTATTCAGCCGCCTGCAAAACCCTTCTTTGAGCGGCCGTAAGCATTTAATTAGTTGGGAATTGATCTTACGCGGGTCTGCTTAACGGCAAAGCCCGGCTTTGAGAACCAGGCCAAAAACTACCGGGTTTCGTTTGATAAACTTTCAGGTTTCTACTGCTTTAATTTCTAATACCTGTAATCTACCTTTCTCGTAACCTGTCTTTTGGAGAGATTATCTGGTCTTCGCTTTTAGGAATAATTAGCGAACCCTAATAAAACAAAGGAGTTTTTCCATGAGTGAACAAAATTCGCCGGACAATCCAGAAAAAATTGAGACACCGGCCTTGAATAAGCCGGTATCACGCCGGACTATCCTGAAGATTGGGGGAACTCTGGCTACCGCTGCCCTGGCATCTCCCATTCTGGCCGCCTGCGGCGATTCACCTACGGCCACTTCCAGTGCGGTCAATACTACTGCGGCGGCCGGTGCAACTTCTGCCACTACTGCGGCGGCCGGTGCAACTTCTGCCGCGGCTGGCGCGGCTACTTCGGCGGCCGCTTCCAGTAGCGGCGGCAACCTTCTGGTCTACTGGAACGCCGGCCACAACTATAAGGCTTACCAGTCGGTAATCTCCAAGTTTGAGAAGGACAACCCGGGCTGGAAGGTTCAGTTAGAACTGTACCAGTGGCCTGATATGCGGACTAAAATCCTGGCGAATTTTGCCGCCGGGAATGTGCCCGACCTGTCTGAAGAGCCCGGCGGGTGGATTCCAGAGTTTGGTTTGCAGAACAAGCTGCTCTCTCTCAAACCTTATATCGAGGCAGATGGCAAGAGCATGGGTTATCCGGATGATTGGCAGCCTTTTACCGTCAGCCGGAGCACTCTTCACGGGGAAGTCTATGGCATACAGCTTCATTTAACCAACATACTCCTTATTTATAATAAAGATATGTTTAGCAAAGCCGGCATCGCCAACCCGCCCACAACCTGGGACGAGTTTCTGGCGACAGCCAAGGCCACCACGCAGGGCACCCAGGTCTTTGGGTTTGCTCCCAACCAGGATACCAATTACGCCTGGCCCTGGTTCTTACAAAACCAGGTGCATTGGTATGATGCCGACAAAAAGGTTCTGGTGATGGACAGCCCAGAAGCAATTGAGGCTTTACAATTCCAGGCTGACCTGATCCATAAGCACAAGGTCGCCCCTATCCCGGTACAGGCGGCTTCTTACGAAGGGCCGCAAAAGCTCTTTTCGGCCAAGCGGGCGGCGATGATTCTGACCGGACCCTGGGATATCAAGCCGATCAAGGACGGCAGCCCGGATGTCAATTTTGGGATTGCCCCGGCTTTAACGCACAAAGTCCAGGCAACCATGTCGGCTGGAACCTCGTTAATGATTCCTAAACAGGCCAAAAATCCTGACATGGCCTGGAAACTCATTAAAGCCCTGACTACCGTGGAGGCGGAAGTGGCAGCGGCCAAAGAAGCTACGGTGACCATGCCGCGCATTTCGTGGGGCACGAATCCTGATATCCAGGCTAATGCGCAACTGGCGGCGTTTGCTAAGGGTCTATCGTATTCCAAGGATTCAAATATTGAGTTGGCCCTCACCGGCAAACAAACCGCCATTCAACCGCTTTATGACAAGATGTACCAGGATGTGATTTATAAGAATGCCCCGGTCGCCGATGCCCTTAAATCGTTTGTAGCAGCCAGCAACAAGATTTTAGCCGGTTAATACAAGGGGTTTTAGCTGATTTTGGTTCCAGCACTTTGGAACCGGCAATTAAAAACTAAAACCAGGGGATGCGCAAATTTACGCATCCCTGGTTTTTCGGTACAACCACATCATGATGTTGTTGGCGAATTCAAGTAGGTAAAGTGGCACCAGATGAAAACTGAATTACTATCCAGATCATTGGAGTTTTGGTTTAATATAAGTAGTTTAGATCATATTTGGTTAGCTTTAGTTTTAGTTCTCACTTATTTATAGCCGGCAAGAGTAGCTTATGACTTTACATCCTGATCCGATTGGGGAAGTTCCCCTGGATACCGCCCACATTGTTCACCTCATTTTCCCTAAAGGAGATAATTTCTGCCTTAAATTGCGCCAGGAGTTAGGTACCATTTATCAAGATGAATTGTTCAAAGCTCTTTTCGCTGTGCGAGGTCAACCAGCCGAAGCCCCCTGGCGGCTAGCTTTGGTTAGTGTGCTGCAATTTATGGAGGGGTTAACTGACCGCCAAGCAGCAGAGGCGGTGCGTACCAGACTGGACTGGAAATATGTGTTAAATCTGCAACTCACTGACACCGGCTTCCACTTTTCAGTCTTGTCCGAGTTTCGCCGCCGCCTTGTGGAGCATCAGGCTGAGGAAAAGCTACTCGAGACCGTACTTACGGTGTGCAAGCAAAAAGGCTGGCTCAAAGAAAACCAGCCACAGCGCACTGATGCTACCCATATACTCGGAGCGGCTCGTAAACTTAACCGGCTGGGCTGTGTCCACGAAACCCTGCGACATGTCCTCAATGTCTTAGCCACAGTTGCACCGCTCTGGTTAGGTCAACAGGTCAAAACGGAATGGTTCGAGCGTTATAGCACTCATTTAGAAAGCTTTGGCCTTTGCAAAAAAGAAACGGACCGTGCGGTCTTAGCCCAGCGGATTGGGGAAGATGGCTGGCACTTACTCCAGGCCATTTACCAGGCGGCCCCGGCCCTGAGTTAGCTTAAAGACTTGGAGAGTGTGGAAATATTGCGGCAGGTTTGGCTCCAGCAGTATCTAAGGGAGGAAGAGCAAATGCGGTTTAGGCAAGAGAGCGCTACTCCGCCGGCCGCCTTAGAAATAATCTCGCCGCACGACCCTCAGATGCGTGCTGGCGCCAAACGCCACACCCAGTGGATGGCAACCGCCAGTCATTATAGACACTTTGGACTATTCCCAGACTATCTAAAGCCACATTTGTCGCTAATACCAACCGCCGCCCGGCTTCTTCACCCTCTTCTTCGGCTACTATCACCCCCAACTCCTG
>CADDZM010000407.1 GCA_902812345.1 Chloroflexota bacterium | reverse complement strand
TATTTAAAAGGTATTGGATTTAAGCTAGATTTGTCTGCCAATCTTAACTGGCAAAATATAAGAATATATATTATAATAATGTTATGTCAAAGAAGCCTGAAGCGCCTGCTTTGCAGCTAACTTTATCGTTACCCCCCGGCATCAATTCGCAGTATGCCACCGTAAACGGCCGGCGAGTGCTAAGTGAAGAAGCCCGCAAATGGAAGCGGGAAGTTAGCCGGAGGTTGGAGTATCTCGAAGACCAGGGACTGGTTTCCGAGGAATTGCGCCGGGATTTTGCACGGGTACACCTGTCCGTTTTTTTAGACTTTTACTTTACTACACCCCATAAACGCGATCTCGATGGCGGGCTAAAAATTACCCTGGACGCAATCTGTGAAGCTTTGAACCTTAATGACAACCGTGTGGTAGATATTCACCTTATAAAAAAAATTGACCCGTTACACCCCAGGTTGGAAGTCGCCCTTGAAGGAATTTTAGATTGGCAGTTTGACACGGAATATACTTATTTAGGCCCTGATACAAAATCCGAACCCGGCTAAGGGGTAAAAAAGATTGCCGTTACTCAGGTATCTTTTAGCTATATACTTATTGTGTTATTATTATATAAATTTAAGGATAGTAACTATATATTGTCTGGCCCTTGGGGCTTGTTCTAGAAAGGTTCCACGGCTCAATTAATGCCTACCGTTAGTAGTGAAGCAATCGTCATACTTGATTTTGGTTCCCAATTTACCCGGCTGATAGCCCGGCGCTTGCGGGAAGCCAGAGTCTATTGTGAAATCCTGCCTCACGACGCGGCCTGGGAGAAAGTTAACGCCCTCAACCCGCGCGGCTTTGTCTTATCGGGTGGCCCGGCCAGCGTCTATGAAGAAGGCGCGCCCCAGCTTCCCGGCTATATCCTTGAAAGTGGTTTGCCGGTCCTGGGTATCTGCTACGGGATGGGATTGCTGGCCCGCGACCTCGGCGGTATCGTGGAAGCCGCCGCTTTGCGGGAGTACGGTCAGGCCGATGTCCAGGTCAAACCGGACGCCCAGCTTTTCAAAGACTTGCCCCCAACAATAAGCGTCTGGATGAGCCACGGCGACAATATCGCCGCCCCGCCGCCCGGTTTCACGGTTAGCGCGGCTACCCGGAATACGCCTGTGGCCGCGATGGAAGGCCAGCATCCCACCAGCGGCGCCTCCATCCTGGGGGTCCAGTTTCACCCCGAAGTAAATCACACTCAGCACGGCGTTGAAATTTTAAACCATTTTCTTTACGACGTATGTCACTGTAAAGGCGAATGGACCGCCGACAGCTTTATAACGACGGCTGTAGAGCTTATCCGCGACACCGTTGGGCCGACCGGCCAGGCCATCTGCGCCCTGAGCGGCGGAGTGGACTCGGCGGTAGCGGCTTCGCTCGTTGGGAAAGCCCTGGGGGACCGCCTGACCTGCGTCTTTGTAAATAACGGACTGCTGCGCCAGGGCGAAGCCGAAAGCGTGGTCAAGACTTTCCGGGACGGTCTGGGTTTGCGGCTGATTTACGTGGACGCTGTTAAACGTTTTATGGATAAGCTGGCCGGGGTGATTGACCCGGAAGAAAAACGTAAAATCATCGGCAACGAATTTATTCGCATTTTTGAGGCGGAAGCCCGCCAGCTTGGGGACATTCAATGGCTGGTCCAGGGCACGCTCTATCCCGATGTTATCGAAAGCGCCACCCCCGAAACCAAAGCCGCCAGCCGTATCAAAACCCATCACAATGTTGGTGGCTTGCCTCTTGATATGGAGTTAAAGTTGATTGAACCGCTGCGCTATCTTTTCAAAGACGAGGTGCGGCGGGTTGGCCTCGAACTAGGCCTGCCCCAGGAAGTAGTCTGGCGGCAGCCCTTCCCCGGGCCGGGCCTGGCAGTCCGCGTCCTGGGAGCCGTCAGCGAAGACCGCCTGGAGGTACTGCGGGGGGCCGACGCCATTGTCCGCGAGGAAATCCAGAATGCCGGGCTGGACGGCGAAGGCGAAAACGCGGTGTGGCAATATTTCGCCGTGTTGACCCCGGTCCAGAGTGTCGGGGTTATGGGAGACGGGCGGACCTATAGTAACCTGGTGGCAGTCAGGGCGGTTTCCAGCAAAGATGGCATGACCGCTGATTGGGCGAGATTACCCCACGACTTGTTGGGGCGGATTAGCAGCCGCATTGTTAACGAAGTCCCGGGCGTCAACCGGGTCGTTTACGATATTACCAGCAAGCCCCCGGCGACTATCGAGTGGGAATAATCAAAGGTGAGTATTGATGAATTTACCTACTATCCTGATTGTTGATGATGACCCTGGTATCCTGCGGCTGGTCCGGCAAAGCCTGGAAGGCGAGGGGTTCGAGGTTAGCACCGCCATCACCGGACAGCAGGCTCTTAATAAGATAACCCGCGAATTGCCAAACCTGGCAATTGTGGATTTGAAGTTGCCGGATATTGATGGATTTGAGGTTTGCCGCCGAATTCAACAGTACGCCATTGTTCCGGTAATTATGCTGACCGGCGTGGACGCCACGGACACGATTGTGGATGGCCTGGACCGCTACGCCGAGGATTACATTGTTAAACCGTTTAACGCCCGCGAACTGGCCGCCCGCGTCCGCCGGGTCTTGCGCCGTTTTGGAGATGTCCAGACCATCGGGTCGTCGGCGGAAGTGTTCGTGGACGAGAATTTGAAAATCAACTTCGGGCAACATTGGGCCGAGGTCCGGGGCAACCACCAGGAACTGACCCCCACCGAGTCCAAACTGCTGCACATGCTGGTACGGCATGCCGGGCAAGTCCTCACGACCGACTCTCTGCTGGCGCGAGTGTGGAACCCCGAAGAAGAAGTTTATGTAGAGGGCTTGCGGGTGCATATCCGCCGCCTGCGTGAGAAAATCGAGCCGGACCCCTCAAAGCCGGTCTACATCCTGACCGAGCGGGGCGTTGGCTATCGCTTCAAACAATTCTCGGCTGAAACATCATCGCCAAACGGGGTAGCCTTACCCAAATAGTTATGGATTAGGAATGGTTCGCCAGGCTGTTTAGCCTGGGACTTGGTTAGATAAACCGGATTGAAGTGACTTTAATGAGTGATATTAAAACTCCACCCAGTGGAAAGACCCCTGTCTTACGGTACGGCAGCGCGGAAGAAGAGCTTAAATCTTTGCGCCAGAAAGTGGCCGAACTGGAAGGGCAGAACCAGCAACTTTACCAGAACTGGTTCTTGCTTCAACAACGCCTTTCAGCCAGTAATCTGACCGAAAAAGAGCGCCTGGATTTTATTTCCCACGTGGCGCACGAATTAAGGACTCCTCTTACCTCCATTAAAGGTTATATCGACCTTGTTATGGAAGGTGAAACCGGGCCAATCACCGAATTGCAAAACGAATTTTTAAGCGTGGCCGGCCTTAATGCCCAAAAAATGGCCCATATCATCGCGGACCTGCTGGATGTCTCCCGCCTGGAAGCTCGCCAGCTTAGTTTCCGCCCTACTGTCGTAGATTTCCGTGCCCTGATGCTGGGTATTTGCGCCCAGGTCCAGCCGCAACTGGAAGTTATGGGAACACGCCTTGAAGTGCTTGCTGCACATAATGGCCCTCTTACGGCTAATCTCGACCCTGACCGTATCAGTCAGGCCATGCGAGCTATTATCGCGCACGCCGGGCAAGTCTCGGGATCGGGCCGGGTTGTAACGGTTTCTATTGAGGCCGACCCGAACACTCCTCAGGCGATTGTCCGGGTGGTGGACCAGGGTCCAGGAGTGGACTCGACCGACCTCGACCGGGTCTTTACCAAGTTCTGGAGACCCCAGAACCGGGAGTGGAGCGAAGGGGCCGGGGCCGGGTTAGGCCTGGCTATTGCCAAAAACATTATTGATTCGCACGAAGGCCAGGTTAAAATCGAAAACCAACCGGATGAAATCGGCGGTAGCGTAATAACCGTGACCATTCCGCTGCTTAACCGGCCCCTCGAACCCAATACTATCCCGGATGAACCGGCTGAAGAAGAACCCCATTTCGCGGCCCTGGTCATTACCCGGGATGCCGACTTCGGAAAGGTTATCGAGCAGACTTTAGGGCAGGGCGGTTTCCAGGTTATTATCGCGTCAGACCGCGCTGAACTGGTCGCCGAGAACCCGGCCTGGCAGCCTGATTTAATCATCAGCAACGCCGCCGAGCCGGAACTGCTTAACGAGCAGGACAGCCAGAAATTTAGCGCGACCCTTAAAAACGCCGCGACCCTTTCCCTGAATTTATCGCCGGTCGAACAGCGGGTAATCGTGGCCGGGGCCAAAGCGGTCTTACCCTGGCCCGCGCCGGAAAGGGTGATTACCCAGAACCTGGAACAGGTAATGGTGCCGCTGGAAGGCGAAACGACCGACCTGACCGAGTACCGCAAGCGCCAGACTATTTTGCTGGTCAGCCCATCCAGCGAAAACCTGCGCAACCTGGACCACCTTGTCCACGAAGTCGGTTTTGTAAAAATCTACCGGGCCATGCGAGAAGCCGATGCCCTGACCCTGGCCCGCCGCTACAAACCGGACTGGCTGCTGCTGGATATTCCCGGCCCGGTCGAAAGCGGGAAGGACGAGCCGACCCTTTTCGAGATGTTGCGCGAGGACCAGCTTTTGCTGGAAACGCCGACGGTGGTCTTCCTGCATCCCGACCTGATTGCGCCAGACCTTTCGCTGGATTACCGTCCGACCTATACGGGAGGCCGGGAAGTCCGCCGCCTGACCACCGACGAACTAAAAGCTCGCCGCCGGGGAACCGGGGAATTGCGGTCGAAACATCGCGCTGGTGATGAAGGGTCAGGCCAGAACGGGGGTGGGGAACGTAACCTGCGAGCTAATGGCACGGACGAACTTAAAGGGTTATATTATAATGT
>CADDZM010000406.1 GCA_902812345.1 Chloroflexota bacterium | reverse complement strand
TATTAGCCTGGCATAACCACCCTGGCCGGTGTTCTTCTATATCCCATTCCACCGTTTATACTAATAGTAGTAGTACATGAATCAGGTTAATCCACAGCCTATCCTTAAACAAAAATATTCCTTTAGACAACCGCATCCATCCTGTTTGTAAGCTTTGTTTTTTAGTTTTTTAGTATCACGTTAAGGATGTTACAAGTTTTAGTTGTTACAAGTTTTAGTTGTTACAAGTTTTAGTTGTTAATTGAAGGTGTCGTTATGTTAACACTAGACAGTTCACAGGCCGAACCCGAACCCCCCGAGAAAGGACAACCCTCTTACCCTCGGACTGAATTACGGATTGAATTTGTAGATGCTTTGCGAGGGCTGGCGGCCCTGTATGTGATGCTCTATCACGCTTTCCAGATTACCTTCCAGGTCCAGGGCAGCGGGATAGATATCTACAACCAGAATATAGCTTCCACAGATAAAGACCGCCTGACCGACCTCTTTAACCACCTCATGTACTATATTTACAACATCGGCTTCCGGTACGGGCATTACGCGGTAGTAATTTTTATTGTCCTTTCCGGCTACAGCCTGATGCTTCCGGTGGCCCGCTCGAGAGAAGGCCTTCTTAAGAAAGGCACTCTCAACTTCTTCAAACGCCGGGCCAGGCGCATCCTGCCGCCTTATTATGTTGCCCTGGTCATTTCCCTTTTACTGATTGCCCTGGTACCAGGGCTAAACATCTCCTATAACGGTAGAGCCTGGTGGGACGATGCTCTACCGGCCCTGGAACCGGGTCCGATACTGGCGCATATCGCCTTGATTCATAATTGGTTTCCCTCTTACGTTGATGCAATTAACCCGGCTATGTGGAGTATCCCCCTGGAGTTTCAACTGTATTTCACGCTGCCGTTTTTCCTGCTACCGGTCTGGCGCAAATATGGCGCTCTAACTATGGTCGGGCTGGCTATCGCCTTAAGCGTGGTCTTTCACTTTCTTTTTAAGGGCCGGATTGACTACGCCTACCCCTGGTTTTTAGGTCTTTTCGCCATGGACGCCTTTGCGGCCAGCGTCGGCTTTTCAAAACGGTTGATAGATAGCCGCCGGTTGTACCCGCTACCCTGGGGAATTATCACCATTTTAAGTTTAATGCCTTTTATTATCCTTGATACTACAAAAAGCATTTTCCCGGTTTTTTCGCAGGAAAATACCGCCTGGGTTAAAGATTTACTTATCGGGTTAGCCAGCGCCAGCCTGGTAATTTACTGCACAAAATTAACCCTGAAGGCTGACAAAAAGACCCGGTTTAATCCTTTAAGGCTGCTTAATCAGCCAAAACTGGTCAAGCTGGGCTGGTTTTCTTACAGCCTGTATCTGATCCATGTACCGATTTTGATGGTAAATTTTGTCTTCTGGAACAGCCTTAATTTACCTTATACCATAACGCACCTGGCCGGTCTGTTTTGCAGCATATTGACTAGCTTACTGCTAGCCTACGGCTTTCATCTCGTTTTTGAACGGCCTTTTATGACGGTTAACCTTAACTCGGCCAGACTTATCATGCAGCGCCAGGACCAAACGATTTAAAAATAGGCAAACAACAATTGCTAAAGTATAGATAACCGAGAAGGACATGAACTCAATATTTTTTGATGCGCCGCTTTGTGACGAATTACGCCGCCAGCAGTTATATAACGGGCAGCTTTTTGTTTATTCGGCCACGCCCGGCACCCTGGCCTTTTGCGAATTTACCCGGCAACTGGTCGAAGAAGCTTTCGCGCCCTACGACCCCAGAGAAGCCCAGCACTTTTTGCCGGTAGAGCGGTTTATGGCAATCCTGGCCGACCTCAAGCCCCGCTTCATTCACCATCCCCGGGCCAAAGAGCTAATCCAGACCATCCTGCTGGAGCGAGGCTGTGTCCTGGACAAGACTTATTTCGATGTGCCGCGGCTTCGCACCATGACCCACGGTGATTATCTCAAGACCGGTCTGGCTTACGCTTTTCACCCTCACCGGGATACCTGGTTCTCGGCTCCTTTCAGCCAGCAAAACTGGTGGCTGCCGGTCTACGATGTTCAACCGGAAAATGTAATGGCTTTCCACCCTTACTACTGGAGCAACCCGGTGCGTAACGGCTCACAGGAGTACAATTACTATGTGTGGAACAAAACCAGCCGGGGAAAAGCGGCTGAGCAGCTTAAAACAGACACGCGCAAACAACCGCATATCCAACAAGAACTGGCGGTTGACCCGCAATTTCGAATAGTTTCTCCGGCAGGGAGCATGCTTATATTTTCGGGCGCGCAGTTGCATTCGACCGTGCCGAATGAGAGCAGCTATACCCGTTTTAGTATTGATTTTAGGGTGGTAAATTATGACGACCTGGTCCACCGCCGGGCCGCCTTAAACATTGATTCGGAGTCTACCGGTACGACCCTGCGCGACTTTCTGCGGGCCAGCGACTTTTCGCGGCTGCCCGATGAGATAGTTGCGATGTATGACAGCGGTACCGAGGTGGACGGAGAGTTGATTTACCGACCACCAGCCTGATATACAAAAAGCATTACCACAAGCAGCTATAACGGCCAGTTCCCACCCCGCTTAACCGGCCCGTAAATCAATTGGATCAAATCCGTTAATAGCAAAATCGCAAAGCTCTCCAGGCAAAAGCCTTTGGAGAAACTTTGCGATTTTGCTTTATTTAATTTCTAAACTTAGCGCTTAACGCCGGGTAGCAGACTTGCGATACCGCAGCATCGCCACGCTACTCACCAGCATAGTGACCAAGAGCAAGCCCAGAACACCCAGCTTCCAGCCGTTATCGGCGTCCGTCTGACCGCCGGTACCGGTACCGGTATTAGGCAGACCAGGCACTACCCCAACCGGCGACTGGTTGGCATCATTCACAGCCGAACCGCTAGGAGTTGGTTTGGTGGTTGAACCTTCCACGGCGGAAGGGTCCGTCGCCGGCCCTGCTGACGGCTTGCCGCCTGAGGGTAAGGTGTTTTCATTGCAGGGCACCGTGCTACCCGGGGTGGTTCCGCAAGGATTGGTAGTTGGCGTTGGCCCGGCGGTCTGACCATAAGCGACACCCCAGGAAGTGCCCAGCGTAGCAACCAGCATGAGAGCCAGCATACCGGCTACCATAAAGCTGCCCAAAGCCACCCGAAAACCCTTATTACTAGCTGATTGTGACTTCATATTTTTTTCTGCTCCTTAAATAAACTCACGAGGATAACCCTGGTACTATACTGGCTTAAAAACTTACTTTGACGTCCGATCCACTACCGGACCTGAAATTACAGCAGGTGTCTTTGCGCAAGACGGCTTTCCCCAAGATAGCCCGAGATAGAATTTTTTTAATGCGAATTAAATCTAGCATAAAACTGCAATATACGCAAGCTTTATGCCTAAAATTGCCCTTCTTAATACCAGGTTTACATCTTTATTGACCCGATTTTGCCTGGCAGGTTAATTTAGCAAGCTTTAAACCCTTTTGAGTATAGTATAAATTCACTCAATTCTGGTCAAAAGTCATGTCGCGGTCCAGCTTAACGCTCCAGGTGTGGGAGCGGCCCGGCCAGTTAACAGTTATGTCCAGGGGAGTAGGTTCTGCCCCGGCCTGCTGCTGCACGGTCAGATGATAGGCGGGAGCAGCCGGAAGGGTTCCCGGCAGCAGATAGTGTAGGGTAACGCTAACCGTAGCACCGGGCGGTATCACGAGCTGAGAAGCGAAATAAGTTAAGCCGTTCTCCTGGCCGGTTACGGGCGGGTCGTCGGCAGGAAAACCGCTGGCGTCGCTCAGACGGCTGCCCGCCGGAACGTATACCCGCAGATAATTCCAGTAACAGCCGTTCGTCATGCTCTCATAGCTCGAGTCGTATTTGGTAACCTTGACGCACTCCCCGGCTTCGGTGCCCTCCCTTACCCCGGCGTGGTTGGTGTAGGTCAGGGTCAGGCTGGCGAAAAGATTGGCCCCGCTCCCGCCGCTGCTCAGGCGGTAACTGGCGGTGCGGTCGACGTTCGGTGAAACCTTGTTAAAGCCCAAATTACTATCAACCATCATTAAATAGTCGTTAAGGTTAGCCGCTGACGCCGGAGGCGAAGGAGGCGTCTGGGCGCCGTCAAGCTTGCGCAAAGCAAGCTGCTTTTCAAGCTCGGGGTTGGTTGAATAAAGCTGAAAATGTTTTTCGGTAGCAGCCTGACCGAGGACCGTCACCAGTTTGATATAGTCCCGGGCGGAAGCGCCGTTGAGTTTGCCCATCAGACCACTCATGACTACCCCTATAAAGTCTTTGCGCTTTTGCCACCAGTCGCTGTTAAGGTCGGTATTGGGCGGCAAATAATAGTAGTGCAGCCGCTCTTCAAAGTTCTGGGCCGTGAGATGCTCGTTGTAGGCGGGCAAATCAAGCGGGCCAAGCGCTTCAAAAAGATAGGCGACCGTCCGGCTATCCAGGGCCAGCACATTATCCACGCTGCGGCCCTGATGCAACTGGTAGAGTTCGGCAATCTTCCGGGCGGAGGTAGGGAAATCCGGCCACCAGTTAGCGTCGCGCAGCAGGAAATAAGTAGACTGCATATAACGGGTCAGGGGCGAGGGTGGCGCCTCCGGTTTTACGCTCGGGTTGTCCAGCGCGTAACTGTCTGAAAAATTAGAGAGCGCTAGCTTACCGTTATCCAGGGTCAAAAGCCCCACCGCGCTGATAAAGCCGCCGGTAGGCCGCAATTCGTCACTGTTTTCAATTAAGGTAAGATAAGTGACCGGTTTGGTGGTACCCAGCACTGCCGGTAAGAGCGGCGGCAAATCCTGGGCCAGTTGCAGGCCGTCGCGCAGGGCCGGTAACTGCTGGTCAAGCTGGTTTAGGGCCTTTTTGGTCTGATCAAGCTTAAGTCTGGCCGGGTCAAGACCGGCCCGCCGGGCCGTGACATCTTGCAGCAGGGCCGCCGCCCGGTTAAATTTGGCCTGGGCGGCGGCCCTGCTGCAAGAT
>CADDZM010000405.1 GCA_902812345.1 Chloroflexota bacterium | reverse complement strand
ACTGGTCGAAGTGCGCCGGGAAATCGTGGCTGGCACTCAAAAGTTAGTAGCCGAACTAATCAGCGCTTCCCAGGGCCAGGGCGGATTGTACCTCAACACCAGTTACATCGAGCGGTTCAATGGCACCTTACGGGAGCGGTTAGGTAGTTTAACTCGCAAGTGTCGGCACGCCGCCCGCCGGGTAGCAGCTTTGAAGACAGGGATGTATCTGGTGGGCAGTGTGTACAACTTTTGTGTGCCTCACCGCGAATTGGCGAATTGCGGATAGCTAACTATGAGCGACCAGGGCAAGGCCGCTGGCAGCCACGCACTCCCGCGATGGCGAGTGGGTTAAGCGACCATATTTGGAGCGTGGGTGAATTGTTAAAGTACAAGGTGGTGCCGCCGCCATTTGTGCCACCCAAGCGCAGAGGCCGACCGCCCAAAAACTCAGTTCAAAACTTCACCGTTTAATGGGGTGCTACCGAAAAAGCTTCTTTAAACTCGCTATTTCCCCCCAGTTCGGCTAAAAGAGCGGTTTTAGCAGCCGGGGAAAGCGTTTCTAAGCCGTACAGGTAAACCGGCTTTCCGGCCGAGCGGTGCTGCATGAGATGTTTATTTAAGACCCGGTGTGTAAGAGAAGCATCACCAGTATTACTGTAAGCAACCAGATCCAGGGAAAGGACATGCCGTTGGGCGAAATAGGTTAGATAAAAATCGAGCGGCTGGCGGTTGGGCGTGATAAATAAAGCGCCTGGGTCTGTCTGCTGGCGAACCTGCTCGGCGACAAGGCGTGGTGCACTGGCTCTATCACCACTGTTGGGCCAAAAAACTGAGTGGTAAAATTAAGACCAAAAGAAAAAGCTATCAGCAGCACTACCAGTCCAAACGCCGGGCGATACCACTGACTAGAGTTTAGCCGCAGCCGGTTCAAAGCTACCACCACCGCTACCCACCAACCGACCAGGGGTATTAACCAGTATTTGGTATAGCCGGGATCCCAGAATATATTGAAAAGAACGTAGAACAACAGCCAGACTAGAAGCACCCCGCTGATCCAACTGAAGCTTTCAGCAGCCTTGCGCCGGAAAATAAGAATGAACAGAGGTAAGGCCATTATTAGCAAAACCACCCCGTAAAATGCCACCAGGCTAACACGGGCTCCGATCGATGCGGCATCCCAGTACTGGGATAGCGATCCGGTCGGGTCTAAACCCGGGTAAGAAATTTGAGATTTAGCAAAGCTAAGCACAGCTCGCAAGGTGTCTGACACCGGCTGAACCTCGTATTCAGGGTGACCGGCAAAAGTGGCAGTCTTCCAGAATGCCGGATCAAGCAGCCGGGCCGGAGAGATCAGCACTGCCAGGGCAGCCAGGCCCAGGGCTACCAAGAGCCCGCTGAAGACCAGGCCAAAGCTCAGCAGCCTGATCAACCTGACCTTTAACTGCTCTTGAGGCCTGGCCCAGGCGATAGCCAGACCAAAGACGGCGGCGCTGAGTACGGCCGTAAAGTTGTAAAAAGCGGCCAGGATCAGTACCCCGATAAGTAGCAAATTGCTCCGCCAGGAGCCGATTGAGCCATCTTGCCGGGACTTTACCAGTAAATAAAAGGCCAGGCAGAGCAGGCCTAACCATATTGATACTTTGATCGAGCCGGGTGCTATAGGTCCAGTAAGCTACCGAAACACTCAAACCGGCGCTGGCTAAACCCGCCAGCCAGTTCTTCTCACAGATAACGCACACAGCCAGGAAAAAGAAGAGGATGCCCAGCGCGCCCACCACTATCCGTAAGAGCTGAACCGGCTCAATAACGTTGCCCTGCCAGCCCAGCGAACTCCAAACTTTGACTGCAAGGACGGAAGTAGGAGTGGTAGATTTTCTTTTTCATTGTAGGTGGGGATGATAACGAGTGTTTTCATGAAACTCCCTTATATCCTATTTATCACAGTTGTATTGAACCGATAGTGCTAGTAAATTAACAAAAACATACGCTTCAACCAGATTGTTTTATGACCAACGAGAACAATACAGGAGGAAGCGTATGGCTAGCCTTGATTTTATTATAGAATTGTTTTGCCGGGGATGAACGAGTGGCACGCCTGCCTAAACATCCCCAGGCCAATCTTTATCCAGGCGAAATCGTCACTGCGCAGTTCGGGTTGTAATATCTAGCCCCATAGATTATTTAACCCATCGCTCTCATTATTTTTCCACATCCCTAATTTAATGAAGTGTATTTCCAAACCTGAAATATGACAGAATTGTAATCGTCTCTAATAACCCCTTAATTTGCATTTAAAACTTTATCTAATACAATTTACTTATTCTAATTCTCATATTTTGGTAGGCTGCCTGGCCTAAGGATCTACACCAGATCCTGAACCGCCCATTACCTATCAGGTAAGACAAGCTAAACCAGGTTATAGTCAAGCCAGGTTAGCTGTGATCAGTTGAGAAAGTAAACGGAAACGAACTGGATAGTAATGGTATGAAAAGGTTCAAAAACTATTTATTTAATTTAGGTGGCATAACACTGCTTGGCGGCTGTCTAGTTCTAATCATGATCGCTTTAGTGATCTTTTTAATTCAAACTTTAAACTCACCCGGCCCCACCGCTAACTCTGACAATACCAGGATTACTCAGAGCGTCAGTTCAAATGCCCTGAAAGCCAGCGCGAGTCCGCCACTCCCTTCCACGCCTACTGATACGCCCAAACCTACTGATACGCCCAAACCTACTCCCACTCCCCGGCCTGCCATTGAACCGGGCTCCAATACGGTCAACGTTTACGATAAATTTGAGGTTACCGTAAATATCACCCAGACCAGCGCAACAAATCTCCAGTTTCCCTATGATCTCAATCCGCCACCGGGCCTCCAACCGGGTCTTGGAATATCGGTTGACGGCCTCTTTTCTAATGATAACTGGGCCACCACTATCACACAACCAGGTTTTATCTTCCAGGATTATCAGCGAACTATTATTCAGGATAAAGAACATTTTGTGCCTCTCCCTGAAAAAAGCTGGAAGGTCCGCTTTGCGCCTACCAAAGCTGGTCAGTACAAATATAAGGTGCGGATAGTTGACGCCTTAGGTACCAGATATCTGCCGAACGGCCAGAACCAAACCCAGGAACTTACTTTTATGGCCCTCCCACCGACTACGGACAATCCCGGCTTTATCAAAGTGTCTCAAAATGACCCTCGCTACTTTGAGTTCTCGGATGGCACCCCTTTTTTAGGTCTTGGTACAAACGTTACCTATCTGAACCAGAAGAGCCTGGTAAACGACTTAGGGCAGTACATGGATAAGCTCAGTCAAAATAAGGGTGATTTCCTGCGAGTCTGGCTCTCTACCTCGTCACTTTACGGCGCGTCCTGGTCTCCCTGGAGTTCGCCTTTTCTACCTTATAACAGCTATATACCGGCGAACGGTTTAAGCTATGAGGAGGCTTACCCCGGCTCTCAATTCTCCATGAAACTGGATACCACCGATCCCTGCCTCTTCCAGGGCTCTCTTAACACGGTTTCGGTTACTCCCAACAAGCAATACCACCTGCTAGTGCGGGCCAAGGTAGTGAATTTGAAAGGCCAGGGAAGCTACGGCTTTAGTGTCAAGACAGCCGGCAACCTCAATAAGAATTGCACCGGTAGTAATAACGGCACTTATTTGCTTTCAAAGATAACCAGCAGTAATAGCAGTACTAACAAAAACGGCTGGCAGGAGTTTGAAGCTAATTTCTCTACTAAACCTGACCAGCTTTACCTGGATAATCTGTATCTAGCCCTCGAGAACGTGACAGGGGGGGCTGTCTATATTGATGAGGTCTCTATACGCGAGGTTTTAACAAACAGCCAGCTTGGGCCGGAAATTATTGAAAAAGGCAAAGCGGCCCAGCAACTGTACTATGACGATTTCTCGGCCAAACGCTGGGACTTACTGGTTGATAAGGCCGAGCAGGCCAGGGTTTACCTGAAGCTGGTAATTCTGGAGAAGAATGATTTTACCTTTGGCCACCTGAATCAGGACGGCTCGGTTTTAACCTCGGGGGGAGCAATCGGTAACAACGCTAACTTTTACGCCAGCCAGAACAGTCAGGTCCGGCGGCTCCAGGAATACTATTGGCGCTACCTGACCGCCCGCTGGGGGTACTCCACCGCTATCCAGTCCTGGGAACTGCTCAATGAAGGGGATCCCGACAGCCAGGCCCATTTTGCCCTGGCCGAGGCTTTTGCCAGCTATATTAAAAATAACGATCCGTCCCAGCACGGGGTCTCTACCTCCAACTGGCATAGCCTGCCAGTGGCCGAGTTCTGGAATAACCCCGCTTATCCTGATGTTAGCTATGCGGATGTCCATTCTTATATCAGCGACGATTCCTCTTCCAGTAGTAATACAAGCTGGTTAAACGGCACCGACTTTAAGGATCCTGCCAGCGGGATAAAGCTGGCCGACGACAGCGCCCTTTTCAGTTTCACCCACAGCATGGAGGCTCTCCAGGAGTTTTCAAATCAACCGACTAAACCGATAGTGCTAGGTGAGGCAGGCATCATTCGGGGCGGCAAAGAGCTGGGCAAAAACGACTCGGATTCCAAAGGGGTCTGGCTGCACCAGTTGACCTGGGGAGCCGGCGTCAATCCGGGGGCGATCCAGTACACTCTGTACTGGTATACCGACTCGATCATCAAAAACAATCTGTTCCCGATATTTAATACCTACGCTAATTTTATGCAGGGTCAGCCGACCACCGACAAACTAAATAAAAGGATTCCGGTAAATAGCGGCAATTACCGCGACATCAAGCTGACGCTGCCCGCCAACACCCTCGGCTGGGGCCAGAAGGATACCGTTAACGGCGGAGCTTATTTCTGGCTCTACGATAGCCGGTACAACCTGACCAACCTTAACGGCGGTAGCAGTGTGGCCGGCCGGACCGTATCCTTTGACGATTTACCCGAGAAGAACTACGTGGTGGAATGGTGGAATACCTGGACCGGTCAGATAGTCACTCAAAC
>CADDZM010000404.1 GCA_902812345.1 Chloroflexota bacterium | reverse complement strand
GCCAAAGCCGCCGTTACCCCGGGCCGCGCCCGCGCCAGGAGTGCCCTTGGCGGCGGCACCCGCGCCATTGGCTCCACCATTCGTGCCAGTGCCGCCCGCCCCAGGAGTGCCGTTCGCCGATCTCCCCCGGCCACCAAAGCCGCCCGCTCCACCGCCGCCAAAAGCCGCCGTATCAACCGCGACCAGGCTGGTAGCCGCGTAGGTGCCGTCGCTCCCTTTAGTGCCGGTCAGGAGGACGATGCCGTTGCTGCCCTGGGCGCTGCTGAAATCGGCCTGGGTGAGTTTCTGGGTCATGGTCACGCGGGCGTTGCTGGCGTCAAATTCCTGGCTTTTGCCCGAAGCGTCTTTAAGGGTCACGACCTTGCTGGTAGCGTCAAAAGTGGTAATGGTGCCGGTAATAGGCGCGGCCTGCTGTCGGCCCTGGCCGGTCCCGGCCGCCCCGGTGTTTCCGTTAGCGGCTGCGGGGGTAGCGCCGGTTCCTGAGCCGGTATTTGTTGCAGGAGTGAAAGTTGGAATAGCGGTGGGGCGGGCCGCTCCCTGGTTATTAGTCTGGGCCGCGGCCACTGCAGGAGCAGCCGTAGCCGCGCCGTGGGCATAAGGATTTGTATTGGTGGCAACCGCCCAGCCAATAGCGACAGCAGCCCCGATTATAAACAGGGCAATGATTGTTTTGACAAGACCTCTTAAAGTCATCGAGAGCGGCTCCCTGTTCCAGGTAAGTAATTATTCATAACACGTAAATAATCTGAAAAAAAGGACGTAGAACACACGAAAGCGCAGAAGGCCGCCTGAAAAACAAGCTTTTCTACAAAATTCAAGGTTAACCTTTGACGCCAGGTTCGCCCTGCGTTTAACGAATTTTAGCACCAACCTTTTATAAAGTTAGCAAATTTTCGTAAAGGTTTCTTTACGTTTAAACCCCGATATAGCGGGCGTAGAGCGTTTTCGCTACGTTCGGGTCGTCGGTGCCTTTTATGATGGCGCGGGCGTCGGGGAAGAGGGTCCATTCGTAGCCGTCCAGCCGGTAGCGCAGCAAAAATTCATTTTCCAGCATTTCCTCGGCCCCCGCCGCCGCCAACCGCCCGGCGAATTCAGGCAAATCAAGGTTAGGGGTGGGCCGGATTGTTACCTGGATAGCGTTGCGACCGCACAGCGAAGCGACCCGGCTGCCGCGTTCGCCCGCTGCTTCCAGGAATTCAAACTCGCGCAGGCCGCAGCAGGGACAATCCGGCTGGCGCGCCTCTACCGGCAGGCGGTCAAAATTCAACTGCCAGAGGTCAATCGAGGTCAACCCCCGGTTGAGCGTACCCTGCCCTGTCAGCAGTTTGATAGCTTCCCCGGCCGCGAAAGCGCCCATCATCCCGACAATCGGCCCGACAATCCCGGCGGTGTCACAGGTAGGCGTGGTGCCGGGCGGCGGCGGGTCCGGGAAAAGGCAGCGAAAACAGGGCGTATCACCGGGCAGAATCGTACTGGTGATGCCGTATGCCGCGATAACCCCGCTGTAAATCCAGGGTTTTCCAAGCTTGACACAGGTGTCATTGAGCAGGTAGCGCGTCTCGAAATTGTCGGTGCCGTCCAGGACGATGTCCGCCGCCCCGACCAACCGCTCGATATTTTCGTAGCTTAAATCTTCGACGAGGCCTTCGACGGTTATTTCGGAGTTAATCAGGCGCAGCTTGTTAGCAGCCGCGACCGCTTTGGGCAAATTCTGGCGCAGGTCTTCTTCGTCATAAAGGGTCTGGCGCTGCAAGTTGTTCAATTCGATAAAGTCGCGGTCAATAATCGTAATATGCCCGACCCCAGCCCGGCCCAGCAGGTTTGCGATAGCCGTTCCAAGCGCGCCGCAGCCCACGATTAAAGCATGTGCGGCCAGCAGTTTACGCTGGCCTTCCTGCCCGACACCTTTGAAAATGGTTTGCCGGATATACCGCTCCAGCCCGGTTTTATTTTCTGCCATAAAAATCTCTTTTCCAGCCCGCAGCCTTTATTATTTAGAGGGGAATTTAGCTGGCGGTCGCTTTTTTATGTGATACTATTACAAACACGACTTTCACTTTCGCTTTTACCCCGAAAGCCTTCGGGATACGAGGAAATCAAACTCGAAATAACTGTTTCAAGCGAAAGTCCTAATAAATAGAATTACGGCTAATTATAGCCCTTTTGACCAGTTTGTGCCGGGAAAGTGGGCGGGGAGTAACTATGAATCATATCGAGATAAACGGTTTTCGGATGGCCTACCGGGATGAGGGGAGCGGCCCGGCCCTGCTGCTGGTCCACGCCTTTCCGCTGGCGGCCCTGATGTGGAACCCGCAAATCGAGGCGCTGCGCTACAATTACCGGGTGCTGGCTCCCGATTTGCGCGGCTTCGGCCAGAGCAAGGGCGCACCTACCGGCCGCTTCGCTTCGGTGGAAGAGTACGCTGACGACCTGGCGGCTTTTGTGCAAAAGCTTGGCCTCGACCGCGAGAAGATTGTCTTTATCGGCCTTTCGATGGGCGGCTACCTCGCCTTCGCTTTTTACCGCAAGTACGCCCCGCTGGTACGCGGTCTGGTGCTGTGCGATACCCGCAGCGAGCCGGACACCGAGGCGGCCCGCCAGAACCGTTTCCGGCTGATTGAGGATTTGCGGGAAAGGGGTATGGAAGCGGCCGCCGAGGCAAATTTGCCAAAATTACTCGCCCCTGAAAACTATGTCAACCGGGACGACCTGGTGGCCGACCTCTCCCGGATCATTTACCTGAACGATACCGAAGGCACCATTGCCGCCGCCGGAGCCCTGGCTAACCGGCCCGACTCGACGCCGCTCCTGGCCGAAATCGCGGTGCCGGCCCTGGTCATTCACGGCAAGGACGACCAGCTTATTCCACTCGAAAGCGCTCGAAAGATGGCCCAGGCTATCCCGGATTGGCAGTTGTCTATCGTGCCGAGGGCCGGGCATCTTTCTAACCTGGAAAACCCGGAGTTTTTCAACCAGGCGCTGGAAACTTTTCTCAAAGAGTTAAAATAAAGTGGCCTGCCGCTTTTTATTGCCAGCCTTTTATAAAAGAACAGGAAAAAATTGAGAGCATTAGTTTTTGATGGGAATTTAAAAGTTGAAGAGCAGCGTCCCGCTCCGCAGATACAACCGGGGGAAGCCCTCATCGAGGTCCACCGAGCCGGAATTTGCAATACCGACCTTGAAATTACGCGCGGCTACCTCGACTTTCACGGTGTGCTCGGCCACGAGTTTGTCGGCACAGTGCGGGAAGTAGCTTCGCCGCAAGACAAGACCTGGCTGGGTAAACGGGTGGTCGGCGAGATAAACGCGGCTTGCGGTCACTGCCCGACCTGCCGGGCCAACCGCCCGACCCACTGTCCCAACCGGAGGACGCTTGGCATCGGCGGGTTGGACGGCGCTTTTGCCGAATATCTGCGGCTGCCGGTGGTTAACCTGCTGGAAGTGCCTGCCTCTGTGCCGGACGAGCAAGCGGTCTTTACCGAACCGCTGGCTGCCTCGCTGGAAATTTTAGAGCAGTTGCATTTTCGTCCTACCGACCGCACCCTGGTAATCGGTGACGGCAAGATGGGCCTGTTAATCAGCCAGGTCTTGCGCCTGACCGGGGCGGAAGTCGGTTTATTGGGCCGTCACCCTGAAAAAGCAGCCGTGGTCGAGCGGCAGGGCGTAACCTTTCACCGCAACCTTGAGCCTGACGAGGTTGGTTTTGACGTAGTGGTGGAGTGTACCGGGAACAGCGAAGGGCTGGAAACTGCCCGCCGTCTGGTCCGGCCCAGGGGTACACTCGTCCTGAAAAGCACCTACCACGGCGCCCCGTCCGTCCCGCTCAGTATGTATGTTGTTGACGAAATAAACGTGGTCGGGTCGCGTTGCGGACCGTTCGCGCCGGCCCTTCGCCTGCTGGAACGCCGCCTGATTGATGTCGAGCCGCTTATTTCCGCCGAGTTCTCGCTCGCGCAGGGCCTTTCCGCCTTCGACGCCGCTTTCGGCAAGGGCAACATCAAGGTTCTTCTAAACGTGAAGTAGCTCCTGGCCCCGGCTTCTTCCCGGCTAGAAATAGAACATTAGTATTGAAATTAATCAAAATTTGTTGTACGATTGTTCTATTAGCCGGTAAAGATAAAAGATAATCAAAGGGGCCAATTTTCATGAATAATGTTGCGCCGGAAGTAGAAGAACTTTTAGAGCAAGCCCGCCAGGCGGTGCTGCAATTTCCCGAAACCGAGGAAACCTTTCCCTGGGGCACCCGCACTTTTTCCAGGGAAATAAAAGGCAATAACTTTCTTTTTATTTACACTCAACCGGACCATTTTGAACTGCTTTTCAGGCTGCCCCGGCGGGAAAAAGAAACCGCCCTCAAACTGCCTTTTATCGAAGCCCATAAATCTATGGGCGACCGGGGCTGGCTTTCCGCCACCGTCAAAACGGCCGGTGAACTGGAAAAAGTCCTGCCCATGCTGCGGTTAAGCTATGACCTGGCTAAACCCTTTCGTGATCCCGCCGATGCCCTGCCCGGTGAGGACGGTCAAATCCTCGAATTGCTGGAAAAAACCCGCCAGGCTGCTCAAAAATATGAAGATGTTGAAGAATTTTTCCCCTTTGGCTCCCGTGCTTTCCGCACTCGCAAGGGCCAGATTTTCCTTTATGCCAGCGAAAGCGAGGAATGGCTTAACATAAATGTACGGCTGCCCTTCGGAGAGCGAGAATTCGCCCTTACCCTGCCGAACGTGGAAGTCCCGAAATATATCGGGCATAAAGGCTGGGTCGCCGTCAAAATTCGCAACCACGATGACCTGGAAATGGCCCTGCCCTGGATTGATTTGAGCTTTGACGAAAACCGGCCCAAACGCAAGGCCAGGCTCAAAAAGTAACCCAAATAATGGGGCAACTGGGGTTAAACGGTAGCACCCCATTAACCGGTGAAAAACAGGTAAAGTTGAAATAAAAGCGTTCATCTGGCAAAATTTGGTTATGATTACAAAAGAACAACCAATACCGATGAACGCTGGGGAGCAATTCTGCTCTTA
>CADDZM010000403.1 GCA_902812345.1 Chloroflexota bacterium | reverse complement strand
CACTTTTCTATGCCACCGCGACATCCGGCGTGCTGCAAACCGAAGGTTTCGGCGAGAATGAGGACGAGGATGATACCGGTGCAAGCAGCGGCAAAGGTGGTAGCAAAGCCAGTAAGAGTCTACTAAGGAAGATTAACAGCCCTCATAGTGATTGGCTGGTTTTCAGCCTCGTTTCAGAGCAGCTTGACCTGACCGAACTGGGCCTATCCTACGCCACCCGTTTGCGGGTTTTCCTCCATAAGAAGACCCTGGCAATCCGGGTGTCGCAGGCTGAAACCGGGGTAGAACCGAATAGCTTGGCTCAAGGTGAAGAGCAGGACGAGGAACAGCGAGAGGGTGACGGCGAGAAGAGTCAGGCTGATTTGGAGATGGCTACTATCACGGATGTGATTCGCCAGCTCTTTTGCTACTACCGCGAACATCACCAGGCCCGTGATATTTCTGCGCTGCTCAAGCAGCTTGTGAGCACCCTCGATAGCTTCTCCTTACGACGGCTGGGTGGCGTCTACTTTGTACCCCAACAGCACCGGACAGCCCTGGACAGCTTGCGAAGATTAGTAGCTGACTTACCGGCCACCCCCGGTCAGGTAAGCGATACCTTTATGTTGCAGTTGCCTATTCTGGATGGCCTAAGCGCCAAAAAACAGTTGGCCCAGGCGGCCTACCATGACTTTCTGCAAGACCTGGCCGCTATGCAAGCCGACCTTGACCACCTGACCGGAGAGTCTAGCCAGCGCCAACTCAGGCCGGATACGGTTGCCCGTCGCCTGACAACCTACCGGGAGCTAAAGGCTAAAGCCGAAGTCTACGCGGATTTGCTGGATATGCAGCAGGAGAAGATTCTAGCAGCGGTGGATAACCTCTCCGGCCAGGCGACCCAATTGCTGGAAAATCTGACCGATTTAGCTCTGCAAAATTCAGATCGCCAGCAGACTTTCGATTGGGATAGCGTCGACTCTGAGGCAGATGGAGCGCAATCCTCACACCAATCTGAGGTAACGCAAATTTCGGCTTAATTCCGGTGAGAACTCAACAAAGCCAGCCGGTTGTGCTATAAAACCGGCTGGCTTCAACTATAGAAAAGAAAGGAAAAAGTCTTATGCCAGAAGACGTAGAGATAAAGGAGGCCGATCCGCCCACAGCCTATAAGCCGGAAGCCGAGGGCTACTCTGTTAAAGAGCAGGACAAGGTTGAAGCTGAAGAAAAGTTGTTTAACAGCAGTACGATTACGGTTGTCCTTCAATTGATGCCGGTTGATGACCACCCCAGAGGTCGATTGGGACTGCTTTCGGTAAGAAACGATAATGACGCGCCTTTGTTTGACGCTCCAATTCGAGGTGAGATATTAGCTGAATTCCTGAATGTGCCTTCCCTGGCTGGTTTAATTGAGGAGTTAAAGCATTTGCTACTCCAACGGCAAGGGGAACGCGAAGCAGAAGCAAAAGCAAAAGAGCAGGCCGTTCAGATAGCTCCCCGGCCGCCTTCTGGAAGTGCGAGAACTGCCACTGAGAAAGGTAAGACCCCCCGGAAAACTGCTAAACCGCAACCGCAACCTCAACAGAAACTCATTGCAAAATCGGCCGGTTCTTCTGGAACCACTGAACAAGTGGCAACTGACAATAACCCCACTGTTCCCCAATCCGTTTTTACCCCTGAACCAGTTACGGAAGAAGTTGAAGCTACTGAACCGGTTAAGGTTAAAGAAACGCCCAGGCAGCTTACCCTCTTTTAAGTCTTAACATTTTTTCGGCGAAATCCCTTTCAGTTTTCCGCCTATTTTTAGCGACGCTTTTTATCAATCCTATGTACAACAAGGAGAATTTACTATGGCCCAGATTATTTTAAGCGGTGACGGTATGACTATCGAGATTGAGGACGAAATCGCCCGGAGCGACGATTTACTCAAGCGTGCTCTTTCCCCGCACTATCCCGATTTGGCAAACGCCCTCATTTCTCGTGAGGAGAAAGATGGAGTGCTGAAGGTAACGGTTTCCAAAAGGGCAGGCCCAAAAGGAAGCTTTCAGGCGGACGGTAAAACCAGCACAAACAGGGTCGTGCTTGCGTTAGAGGAAGCGCCGGATTATTTAAATCCGGCCCTGGCCCTGGCCTGGCAACTTCGCTCCCGGAAAGTTTCCGGCGTCAGCACCGGCGAAGATGGTTTAACTTTAGACGAGCAGCTTGCCCTGCAACACCAGATAAAAGAGGCCGTTCGAGAAGGAGAGGAGCAGGCTTTACAGGTTAAAAAAGCACTTGAACTGCTAAAGGCCGCTCCCGGTATGCCCTCTTACCGGCTACCGGAAGGATTTTAACTATGTCTCAGCCAGAACTGCCAGTAAATATGTTAAAGATTGAGGATGCGATCAGCTTCCTTAATTCTTTCAGGTTGCATTTAACTTTTAGCCAGACCGCAGGTTATCTGAACGGTCTCTGGCAGAGCGCCAATCTGCTGATGCTTTACCGGCATTACTTTCCAGATGACTTCGCTGCTTCAACCGCTTCTGCCGGTATTGAGATTGTTTACGACAACTCCAGTGGGCCAACCTGTCTTTACAGCCCAAAGGAAAAAGAGTTCCTGGCGTTAGTTAGCGAGCGACTCTTCCCGTTCTACGACGGTTTCTTACTGGAAAGAGAGGACGACCGGGAAGATTTAATCTATTTACCCACTTTTGGCATCGAATGGTGGTCAATTGATTTTGACGAGTTAAAGCACGGCTGGCAATTGCTGCTCTTTATCACCGGACAGGCCCAGGATGAGCTTAAACTCAAAAGCGAAGACTTTTTTACACCGGAAGAAATAGCGGTTCTGGCAACTATTGAAGGTCACAGGCTGGACTGGGATAAATTCCAGACGGCCTGTGGCCTGAAAGATGAACCGCTCAATTTCTTCCCGATTGCCTTTGATATGCTCGAACACGATACCGGAAACATTTTCCTGGACCCGGCCGATGAAGCGAGTGCAGACCCGCTGGAGTGGAGCATTGACGATATGGATTTCCTGATCGAGCAGTACACTCAAGCTGGCGTTTTATGGGAAAAAGCAGATAAATTTCTGGACTGGCTGGTAACGGCCAGTCCTCACCATTTAGAGGAGGTGATAAGACTATGGAACGAATTTCAGCAACCAGCCCCCAGCGGCAACCCCCAATTGTGACTTCTCAAACGGTAGAAACGTTATTGGGCGCAAGCGCTGCCCGGCATGTCCTTTATCTATTGGATGGGCAATATCTTTACCAGTCCCAGGCAGAAGACGGAAGTATCCGCTACAAATTTCTATCCCCGCAGGCGGTTCGTTTAGCTTTTAGCCATGAGCCGGTAGACAGCGGCTGGTTAAACCCCGGTATTTGCCGGTGGGGTTACAACAGGCTCGGACAATGGGCCATAATGTTCATTCCTCCGGCAGTACATACTTTGTGGCTGCCAACCGCCTGGGTGATTTCGAATATGCCCGGCCCGGTTGAATCGCCGGGGACGGGTGAAGGATTGTTGGCCGCTCAGGTGCCACTGCCCGGTTTAATATTTGCAGGGGCAGGCCGGCATTATTACCTCTGGGCGGTCAAATCCAGAGAGTTTAACTCGAAGCTAACCCTTTTTCACGCACCGTTGCCAAACGTTTATGAGAACGGACAAATTTGCTGGGGTAGTAATCAGGTCGGTCCGGTTACTCCTCAAAATCTCAAAGAGATCTGGCAACTCTTTATCTCATCCCCTTTTAACACTCATTTATCCGCAAGCAAATCGAAGCGATACGGGACCAACATTCTGGACCAGCTTGCTAATTTATGGAATAAAAAGAGGAAAACTTACCCGGTTAATGACCTGCTACCGTTTCCAAATTCAGGGTACAGACAGGGTGAGGGTTTAACTATAGGTGTACTCGTAGATCAGCTGATAGCTACGATGGAACGAACTGTTGAGTAGTTATTAACCTGAATATAGCACAGCACAGCAGAAAGGAAAAGAGATGCTTAAACTGGTTGCTCATAATATCTATGAGGGTGGAGATTTACCACCTTTCCCAACAAATATATTTTACGAGTTCTGGCTGGCCGGTGACGGCGTTTATCTACGAGCGAAACGGGCCGGATTGGAAGTGCTTCTGGCGGTGGCCTATTGCGAAGTTAGAGGATTAAGTGACCTTCAGCCTTTTGTCAGGCTGGACTACCCTCGTATTCCACGAGAGTTGGTAGCCCGGAGCCTGGAATTAGCCCGGCAAGCTAAAAACGAGTGGAACCGTCCTCTTGAAAAGCTGTTTCACTTCAGCTTTGACGAAAAGGCCGGACGCTGGCGGCCAGAAGTTCCCGCTCAAATACAGACTGCTGGCAGCGTTATTCCGGTAGTCAGTGATGCCGGTTCAAGCTACGAAAGAGCTATCCTGGAACTTCACAGCCATCACTCGATGGCGGCATTTTTCTCTACTGTTGACGACGAGGATGAAAGCCGGTCATTCCGGTTATTCGCAGTTATCGGCCGGATTTTCCAGAAAGCCGAAATCCGAATAAGGGTAGGGGTATTCGGTTACTTCTGGGAAATTGACCCTGAACTTGTACTCGAAATGCCAGAGGGTTTACACGGTTGTTCTGAAATCGAAGCTGAAGCTGGAGAAACCGGGAATGATTATTTCAAGGAGGTTTATGATGACTTCGACACAAGAGCTTAACCTTGGACTACTCCGGGCAAAGCCTGTAATTATACCGGGTGGTGAAAACAGGCTTATAAAGCTGGTGTTAATTGGTTGTGGCGGCACTGGCTCCTGGTTGAGCGGAGGTGTCGCACGTATAGCCTGGGAATTGGTACGAATGGGCCGTCAGGTGCAAGTCGAGTTCTGGGATTTCGATAAGGTGGAATCTCAAAATGTGCCGAGACAGTGCTTCGGACTTTCTGAGGTCGGCCTTTATAAGGCGGAAGTCTTAGCCCTTCGTTATGGAGCCGCCTGGGGACTGAACCTTACAGCATATATCCAACCGTTTGACCCGAACCGCTTACAGATCCATGGCTATTATTCCGGCCACCATCAGCCTCTCATTG
>CADDZM010000402.1 GCA_902812345.1 Chloroflexota bacterium | reverse complement strand
GGATCAGCTAGTTCACCGCACGGAGCGGACTGATTTGAGTTTTTTCCGGCTGGGCTGGCGGTATTTGAATGAGTTATTGCTGCGGGGGCGTAAATTGCCTTGCAATCTCCTGGCCTTACCGGCTTCGGCCCATTTCTGACGACACGACTGCTTTTAGATCTTATGTTTTGTACGGTAATGAAACTTCATATTAATTCCTTTAGTTAATGCCTCAGTCAGATTTTCTTTTTTGCATAAACCACCCCAAAGCCCCGCCGACCAAACCGGTCAGGGCTAGTAGGGCTTCAAAAGCATTCATCCAGGCCCGGTTCAGCAGACCGCGCAAGAGTTTAACACCTTGCATGCGTATATAAAGCCAGCCCATGGGCATCCCGGCGGTATGGCAGTGCTTGGCGCAAAAAGCCCCGGCACCCCAACCATAGCCGTAACTGGCCCTTCTGCGTTGCTGGAGAGTTTTAGTTTCATGATAAACCAGCATAGCAGGTTCGTACAAAAGCGTTTCCTGGCCCACCTGCAAGCGGTAAAGCAGGTCCAGGTCTTCTCCGGCCCGGAAAGTTGTCCCGGCCCCAAGCCGCTCATCGTACAGGCCGATTTCCAGCACCGCCGCCCGGCGCAGGGCCATATTGCCGCCCGACCCGATGTCCCAGGGAGGAGCAACTGCTGTATTGAACCGGCGCGGTAGTAAGCTGGACCGGGAGGATGAAGCGTAACGGTTTGGTTCGGTGGTTGGTAGCGGCAGGATACGGCCGCATACAGCCGCGCTAGCTCGCTCAACTCTCCCGTGCTTTTCATCCAATTCAAACGAATTTTTTATTACGTCCAACCATTCCGGCGCTATCACGCAGTCATCATCGGTTATCGCCACAATAGCGGTAGTAGCGTTTTTAATGCCAAGGTTACGGCCCCGAGATAAGCCTCTCTCGGGACAGGGCAGGTGACGCACAGGCAGGGCAGCCTCTTTGAAAGCTTCCACAACCTGCCTGGTATCCTGGTCGCTGCTCTGATCTACTACAATAATTTCAAAAGGGAAAGCCTGGGCCGTCGCAAAAGCATTTAAACAACGCTTTAGAATAACCGGACGATTAAGGGTAGATATAATCACGGTAATCTCCGGTATTACGCGGCGAGGCAGAGTTTTAAGCTCTTGCGATAAATCATCCGGGCCTAACCTTACCGGCTGGGCGGCTGGTACTTTTCCGGTAGCTCGCTGCAACACCTCGTTTAACCGGGCTAATCGCCCGGCCGGTGAGTGCGACATTTGATAGATGTCATAGGTGCTGGCAGCAAGTTGGCGTCTAAGTTCACCATCATCCAATGCCCGCAATACCGCCGCCGCAAAATCGGAGGTGCTTTGGGCCAGCAAAAGCTGCTTACCATCCTCAACATCCAAACCCCGCACTCCTAGCGGGGTGCTGATAATCGGCGCACCGGCCGCTAAAGCTTCGAGCACTTTCATCCGCATGCCCCCGCCTATGCGTAAGGGTACTACAAACAAAGTGCAGCGTTCCAGGTAAGGTCTGACTGTTTCTACCGCCCCTGTGACTGTTACCCTCGCCCCGGCCAACTTTCGCACCTCACCAGGCGGGTTCCTCCCTACCAGCCAGAGGTTTACCGAAGGTCGGGTCTGCCAGATCAGCGGCATGATCTCCTGGCACAGCCAGTTAGTGGCATCTACGTTAGGCGGGTGATCAAAATTCCCTACAAACAACAAGGTTTCTTGTTCACGCTTTGAAATTCCCCTGGTATTATTGGTGTGAGATGCCGGAAGTGCCAGGGGAATTACTTCAGGCTGTAAGCCTCCGACCAGGTGAGATAAAGCTGCGGCATCCTCCCTGGTTGGCACAACTACCGTTGCCGCGCGGTGGCAAACCTGCCGCGCATAGCGTTTCTTCTTCCACTTATCCAGGGAATAGAGCGGTTTTTGCCAGTTCTTGTAACCCTCGTAAAAGTGGGAGTAGCCAACTAGCACTTCATAAGGGTCATGGTCCGATAACACCATCGGTAAAGATTTTTCAAATAAACCGGTATATTGAGACATCAAATTATGCTCAATCAGAACCAGGTCAAAAAACTGGGAAGCTGTAACTTCCTTTATTAGCCGGCCTATCTGTGGGGAGTCGAATTCCTGAACTTGCATGGGCCGTCTATCCAGGAATAATCCCAGAGCCAGGCGAATTCGTTTCTGCCAGAGCTTAAAGCCGGTTTTATTTTGATTAGGCTGGCGTGTTAGACTGTAAACCTTGATGTCGAGTCTGTTTAATTCAGTTTCATGGCCAAGTTCGCCAGGTTCCACCGTAGTAACAACGGTTAGTTCATGGTCAGCCGACAAAAGAGTTAATCTATCAAATACAGTGCGGGGGCAACCCGAAGTGGCTTCACTATAGGGTAAAAAGGGTGTTAGTACCAGTATTTTCATGAATTTAACTCCGGCATGCTCAGGTTGATTTTGGAGTTAAACAAATCAATTAAATAATTTCCTAGTTCCGAACGAAAATACCCTTGCGGCTTCAGCCGGTTGGACCCAGTTGCCTTCACGTCGCCGGTGGTGGTCAGGATCGGGCCAGCCTGAAGCCGGGTTAGCCCAGCTTGTTCCGCCGCTTGATTAACAGACAGGGCCGCTTGCTCGTTGCGAGCATGCTGTATAAGGGTAAGCGCCATAAGCACCGGCAACCAGCGGCGGCTGATAGCGAGTTTTTGACAGTACTGATGGATATATGACCGAGCAAGCTCCTCGAATAAGGACAAATTATTAAAAGTGGATAGATTGGCCCTCTGCTGGTTCCCTTCCAGCATTCCGGCTGCCGCCAGTCGGCTACCCCAGTTTTGGCCGGCGCCTTTAGTCAGTCCGCTTTCCCGGCCATATAGATTCAGGAAATAGAACAGGTCGCTAAGTGGTAAGCCCCTTGCCGCAAATTCCCAGTCGAGCAGACCGGTCAAATCCCCTGCCCTACCGACTAAAACGTTGAATGGCCCAAGATCGTTATGATTAAAGACCAGCGGTAGGGGCAGTGCCCTGGCCTGGGCCAGATTGCTCCGGGCCAGGGTCATCAGCCACTCCATAGCTTCTTTCTCTGAAGCTGAAAGATTCAAATCAGTCAGAGCAGCCAGGAGCGGCTTAAAAACCAGTTCGTCAAGCTGAGCCGGAGTAGGTAGGGTAGCTGTTTTTAAGTGTAAATGAATTAACCAGTTTAGCAGAGAAGCCAGACCTGACACCTGACGGCCTGGTCTGGCCACTTGCTCCTGCAATAAAGCCGGTATAATTCGCCCGGTTAGAGCTGTTTCAATGGTTACCTCCAGGCCGTCAAGTCTGGTAGCCGCTAAAGGTCGCGCCACCACCTGCAAATGGCCCGGATCATTTCTCAAATGAGTGTTTAACTGTTGCAGCGCGTTATACTCAGCCTTTATGCGGTAATTGTAGCGCAGGTAACGGGCGAACTTAACCGTAAGACAGGGTAGGCTATCTTTGTTGCGCCAGCCCAACCAGACCAGTTTGCTTGCGGTACTGGTGCTGCCATTGATTAGCAGCCAGGATAAGGCATGAGAAGCTGGCGTTGGCCCCAGCCCAAACCCGGTCCATTCTTGTTGTACAAAGGCTTTTATACTATGGATCATAGTTTATCAAATGTTTAACGCTTTGCTTCGGAAAGGCACTGCGCTACCAGGCTATAACAGGGTAAAGTAAGCTCAAAAAGATTCAACCTTACAGTTAAAGTTAAAACGCGTCGTAACCAGCGCCGCCGGGGTGATGTGTTAAAAAAAAGGTAATTTAGATAGTAAAGCTGTAAGTTTCGGTTGTCTAATGGTATCAACATTACGCAATTATAGAAGTCAGGTTTAGGCCAGTAGCTGTGGATACACCCCCCACCTTTAAGCTTGATTAATAGCTTTAACAGGGCCGGGGGTCGTAACAGGGCCGGTTTAGCTACTTCCAGGTAAAAATAACCGCCCGGTTTCACTTGAAGCCATAGCTTTGACCACAGGTGCCCCTTGAAAAAGGCTCCTCTAAACTTATCAGGAGCGGGGCGCAGCACTGCCACCAGGTCAAACTGTTCGGTGTTTAATTGAGTAAAATACTCCTGTGACCCGGCTACTACCATATTTGATAAACTTTCTTGCTGCACGCGTGCCTTCAAGAATCCGGCTTCTTCCGGTTCACATATTACCACCACCTGCTTGCAGGCAACGGCTAGCACCAGGGGTATACTTGACAAAGCTCCACCCAGGCACAGTACTCTATCAAAAGATAAATAAGGCAGTAAAAAACGCCAATCGGCCGCTCTCTCATCGGTTATATACTTGAATAATGGGTTTGAGTTTTCTACCGCTCTATATACCGCTTCATGCCACCCAATATACTCGGCCTGGGAACTAAGCTGTAGCCTGAGTTCCCGCCGAGTATTTTCAATCTCAGCCTTTTTAAGGTTGTGCTTTCTCCTAAACCTTGTTAAAAAATTTCCAGCCATTCGCTAAAGTCTTGCTATATTTAACCAGCAACCTAATTCAGACCGGGCTTTCTCACGCACAGCCGTCTTTTTGGTTAACAGAGTTAATGACAAGGTGAAAGCTGCTCGCCCGGCTTTAAATAAAGCCATTCCCCGGATAAACATAACCAGCAGCAGCTTATCTTGAACCCTGTAATGTTTATCATAAAGTACATACAGGCTCTTGAATAGCTGTAGTACCAGGGCTGGGCTGCTACCGCTGCCGCCGCCCAGGTGAACAGCCTGCGCTCCAGGCTCAAACAAAACTTTCCAGCCACCCTGGCGCAGCCGCATGCATAAATCCACTTCTTCGTAATAAAAGAAAAAGTGTTCGTCCAAGCCGCCAACTCTTTCCAGGGCGGACCGTTTCAATAAAAGACAGGCTCCACTAGCCCAGTCTACCTCGGTCGGGCAGACGTGGTCGCTTGCCAGGGAAAAACGGGGTTTAAAACCGGGAATAAATCGCAGCCAGCGCCAGAGCAGGCTCTGCTCCAGCGCCACTACTAAAGGAATTGGAAAATTGTGGCAGGACCGCTGCAAAGACCCGTCCGAATTTAACAATCGCGGCC
>CADDZM010000401.1 GCA_902812345.1 Chloroflexota bacterium | reverse complement strand
ACTTCCCACAATTCCGGCATATTTTGCTCATTTGTTATTACTCTAATATACTGCTCCAGATTGTTTGAAAAAGATAACAATATTATAGTGTATAAAAAACAATAATATTCTATAATGCTTTAATTGGATTAAGGCCTAAAACCTTTTTATTATCTCTGTTTTGACTTGTGTCGGACAAATCAATTTCTTTTTGGTAGCAATTTGATTCGATAGCCATCCCGGTTCTATACTTCATTTTGGAAGGCGGTGTTACTTGGAAAAAGAAATTCCTGATAGCAAACTTCTAGAGGAGTTGAAACAGCTTAAAGCCAGAGTAGCAGAACTGGAATTTACGAGAAGTACTCACAAAACACCAACCGGCACCCTGGACACCAGTGAGAAACGCTTCCAGTTGCTGGTAGAGAGCGTCAAAGATTATGCTATCTTTATGCTTGACACAACCGGGAAAGTGGCAAGCTGGAACGCCGGGGCGGGGAAAATTAAAGGCTACCAGGCTAAAGAGATAATCGGCAAGCATTTTTCCAAATTCTACCCACCTGAAGATTTAGCCTGGGATAAGCCGGCCTGGGACCTCAAACAGGCTATTGTGGCCGGGCGTTTCGAAGATGAGGGCTGGCGGTTGCGCAAAGATGGCACCCGCTTCTGGGCCAATGTAACCATTACGGCTTTGCGGGACGAACGAGGCGTGCTCCGGGGTTTTGCTAAAGTTACGCACGATATGACAGACCGGAAAATGGCTGAAGAAGCAATTCGCCGGGCCAATGCTACCCTTGAAAAGCGAGTAAAAGAGCGCACTTCCCAGTTAAGTTTTATTTCGGAGGCTAGCAAACTGCTTGGTTCTACCCTTGACTATGAAGTTACTTTGCAAAGCGTCGCCCAGCTTACCGTACCCTACCTGGCTGATTGGTGTGCGGTCTATATTGTTGAGGATAAAGGAGTCCCTCGGCAGGTTGCCCAGGCTCATAACGATCCAGCCAAAGTCGCCTGCGCCCCTAATTTACAAAATCGGTTTTCAGACAAACGCCCGTACCAACCCAATGCCGAGTCCGGCCTACCGATGGTCTTGCGAACGGGCAAGCCGGAGTTTTACCCTGAAATAACCGATGAAATGGTCGAGGCTTCGACTAAAGATGAAGAACTTGCTGGTATTTTACAAAGCTTAAACATCCGCTCCCTTATTATTGTACCGCTTATTGCGCGTGAAAAAGTACTTGGGGCTATCCAGCTTGTATCAACAACCTCCGAACGACGTTACAATGAGGAAGATCTTAAATTTACCGAAGAACTGGCCCAGCGGGCAGCGGTCGCGGTGGATAACGCCAAACTGTACAGGGATGCCCAGCAGGCTATTTCTATACGAAATGAATTTGTTTCGGTAGCGGCCCACGAATTAAAGACGCCCATTACCAGCCTGCGGGGTTTTACCCAGTTGTTGTTGCGTAGAGTGAACGGGAACAAAACGCTCGACCTTGAGCAGTTACGCCAGGGTCTTAACCAGATTAACAATCAGTCCAACCGCCTGGGGAGCCTGGTGGGCCGGTTACTTGATATGAGCCAACTGGAAGCCGGGAAATTAATTTTAACGCTTGAAGATACCGATTTAGGCCAGATGTTGTACAACATTGTGGCGGCAGTTCAACTCAGCGCCAACAACCATCAGATTACCGTATCTGCGCCTGAACATTTTGAATACAGGCTCGACCCGCTGCGTTTCGAGCAGGTTATGACAAATTTGTTGGACAACGCGATTAAGTACAGCCCGGAAGGCGGGCAGGTCAGAGTGGAGATGCAGGTTTTAGAAGAGGGCGAGGCAGGGCGGTCAATTAAAATCCAGGTCCAGGATCAGGGGATAGGAATTGGGCCGGAGAATCGAGAAAAAATATTTGAGCCATATTTCCAGGGAAACGAACGCGGGTATGCCGGTCTGGGACTGGGCCTTTATATCAGCCGCGAAATCGTAGAACTGCACGGTGGTAGGATTCAATTGGAAAGCGGAGGATCCCGCGGGTCAACCTTTGTTGTTACCCTGCCGCAAAAGGGCGGTGAGGATGAGGGTCCGGATGCTGCGCCAGAGCATGCCCGTTAAGAATAAAGCCTCAAATAGCAGGCCGGGTAGCGCCTGCTTAAATTATTTAACTTGACCCACGAAAAACCGGCTGCCTTCACCCGGAAGATTATAATAACAGGTAAATTCCCGGTACAAAGCTGGCGCTCCCGAAAATAAATTTTTACGTTAAAGTAACTTAAACCATAGCCAGGGTATCATCAGGCCTCAAAAGGGTGACTTTAATGCCAGGGTTGCTCTGGTACTGCCCCACAATTACTTCATCTAAAGCCGAAGTATTGCAATTAATGCAAGTTAAACAAGGTACATTATAAACTATAGTTTTATGATTGCCTCTTTCCAGAAGAAGTGATGACCTGCCAATAATCAAAGTAGAATGATTGCAAGAACTACACATAAACTTTGTTCCTCCAATGATGATAAAAAGTAAAGATATAGCTACAGGTTTACCGGTAAGATTGTGAATACTAATTTTGCAAGATCTATACCGCAATACAAGTGGAAATCTTTTCACTAAACCCTTAAAATCAGGTTAAACCCGTCCGGTTAGAAAAAATAGTTAAAGCAAGGAACCACACTTGGGTACTCCGGTGCAAAAACCAAAGAAGGGAAGGTTAACTGCCAGGGAGGCGATATTCAGCCGCATTATAGGCTGGGCTACTTACCAGACCGGTCCCGCTTCACCCTGGTTGCAATATGGGCTGGCAATCGGCAGTATAATAATTGCCGCCATAATCCGGTTGCTCCTTAACGCCCTTCTGGGTCTTTCCCTGTTAAGCTCCGCGCCCTTTCTTAATATGTTCGCTGCCATCATGGTTACGGCCTGGTTTGGCGGCCTGGTTCCCGGCCTGGTGGCGACGGTCTTTGGCACATTTGTCGCTAACTATTTCTTCCTCGAACCCTGGAAAGGGCTGGCCCTGCCAACTTTACCCGATTTATCAAATATTGTGGTTTTTATGCTGGAAGGCGCGGTAATCAGCGGCCTTTGCGAGATTTTCCGGCGAGCTTTGCGGGACCGGGCCATTGAGGTCGAGGAGCGCCGCCAGGCCCAGGAAGAACTGGCCCGCGAACGAGAGCTTTACGCCATCACCCTTGCCAGTATTGGCGACGCCGTTATCTCAACCGATGTTAAAGGGCGAATATCCTTTTTGAACCCGGTAGCCCAGACCCTCACCGGTTGGAGCCAGTCCGAAGCGGTCGGCCAGGAATTAAGCCGGGTCTTTAATATCGTTGATGAAGAAATGCGCCAGCCGGTGGAAAGCCCCCTTGTAAAAGTGCTGGAAGAGGGGAAAGTGGTGGGCCTGGCGAATCATACCCTGCTCATCAACAAAACCGGGGATTATACGCCTATTGACGATAGTGGCGCACCTATTAAAGATGCAGACGGAAAAACCATCGGGGTAGTCCTGGTTTTCCGCGATGTTACGGAGCGGAAGTACCAGGAGCAGCAGCAAAATTTCCTGGTGAAGGCCAGCGAATTACTCGGGTCCAGCCTGGAACGGGAACAAACTTTGCAAAATATCGTGCAACTGGTGGTTCCGTTCCTGGCCGACTGGTGTAGCATCGACCTGTTGGTTGAGGGGGAAGTGCGGCGGATGGCCTCGGCCCATATTGTTCCGGCCAAACAAGCCATTGTCCACAACTTACATAAACGCTTTCCATATCCGCCCAACCAGCAGCACCCTTTACGAGACATGCTGATTTCCGGCAAAACACAGATTTCGCCCCGCATAACTGAAGCCGATTTGACGGTATTGGCCCGCAGCCCTGAACACCTGCAAACCTTAAAAGACCTGGGCTTGAAATCGGGTATGACGATTCCCCTGATGATACGCGGGACGGCTATCGGCGCTTTTACGCTCGGTATTACCGAATCCGAGCGGAATTATAACGAGCAGGATTTAAGGCTGGCGGAAGAACTGGCCCGGCGGGCCTCTTTTGCCCTTGATAACGCCGGGCTGTTTGAAGAAACCCAGCACGCCCTGGCCCAGCGAACCGAGGCAGTCAACTTCCACCGCCAGCTTGAAGAACAACTAACGGCCCTGGTCGAAGCTTCGGATACTCTGCTCAGTTCGTTGCAGATAACCGTGGTTCTCCCGGCAATCGTTAACCTTGCGCGGCGGTTGGTAGCCGCCGATGCCTATGGGGTCTGGCGGCTTAACCCTGATAACGGCGGGTGGCGAACCCTTATCGCCAGCGGTCTATCAGATGAATACCTTAAATTCTCTATCAATTCGTTTGAAAGCCTTACCTCGATAACCGAACCAATAATCGCCGAAGATGTCGAAAAGATACCAGGGCTGGCAAACCGTCTCGAGAAGTACCGCCAGGAAGGGGTTCGCTCAATGTTAGTGGTGCCTTTACGCATCGGCGGGACCAATTCCGGCACTATTGTTTTTTACTTCCGGCAAGTCCATCAATTCAGTCAAATTGAAATCCGGGTTGCAACGGCCCTGGCAAACCTGGCCGCCGCCGCTATCGGCAACGCTGAACTATATGAGGAGCAGCGCGTATTGCGAGACCGGGCCGAAATCGCCCGGCAACGGCTGGCCTTTTTATCGGAAGCCAGTAATGTCCTGGCGTCTTCGCTCGATTATAACCAGACGCTTCAGCAAGTGGCGCAACTTTGCGTCCCGGAACTGGCCGATTGGTGTACGGTTCATATCATTAACGCGGAGAGCATACCCCAGCAACTGGCTCTGGCCCACCAGAACCCAGCCAAAGTAGAGTGGGTCATGAAATTACAAAATGAGCTTAAAGAACGTTATCCCTTCGACCCGGACGGGTCTAGCGGGTTAGCAAGAGTTATTCGCACCGGGGAGCCCGAAATTTACCCGGTTATCACCGACGAAATGTTGGTGCAGGTCGCCCCTGACGAGGAAATTCTTAAAATATTACGCGAGTTAGGGTATTCCTCGGGTATGTCCGTTCCTATGAAGATGCGCGACGAAGTGATAGGGGTTTTGCAATTTGCTGCCACGGAATCAGGTTATCACTATGACGAACACGACTTGAGCCTCGCCCAGGACCTGGCCCGCCGGGCCGCCATGGCGGT
>CADDZM010000400.1 GCA_902812345.1 Chloroflexota bacterium | reverse complement strand
GGCTAGAAGGCGCAGCGGTCAGGGTTGCCGGGGCCGTGGGCGAGAGTGGGACGGAAGCAGTTGTATCGCCACAGGCTGCCAGCAGCAGGCCGTTAAATAAAAGCAGAGAAACCAGGCTTAAGACGCGCCGGGTTTTAAAGGTATTTGTACTACAAAACACTCCAATAATTCCTTCAAAATACTTTATAACCAAGAACTTTATAACTATCCTGATACCTGACAGGATAACATAAAAAAAGGGCCAAATGGCCCCAGACTAGATAGAGCTTCAACCTCTTTTCAAACATTAATGAAGCAGGATGGCGGGAGGAAAAATCACGCAGCACCAGGCTTATCGCTCCCCTGGCCCAATCCGAGAGGTTTAAGGGTTCCGCCACCGGCTTTAGTTTTTTGCCCGGTTGGGAGAAAATATTATGTTGCAGGCTGGTGCGAAGATGATTATACAGGTGTAACGGCTACTACTCGACCCAATTTCCGCAGCCTTTTCCGCCTTTTAGGCGGGAAGCGCCGCCCATTTTTACCGGAACGGCTGGCATTACCTGGTTACATCCGGCACCACGGGCTACTTTCCAAATCCTTCGGAGGGAGGCCTGCTCCCCGCTTTATCACGGTTCTTTCCAGGCGCATGGCAATCCGCACCCGGGAGATGAGACTTTTACTTCGTTACGTTCACAGATTTGTTCGGTATTCAAGCGCCCCCATAAAAGAATTGTCCATAGCGCTTGCGGACCGCTGGATTGCCGAATATACTCCTGGCATGCCGGAAGAATTTCGGGAGGTGGCAAGACTTTTTGAAGGCTATTTTTATCCCGCTCTGGCGGAACGCGAACGGGTTGCAAGCATCAATTATGAGGTAAATACCTCGATAGCCGGTTTTGAGTGGCTGCCGTTCCGGTTCGACGGGAAATTGGCGTACCTGGAGTGGTAGGACGAATGGCGGCTAGAGGTTTAAAACTGAACATAACAAAGGAGTTACTAGCGATGAGCAGCAATTATTTCCCCCGGATTATTCAGGACATTGGCGAAGCGGGCGTACAGTTGAACAGCCTGGAGTCGACCGAAGGTTCAGCCGGTAATATCTCGGTCTTTATACGCCAGCTAAAAAACTTGAGTGAGGAATTTGCCGAACGGGGTGAGATAAAGCTGCCGGATGCGATGCCGGAGTTAGCCGGGAGTTGGGTCGTTATGACCGGCACCGGGCGCCGCCTGCGGGACGTAATTGCCTCACCTGAGCTAAACCTGGTGGTGCTGCAAATTCAGCCGGGCGGAAACCATGCCACCTGGTATGCCGCCACGGAGTTAAAGCCCTCCAGCGAATGGAACTCGCACCTGGCTATTCACGCCGACCAGGTTAAGCGGCAAAACTTGAACTATCAGGCCATAGTTCACGCCCAACCGCATTACCTGACCTATCTCAGCCATCACCCGAATTACTCGGCTACTCGCGAGCTTAACAACCGGCTACTTCGCTGGGAACCCGAAACGATTGTAACTTTCCCGGAAGGGATTGGTCTGATACCTTTTCATGTCCCCGGTACAGCCCTGCAAATGGAAGATACGGTTAAATATTTGCGTGACTTCCGGTTGGTGGTGTGGCAAAAACATGGGGTGGTTTCACGCAGTGAAAGAAGCGCTTCTAATGCCGCCGACCTGGTGGAATACGGTGAAATGGCGGCCCGCTACGAGGTAATGAATTTGCAGCTTGGCGGTCCTTCCGCCGGGCTGACTGACGAAGAACTAAAAGCGGTTTGTAAGGAATTTAAGGTGCCGCTTCCAGATTTTCTGGCTGACTAGTTTTTTTACTCCCAAAATAACTTTTTTTACAGCTTACCTTTCGAAGACGCTTATTTCCGGCGGCCCAATTCGGGAGGCCGGATTTTTTAAGTAACACGCATCCTGCATAGGATGCGTAAAAGCAACTTGTTGTTGTAAAATAGCGTTATGAGTAAATATGCACCATCCAAAGTAACTTCTCCATTTCTTAAGTCCCGGGCTTCAGCCGCCCCGGGCTATAAACAAACTTCAAAAGCTGGAAATTAGGGCCGGAGAAGAATTTGAGCAATCGCTTCCTGGAAAAAGTTAATCTGCCTGAAATAGAACCCCGGGCTGCCACCGAACCGGAAAAGAAGTTTAACCGGGTCGGGTTGAGCGAAATAAAACCGGTATGGGAAGCCCTGCGTTCTCCCTGGTATTATGCTACCCTGGCCCTGGTTTTGGTTGGGTTGGGGCTGGTTTACCAGTTGCCTTTCAAGCAAAAGTTGGACATTGATAGCACAGCGGTACGGCCTTACCTTGTTAATTATTACTCGGTCGAGCGTTACCAGAATTTCGTTTATCGCTGGACCCAACCCGTCAGTAACGTGCGCCTGCCGGGGATGGGGCAGGCGGCCCAGGTAAACGTCAAACTGGAACTATCGCCCCGTCCGGCTGACGCGAATCCAACTAATATTGAGTTAAGGATAAATGGCGACCTGTACCAGACGTTTTTACTGGACCCGGCGGCCCGTAAAGTTTACGAATCCACTTACTACCCGCCCAACCGCCCAATTTTAAACCTGACCAGGGGCGACCTGGATTTGTATATGCGGATGGACCCTTACCTGGCGAAGTCTGACGCGCGCCCGTTCGGGGTTGTGGTCAGCGGGATAGAGATTGATGGGACCGGCTTTTTCGATACGGGCCGTCCGACCATTCCCCCCTGGGGTACGGTTTTTTTGCTGCTTGGCTCGGTCGCGGTTAGCGGGGTAGCGGCTCGCCGGGCCGGGTGGAAGACGCGGGTTTCAAGCCTGGTGATGGGCGGGTTCGGGCTGGCCCTGGTGGCGGCTATCGCCTTTGACCGACCGATGGTCGGCTTGCTGGGGCCGGAGTTACTGGCTGCGGTCGTGATGGCCTACTTTTTTATGGCAGCAGGGCTGCTCTTTACGGCCTGGTGGTTGGGACGGCGCGGCCTTTTGCTCAGCCTCCAGCAAGCTCGCTGGTTGGGCCTTATTTTTGTCCTGGTCTTTACCATCAAGGCGGCGGGTATCAACCACCCATCTTTCCAGCCCCTCGACCATGTCTTTCGGATACACGAGGTTAATGGTCTGCTCAACCAGCCGGATTTGATTATCAGCCGCTATTACAATATTAATAGCGGGCAGGCGGTCGGCAGCGAGAGCGGCAACGCCCAGGGCCGCTCGGTGGCATTGGGTCAATGGGAAATGGCCGTTGCGATACCGTATTCGCCGCTATTTTACATTACCGACTTCCCGTTGGGGCTTCTTTTTAGCCAGAGTGAGGCGGGCTTTCTTTTCTGGACCAATCTGTACGGTATCTGGTTGGAAGCCTCAACGGTTTTTTCACTTTACATAATTGCTAGGCAACTTTTGGGGCAGGTGGGCAATCTGACCGGGCTGATGGGCGGCCTGCTGGCCGGGTTCTTCCCGCTCACTTACCTCATGCCCTCGGATGGCGGCTACCCGACCATGCTGGCCCAGTGGTTAACGCTGTTTTCCCTGGTGATTTTAAGCGGCTGGTTTTACGCCGGGCGGCTGGAAAAGGTGAAAATCGGCTGGCTTTCCCTGCTTGGGGGCGGCGTTATACTGGGTCTGGCGATGCTGTCGCATACCGCGACCCTGTTATTATGCTCCTGCTTGATGGCCGGGTTAGTTCTCCTGTTGGGGTTATTCGGCGGCGCTTACAGGTACCTGGCTAAACCGGCGGCGGTCACGCTTGGCATCGCCTGGTTAATTTCGGGTGGGATTTATTACGGGTTCTACGCTATCCCGGTCCTAACCCAGACCCTGCCGAGCGTGGTAGGCAAGGTTGGTCAGGGCCAAAACGTCGGGGCAAGCTCGGAGACTTTGAACGGCTTCTGGGACGAACTGACGGCTCATTTCCACCTGTTTCCTTTCTTTATCACGGTTGGCGCGCTAATTTACCTGGTATACGCGAACTGGTGGACCCGGCGGAGTCGGAGTCCGGTTGAGGAAAAAGGCCGGTTTGAGGAAATGGTATCCGGTGAAATCCAACGCCCGGCGATGCTGCTGCTTGTAGCCTGGCTGGGAACTTTCCTGATTTTCAGCCTGGTGGCGCAAAAAATAAACCTGTTGCATAAGCACATGATTTTTGCCCTGCCTTTGTTTGCGCTGGGCTGCGGGCTGGGGCTGGCGCTCTTGCTGGCAGCGGTCCAACGCCGGCGGGAAAGCACGGCTGCGCCCGGAACAATTCGCCGGTTACGATATGCCGAGTGGGCAGTAATGAGCCTGGTGGCGGTTTTCGCGGTTTATTTTATTTCGGTGGGCAGTTATACCTGGTTCCAACGGGTTATTAATTATATTTTACCAGCCGGAACCGGCTAAAGGAAAAGTGATGGGCCTTCTTTTTCTGAGTTTTGTTATCATTCTGGCAATATTTGGAACCGCCTTTCTGGCAGCCTTCATCTACAAACTTGATCAAACGCCGGAGATGCCTCCGCGCATGCGCCTGATTAACCGGGCGCTAATAGCCCTGGCCGGGGTGATTTTAATCGCCGGGCTGGCAGCAAGTTCTTTCGCAGACCCACCCCTGGCCGATTGGGGCCAGTTTGTAAGCCTGGCGACCCTGGCGGTAGTGATGCTTATCCTGGCGGCGCAGGGCTTTGGTATCGGTTTTCAGCAGATGGAGGAGGACGGTATCGGCTTTTTAAGGTTCTTCCAGATAGGAAGCGCGATTGTCTTTTGTATGGCCTTTGTACCGGCATTTATCGCGTTTATTACTTATTCCACCCGGTTAAATTAGTAAGCGGTTTTTAGCCGGGAGAAAAAGGTATTATTTACCAGGGTTATTGCAGCTATAACTGCTTTCTATAGTTATTTCTGCGTTGCAACTTATGCCACCGTTATAATATTGCTAAAATACCTGTTATAAAAAATGGTAGACTTTGAAGTTATTATTCAGAAGCGCGCCGTTAAATTTTCCTTGAGAGTAGCTCCGAGTTAAAGCAGGTAGGTGGTGTTTTGTTTATCTTTTATAACTTGGAGCCTTAATCTTGACGTTTTGATAAAAAAATAAAGGGCAAGCTGCTTTACAACAGCCCGCCCAGCGAGTAATGTTTCTTTCGTCTAAAAAAAGAAGGAGCATTACTCACATGAACTTTACCATATTTCAACAATTT
>CADDZM010000399.1 GCA_902812345.1 Chloroflexota bacterium | reverse complement strand
GAATTTCTGCGTGCGGGCTGCCAGCCCTTCCTGGAAAGTGCCATTAGAGACAAGTATTTTCGCGGTTGCTTTAGCGGAAACCGGTGTGGGCGGCCTGATTGTCCTTTATTCCTTCACCCGCGTGTATACTTTTCTCAATAATGTTACGGTGCAGCGCGAGAATACCACCGGCCAGGTTATCCAGGGAACTTCCGTGACGGGACACGGCAGGGTTAATATTGTGCTGCTCGGTCTCGACCAGCGTCCTAACGATAACGAAGGCACCCGCAGTGATACTATGCTTATTTTAAGCGTGGACCAGGATTCGGGAACGGCCAATATCCTTTCGATACCCCGCGATTTATGGGTGAAAATCCCCGGCCAGGGTGACAACCGGATTAATACCGCCTATTACTTCGGCAACCTCGACCGGCCCGGCAAAGGCGGCCCGCCCCTGGTTAAACAGACCATTCTGGATAATTTTGGTATAAAAGTAGACTATTTTGCCGAAATCAATTTCGACGGCTTCCGCTCGGTTATTGACGCTATCGGCGGCATCAACCTGGACGTGAAAAAACCGCTGCTGGACAACGAGTACCCGACCGAGGATTACGGCATCAAGCGGATTTTCATCCCGGCCGGTTTACAACACATGAACGGCCAGACCGCCCTGGAATACGCCCGCAGCCGCCACGCCGATAGCGACCTGGGCCGCAACCAGCGCCAGCAGGAGGTTTTATTGGCGGTTCGGGAGCAGGGCATTAACCTGGGCCTTTTGACCAACAACCAGTTGCAGACGGCCTTACAAGGCGCAGTAAAGACCGACCTGACGCCGGGCGATATGCTGGCCCTGGGCCGCCTGGCTGTTGGGATGAAGAGAGAGTCCATCAAGCAGTTTTCGATTGACGCCAATATCACCAAGAACGTCGTCATTGACGGGCAGGATGTCTTGCAGGCCGACCCCTCCGCGTTGCAAAAGCTTATCGCGGAGTTCCAGACCGCGCCGGTCCCGCCCACACCGGTTTCCGCTAAAGCAACCGCGAAAATACTTGTCTCTAATGGCACTTTCCAGGAAGGGCTGGCAGCCCGCACGCAGAAATTCCTCCAGGGCAAAGGGTTTACGGTGGATAATGTGGCCCAGGCGCCTGACGCCGGTAATTACCACGAAACGGTTATCAACGTTTATACCAGCAAGCAGGATGTCGCGACCGAACTGGCAAACTCGCTCGGCCTCAAGCCAGGCGCAATCAAGCTTAAAAGTAGCGGGGGCCAGCCGGGCATTGATATAGAAGTTATCTGTGGGGACGATCTGAAAATTCCAGGTTAGAGCTTCCGAGGGTAATTTAACGTGTTGCTCGCAAACGTCTATAAAGTTTAATTAATGGGTAATCCTGCTAAATTAACTGTTTCAGATGCCCCGGTTGAGGGTAGTGTTAACCATGCCGTCGAAACAGCCAAACCCATGCCAAAACCGCTGGTGGGACCGAGGATTGTAACCGGTTATTATTGCCTCATAGGGATTGCCGCATTAATTGCCCTGGTAGGCTTTGGCCTGGCTGACCCCCAAAGCGTGGTAGATATGGTCAAGCCGGGCAATTTCCTGGTGCTGTTGGGCCTATCGGTAGCCAGCAGCCTGTGTAATTTTCTATCATTCAAGGTGCCGCCCGGTCTTTTTTTAACCCTTTCTATGGTCCTTTTCCAGGTGTCATTTATAATCTTCCCGCCCGTTCCTTCGACCATCCCGCCAATTGTAGCCTCGATTGTATTTGAGATTTTTGTCTCTAAACGCGGCCTGATTTTCGCCATCCGCACGAGCGGGATTTATGTCCTTGCCTCCATAGCCGCCTGCCTGGTCTACCAGCTTATCGGGCCAAGGCCATACCTGGGCGATTTCAACTGGCAAATTTTCTTCCCGGTTTTAATCGCTTTTCTGCTCTTCCGGGCTATCAACGAAGTGTTTATTATTGTAAACCTGCTATTTCAGGGTACTAGCTTCCGGGATAGCTTCCAGCATGTCGGCATCGTAACCGGGGTTTACCTGATTTTCCTGCCCGGTTCAATCCTGATTGCCATTTTTTACTTCCAAAACGAACTGGTCTCTTTTGGGATTGGTTGCGCCATAGTTATCATAATAGGCAATACCCTTAACCGGGCTTTCCAGGCCAGGGAAAAGGAAAGCCAGCAACTTGGCCGCGTGTGTGAGTTGAACGAGCAACTGGCCCGGCAAAACGAACGGCAGCGCCTTTTAGGGTTGCGCATCAACGAGTCGCTGGCGAGTTTCCTGCCGCTCGTCCAGTATTACACCCAGACCAGTTTCGACCAGGAAAGCGCCGTGACCCAGATTGCGGCGACTATCGAGGAACTTAGCCGGACGGCCAGCCAGATTGCCGGGTCGGCCAACAATGTTGCTACCGCTGCCGACCAGGCCCGCGAAGCCGCCGACAGCGGCCAGCAGGCGGTGGCCGCTACGATTGCCGCTATGGGGGAAGTGCGGCTTAAAATGCAGGAAATCGCGACCAAAATTTCGGAACTGGAAGATAAAGCCGTGCGGATTGGCGAAATCGTCGCCGCTGTTAACAGTATCGCGGGTGAAATCAGGCTTCTGGCCCTGAACGCGACTATCGAAGCCAGCGGGGCGGGACAGTTCGGACGCCGGTTCTCGGTGGTGGCGAACGAGGTTAACCAGTTGGCCGACCGCAGCCGGGAAGCCCTGAAAAAAATCAAAGAAATCATCGCCGAAATTCAGGCCGCCACCGTAAGTTCGCGGAAAGCAACCGTCGAAGGGCTTAACCGGATGGAGCGCAGCGTCGAACTGGCCTCGCTCTCGGAAAGAGCCAACCAGAAGATTATCAGCGTGGTGGAACACACCGCCCAGGCGGCAGCGGCAATTTCCCTGGCGACCCAGCAGCAGCGCAACGCCAGCGAACAGGTTGTGACCAGCGTCCGGCACGTGGCTTCGCGGATTAGCCAGAACGCCGACAGTATCAGTTCGGTTGCCTTCGCTTCGAATGAGCTTGAGAACGTGGCAAACGAGTTGCAGGTGGAACCGCCAAATCCCGGCAGTAATAATTACTTAAATTTCACGCCAAAATGAGCGCAAAGCGTTTTTGCAGGTTCAGACTAATCGCTCTTTAACAATTTAATGCACAGGTAAAGACCCCAATTCGGTTAGAATACGGTTGACCAAAACTTTAACCTAATCCAAAAGGAGCCTTTACCATCAATAAGCTTACCAAATCCAAACTGAAGTTGCATTCCGAACATTCCATATCGAAATTGACCAATCCGCCGGGTAAATCAGCGAAGTGCTGATAAGCGGCCAGTGTTTCTATATGGGTGAAGGCTATTTGGAAATTGATACCGCTGGCAGGGAGTAACCGCTTCGCCGGGCATTTTTACGGGCTTACCTGGAATTTATATTCAATTTATCTTCTTTCAAAGGTAAAATTGGCGGCTTGAACCTGGTCATAGCTGGCCGATTTTCTTAAAAGCCCCGGTTACAAAAAGCCGGTGCCGCTCTCGCATCCGCTGCTCGGTAGCGGCCTCCCCGGCCCAGAGGGCAATTCGACCAGCCGGGCGCAGAGCGGCGCATAAGTCCCAGTAGGGCAGATAGGTATAGTCGAGGTTCAGGGCTTCCCTGTAAAGCCGGGTAAAGTCTTGCATCGTCTCAAGGCCATATACCCATAAAATCTCCTGCCGGGTGTTAGCTAAATCGGCCAGCGGGTCGCCCAGTTTAGCGTCTTCCCAATCAATGACGGCTGCCACCCGTTCGCCCTGCCACAACAGGTTGCCCGGCCAGTAATCGCCGTGGAGCAAAGCCGCCGGGTTCGGGCGGGGTAGCGGCCAGATTCGCTCAAGAGCAGCCCGGATACGGCCTTCTTGCAGAGATTCATCGAGGCGTTCAGGCTTTTTAGCCAGCTTTGCTGTAATTTGCTTCTCTATATCCGGCAGGAAAGTTAAATCCTTCTTTAAAGGGTTTATTCGGTGAATTTGGACAAGCCGGTTGACCATTTGCCCGGTGGTTTCAGGCAGGCCGGCAGCGTCAAAATTGGTTTGCCCTTCCACAAACTCGATAACGATAAATGGCGTTGGGAAAATTGTACCGGACTGGTCGAAAAAGAGGGGTGTTGGAACCGGCACGCCTTCCGCCTGGACGGTTTGCAAAAGTTTGAATTCATGGGTGGCAATCTGGGGGTCTGCTGCTAAATCAGCTTTGCCGTACTGCCGCACTACGACCTTTTCGGTCTGCCCATTCGGGCGGCTTATTTCCAGGGCTGTAACCTGGGCCGACAGGCCGCCCTTTAAATTCCAGGCCCGCCCCAAACGGCTTTGCGGGTAAATCTTCCGGGCCAGCCGTTCAAACTGTAAGTTTTCGTTCGTTCCGGTCATTTCAGTTCAAATCTACCAATCAGGCCAGCGCTTTAACCAGCCTGTCCAGCCCTTCTTCCAATTTATCCGGTCTGGTCAGGCAGGAAAGCATGATGTGGGCCCCGTTACCCTCATAACCGTAAAAATAGCCAGGGTGCACCAGGACGCTGCCCTGTTCCAGCAGGTACAGGGTCAGGGCATCTTCGTCCTGCCACTGGCGCACTTTTGGGAACAGGTAATAACCACCGGCAGGCGCAGCTACTTCCAGCGCCGGACAATCTTTTAGTTTTGCCAGGGCCAGGTTTAAATTCTGGCGGACGCGGTCGCGCATGCTTTCCACAAACGGCCAGCCTTTTTCGAAAAGGGCCGGGAGCATCCATTGAATCAGCGAACTACAGCTTAAAAAGGTGTCGTTCAAGAGTTCCAGGCGGCCCGTATATCTTTGAAGGTCAGCAGACGGGCCGGAGAAAGCAATCCAGCCCAGTTTCATATCCGGCAGAGCGAACAGTTTAGAAATTCCGTTGAGGTGAAAGACCGCCAGTTCGGGATGGAGAGCGCCAAAGGGCGGCGTAGTTTTCGCCCGGTAGGTAAACTCCGCGAAAACCTCGTCGCAAATGACCGGCAAACCCAGTTCCAGCAGGGCCGGTTGCCTTTCTTCGATTATCATGCCGGTCGGGTTGTGCGGCGAAATCAGCAGCACCGCCCGGGTCCGTTCGTCGGCCTGCTCGGTCAGGGAAGCCGGGTCAATCTGCCAGCCGCGCCTTTCGTCAAGCCGGTAAGGAAGCAACTCGACGTGGTGGAT
>CADDZM010000398.1 GCA_902812345.1 Chloroflexota bacterium | reverse complement strand
CCGCAGACTTTTCAATTAATGGTATTGACCCATTCTTACATTCCGGCCTGGCGAAAGTGCAACGCGGAGCGAAACGACATCCCCTGGGCCAGTTGCCCGGCGAAGGTACTCTGCCTGGGATAATTTGTAAAGGTTTACCCGGCTGGCCGTGTGACGGGTTGGCATTAAGCAGACCCTGCGAGTAAGGATTGAGAGGCCGTTTGAACAACTCAAAAACCCCGGCCTCCTCAACCACCTGCCCGGCATACATCACCAGCACCCGGTCGCAAATATCGGCCACTACCCCGAAGTTATGGGTGACAATGACCAGGGCCATCCCTGTTTCCTTCTGCAACTTTTGAAGCAAAGCCAGAATTTCCTTTTGGACTGTCACATCAAGAGCGGTGGTCGGTTCGTCGGCTACCAGCAGACGGGGCCGCCCTGCCAGGGCCATCGCCAGGGCGATGCGCTGGGCCATCCCGCCTGAAACTTCGTGTGGGTAGGCTTTCAACACCTGTTCGGGATTATTTAACTGGACCTGGCGTAGCAGTTCCAGACACCGCGCCTTTAGTTTCGCTCCCCCTACCCGGTCGTGGCGGCGGACCAGTTCGCCAAGCTGGCTCCCAACGGTAAAGTTCGGGTCGAGACTGGAGAGCGGTTCCTGCGATACCAGGCCAAAGGCGCTGCCCCGCAGCCGGTCGAACTCGCGGTTGCCCAGCGTCACCAGGTCCCGGCCTTCAAAGAAGACCTGTCCGCCTTTGATATGGGCTGCGCCCGGTAAAAGCCTGAGCAGAGCCAGGGCGGTAATACTTTTCCCAGCCCCAGACTCCCCGACCAGCCCGACCGTCTCTCTCGGCTGGATGTCGAAACTAACTTTGTCTACAATGAGCGTTTCACCACGGTGCCCTGCCACGACCACCGAAAGGTCACGGACCGACATTAAGGACTCTTTCAGGGGAGGTCCCTCTGCCGGCATAGCCAGAGATTTCTCCTGCGGGGCAATTTCCATTCTCGCCGGAGTAGGGGCAAGCAGGTCTAATGTAAGCGGTGCGGTATCCTCATTTGCAGGAGGAGCCGCTAGCCGGTTCAGAGCGGCTCCATTGTCCGGATTGGCACCTGAAGCAGTGGCAAGCCCAGAACTGGCGCTGGCGCTGGCATCGCGCAATGCGTTGCCGAACAGGGCCAGCGCCAGGATATTGAGGGCAATCAGGCCACCGGTCGGGACGAGCAGCCAGGGTTGGCGGTTGACCAGGGTCGCCGCGCTGGCAACCATTTGGCCCCAATCGGCGGTGCCAGGGCTGGCGGTAAGACCCAGAAAGCCAAGAGCCACGACAAAATGGAGGGCGCTGGCCGCTACAAAAGATGCCTGGACAATAGCCGTCCTGGTCACACCCGGCAGGATGTGCCGGACCATTATCATACCTTCGCTGACACCGGAAATACGGGCGGCCGCTACAAAATCGGCATCTTTCAAGGGGAGCGTCACACCCCGGATGACCCTGGCGAAACCGGGCGATACCAGAAGACCAAAGCTGATAAGGGCGATATGCGGGTTATTCGGAAAGATCGCCAGGACGACCAGCACCAGGATAATAGCCGGAATCGCCAGGATGGCATCCGTGGCGGTCCCAACTATTCGGTCAAAAATACCGCCCAGGTATCCGCTAAGAATACCAAGCGGAAGGGCTACGACCAGAGCGGTCAAAAGACCCTCGGCTACCCCCAGGACTGCTTGCAGCCCGCCGTATAGAAGCCGGGAAAGAACATCGCGTCCCAGTTCATCCGATCCCAGGAGATGTTTTGCTGATGGGCCGCTAAGCGGGTTCAGTACATCCAGGGCGGTCGGGGAATAAGGGGCAATCAGGGGTGCCGCCAGCGAAACGATTACAACGACCAGCAGAAAGCCGCCCGTAATAAGGGCTAACGGATTATGCAGCAAAGCTGTTAAGAACGGCCAGCGTGGTGGCCGTGAAATGCTGGTTGCGGCAGGAGCAGGCACAATCGGTTCAGGCATAATGACCCTGGTACTCATGATACTCTCACTTTTGGGTTAAGCCAGGCATAGGCCAGGTCTACCAGTAAGTTCACTACAATAACAATTATGGTGAAATAGAGGACCGCTCCCTGGATAATCGGCAAATCATGGCGGGAGGTAGCCTGGACCGCCAGTCCTCCTAATCCGGGTAGCGCAAAGACGGTCTCCACAATGACGGTTCCACTTAACAGGCCCACGAAAGTTAGCCCGATGACGGTAACTATCGGAATGGCTGCGCTACGCAAGATGTGGCGGAAAAGGATAGAAGCAGGGCTAGCTCCCCCGGCCCGCAGTGTCCGGATAAATGGTTTTTCCAGCACTTCCAGAATGGCGTTTCGGGTTTGCTGGGCGATCAGGCCAATCACCGGGGCAGACAGCACCGCTACCGGCAGCACCAGGCTTTGCAGCCAACCGGCCGGCGACTTAGCCGGGTCCACGTAACCAATAGCCGGAAACCAGCGTAAGGCGATTGAGAAAATTGCTACTAGAATTAAAGCCAGCCAGAAATTAGGAACCGCAAAGCCGAGTAGCGAAAGTGTGTCGACTATTTTAGCCAGCACACCCCGGCGCACGGCTCCGGCCAGACCGAGACCCACCCCGAACACCGTTGAAACCAGGGTGGTCCCGATTACCAGGGAAAGGGTTACACCCAGGCGGGCATTTAACACCGAGATTACCGGCTCCTGGTTGAAAATTGATTTCCCCAGGTTTCCCGTTACCAAATCAGCCAACCAGCTTCCATACCGGACCGGCAGCGGCTGGTTAAAGCCTAGCTGCTGGCGCACCCTGACGTATTCCTCGGCAGGACGGTTTTGCCCCAGAATGACCAGCGCCGGGTCGCCGGGGGTCAGAGAAACGAGAAAGAAGGTCAGGGCTGTCACGAAAAAGAGTAAAGGGATAGATACCAGCAGGCGACGCCCAATAATTTTAAGCATGCATAACTCCTATGTACTGCCAGCGCAAGGTAATTCATTGCTCCTTTTAGTTTAAGGGCTGCTCACGGCCGGTCAGGCTGACTTGACTTGGTTTACAGGACTTTGACCGGCCGTGTATAACTTTTGGTTTTGCCAGGGTCTAAGCGGCAGGCTTTATATCCATCAAATTGATGACCGGCTCGGTCGCGGTCGGGGTTACCCCGGTCACATGAGGGTCATAGAGAAAATAAAGCTTGGTAGCGATAACCGGCAGATACCAGGCCTGTTCGGTCAGGTATTTATTGACCTGCTTGGCAGTGGCGGGCATATTGGTCGCATCCGTCGCGCCAAGTTTATCAATCAAAGCCTGTAATTCGGGAACCGCCGTTTTATCCGGGTTCCAGGTAGCGCCCGGTTTCATACAGCAGTTCCAGGTTATCAGGGTCGGCGAGACTGCTCCCAGTCCGGCTACTGCCGTGGCGTATTTCCCGCCCGACAAACCGCCGACAAATTCGGCCAGGCTGGCTTTACTGTCTATGGTTGTCTTGACCCCGATAGCCTGCCAGTAAGCGGATACCGCCTGGGCCAGCGTATCAAATCCCAGGAAGGGGGCCGACAGGATGCTGACTTCAAAGCCGTTCGCAAAACCGGCGTCACTCAAAAGCTGTTTGGCTTTAGCTACATCATAAGTGTAGTAGTTATCGAGGGAGGCATCATAGCCATCGGAGCCGGGCAGAAACTGGGTGGAGATCGGGCGCCCTTTGCCACCCGCCAGCAGTTTCGAGAGGGCTTCCCGGTCAATCGCGTAATTCAAAGCCTGGCGGACCCTGGTATCTTTGAGGGCTGGGGTAAGGGTGCCGTCTTTGTAGAGGAAATCGAGGCCCTGAACATTAAGGTCAACTCCGGCCTGTTTCAACCCGGCGCTCACCGCGGCGTCTACTACCGAAGCATCGGCAGGGGCAACCACCTGGACCTGTCCTGTCTTAAGGGCATCAAGCGCCGCCTGGGGGTTAGCGACTACTTTCATGACTAGCTTGTTCCAGTGAATAGCGTCCTGGTTCCAGTAGTTCGGGTTTGGTAGATAAGTATAGGTGTCGCCGGAAACAGTGTTTTTGGTATCGAGCGTGTAAGGCCCAATCCCGCAGGTCGCGGTTTTAACCAGGTCCGCATTTGTAACGGCGGCCGGGCAGGCAATAATCCCGGAAATCCAGTTGCGGGTCAGAAAGGTTGGCAGAAGAGAGTTAGGCTGCGCCAAATGGAGTTGAATGGTCAGCGGGCCGGTAACTTCGGCGGTGTCGAGACCGATATTTGAGGCAGTAACAGTCTTATTGGTTTTTTGCAGTTCAAGCCAGCTCTTTACCGCGTTGGCGTCAAAGGTTGAGCCATCACTAAATTTTACATTTGGCCGGAGTTGCAATTCAAAGGTTTTGAAATCGGTGCCGACCCATTTCCAGGAGGTCGCCAGCATGGGCTGGTAATTTCCGTCAGCGTCAAAGCGCAGTAGAGAATCGTAGGCGGGTGTCAGGAATGGCTCGTTCACCGGGTCGCCGGTTCCGGGGTCGAGCGAAGCCGGGAAGCTTGCCACAGCCACCGTCAAGGTCTGGCCCCTAGGTCCGGCTGCGACCGCTGCCGTGGTGGCGGTTCCAGCCGCCGTCGTCGCAACTGAAGTTGTAGTAGATCCCGCCACTGTCGTGGCTGCGCCGGTAGACGCGCTTGCCGCCGTGGTAGAAACTGCCGCTACTGTAGTAGCCGCCGAACCCGTGGTAGCTGCTGCAGCGCTGGTGGTTGCGGCTGGAACCGGAGTATTATCACTGCCACACGCGGCTAATACCAGGCTAAATAGGGTTAGAACCAGGGCAAGCCTTGCCCTTTTGTGTATTTGCAACATTGCCGTTACCTCCTTGTTAATAACGAACCAATCTTCTCCCTTTTTCATTAAAGGTAAGAATTATTAAAGTTAAGAACTATTTGACCATTGTTTCCAGAACTGTTTTTCACAGGTTAAACGCCGAGGGCCAGGAATAGGCATCAACCTGGATTTACTTCCAGCGCGTTCTGGATTTATCAAAACTTTGATTAAACACCACCCCTTGCAGAAAACGAATTTTCAGGAAACTTTCTAACGATTTCAATAAAAGAGAGTTTCCCTATTCATGAAAGCTCTTACATTAAACAACAAAAAATTTTGGTAAATATGCGATATATTATGTTTTTAATAGTTAAGTGCGAATGAGAATCGTACGAAAGTAGGT
>CADDZM010000397.1 GCA_902812345.1 Chloroflexota bacterium | reverse complement strand
TACCGTACAAGTGCCTTGTTTAATCACCTGTTTTTGTAACATTACAAAATTAGCCGGGTACAGGTATCCACAAAATGAGCGCCGGCTTGCATGAGGAAGCCGCAAAAAATTTATCTAACTTGACATAACCTTTTTCAACTCATATCTTCCTTTGTAAGATATGAAATATATGACAATATATACTTCTTTCTTTTTTGTTCCCACCAAAGGTGATTTTGGGAAAGAAGGTAAAATTTGAAATTGGTGGGAAAATATTCTTAGAAATTTGTTATAATCTCAGTAATCAAATGAGTAACCCGGCTTAAGAAGTATTTGTTTCTCCGGTTCTTAGCAGGTTGTAGTAATTGAAAGAAAACATAAAGGAACACCAGGTATGGCAAGCTCGAAAAGAACCAAACTGCCAGAAGAACCAACAATGCAAAATATCATAAGCAAACAACAACCTCAAAGACAGCAACTGGTCCTGGATAATCTTGTTACCAAATTAGACCAACTCACCCGCCTGTTAACCGAGGAGCAACCGGACGGCTCTATTGAGGGGCCGCAATTCAGAGAAAAGCTTAAAAAAGGCTTATTACATATCTTCCTCGATGCAGAATTAGATGAAGGAAATCAGGATCAGGAAACCGAGAGAGTTAAATATACCCAGAACCTTTTCACAGATGTCAGAAGAACCCTGGAAGCCCGCGCCGGGACCAGCGAAGAGCATACCAGGCAACCGCAAGCCGATACTGCCCAAATACAACCCGACTTCGATTCTGATGACCAATTTAGCCCGATAACGGTAAGCGAAAGTGTTCCAATAGACCTGGGCCTTGCTTCCGACGAAAATGCTTCCCCGGACCGCGAAGCCGTTATTGATAAACTGGTTTCAATCCTGTTAGACAATCAAGAGCTGCTGGGAACCACAAAGGCCAACCCGGCAGGCGCCAGGGGCAAGAGATTAGTTGCCGAGAACGGCCAAACGAATGAAATTCTTCAGGTTTTAAGCGCGGCCTTCTACCAGGCTACCCGGGAAGCTCTCGCTCTAAATACCTTCAAATCCATTGATGATAGCCCCTGGCCCACAGCCCGGCTTAGCAAAGGCGGCGCGAGCGGACATGCCCAGCTTGTACCACCGGTTATTGAAAACGAGCCGCTACTGCCGCCTAAAGAGACCGAGCGCTGGGTTCAAGTTATGTGGAAGCAGCGTGAGGAACTGAGCGACCTGGACGCCGACGCTCTTGACCTGCTGTGCCACTTCTGGTTGGAGCAGGCTAAAAGGCCCGAGGATGCCGCTATTGCCCATATAGACGAGTTTTTGGAAATGCGCGGCCTTAAAAAGAACCAGGGTGGCTCCGGTCGGCGCGGCGGCTATAAGCAGGAACAGCGTATGGAGATGCTGCGGGCTCTCTCCCATATTCAAAGCATCTGGCTAAAGATGGGCCAGATTGAAATATATGAGGATGCAGAAAGAATTAGCGGTAGCAATACCGGGGAGCGAAAAAAGAGTCAGGGCAGAAAGAAGCTTCCGGTTACCAAACAAATAGAAAGCCGGGCCTTTGTAGTAACGGACCGCCTCGGTCAGTTAAATATGGACGGTTACATGGAGGTCGAGCAATTCAAGTACCGGCCTGGTGACCTTTTTGCGCACTTTCTCCTGGGCCCAGGCCGCCAGACGGCTATAATGTCGGCCAAGGCAGTCCAGTACGACCCTTACCGGCAGAAATGGGAAAAGCGCCTGGCTCGTTACCTGAGCTGGCAGTGGCGCATCCAGGCCAGCCGGACAGGTTATAGCAGGCCATACCGGGTTAATACCTTACTCGAGGTGGTCGGAGAAGAGAATGGCCCTCAAAGACCCCACCTTATTCGAAACCGGCTGGAAAAGGCCCTGGACTGCCTGCAAGACGATAAACTTATTGCTTCCTGGCAATACGAGCACTGGGATGAAGAAATGGGTGGGCGGCCAGGCTGGTTGCAAGACTGGCGAGAAGCCACTTTGCTGATTGAACCACCGGCAAACATAGCTGAAAGTTACCGGAGCCTTGAAAGACACCAGGAGGCAAGTGCGGCCCGGCGTAGTTTACCCCAGGGGGAATCTTACGATAGTTTAATTGTGCAGTTAAAAGAGAGACGGAAAACCCTGGGCATCTCGCAACGAGACTGTGCGGAACAGCTAGGGTGCGGCCAGGGCTTTTTAAGCAAACTTGAAGCCGGGGTCGCAAAACCTTCCGATCAACTCCTGGGGAAGATAAAAAACTGGCTCGATTCCAACAAATAAGATTATTCCTAATGATTATCAAAGTCGGGGTTATCTTTGCCATCCCACCATTCTAAGCCCTTAACCCAGCTTTACATAAACAAAAACCCGTTTTAGCAAAAGCCGTCTCATAACCGGTCCTAAATAGCGCTTCCTTTAGAATTTTAAATTGCTAATATTCCTGGTATTCCTGTATGTCGGGGTTATCTTTGCAACCTCGCATGGCGCAATATTCCTGAAATTACCGTTTGTCGGGGTTATCTTTGCAATTAGCTCGGAAAATTATTCCTTAATATTCCTGAAGTCGGGAATATGTGTGCAACAAGCCAAATGTATTCCTGGTAATTGGAATGCTTATGGATATTCCAGATATGACAAAGATTCCAATATTACTAAAAGTCGGGATTATCTTTGCAATAGCAGCCAAACCGAGGAATCATTACTTAGAAAACCCTGTGAAAGGCAGGCAGGCTATGACCAAGACGAATAAATGAATGAATAAGCCCTTACAGGCAGACATGTCGGGGTTATGTGTTACACATGTCGGGGTTATCATAAGCAGAAGTCGGGATTATACATGCAACCAACGAATTTCGTTAGCCTCAATTTAGCCATAAATTCCTCTCTAATAAATTAATCATGTTAAGCCGGCCGGTAATAAGGAATTAGGAATACTGCATTTTATATAATCCTAGTGGTGGAAATTCAGGTTATAGGTGACGGGTAGCATTAATATTGCGCCCTGAGACTAGATGGCCTGGCTAGCCGCTCGGGTCCTGATTAATCTAAGCCTGCAAGTGAACAATTGGGAGAGTATATGAATTCCAGCCGAGCATCCATCCCAGAGCCGCTCCAATATTCAGGGGGAAACGCCGGTCCGGGCGCAGAAGATAATAATGAAAAACCCGAACCCGCACTGCCCCCATTTGACGTTTTACTACAATGGCTCTCTTATTATCACACCCGGACCGGCGTCTGGCCGTCCCCGGAAGAGAATAAGGATAAGCGTCCACCTGTTATTAATTACAATCCTCGACGAACCGAAGATAAACCTCTCCTAAAGGTTTTAACTAACAAACCTAACAAACCGGGGAAAGCTGCCGCCATCCCTGATTTCACTTACTTCGATTACAAGTCCTCAATTTATTACCAGGTCGCGCTTGAACAAATAGAGAAACATGTCCCGGCTCCGGAAGGTAAATTATTAGACGAGACAAGAGTATTAACGCTGGCGTCGGTACTGGCCTGGTGCCACCAGCCTGTATTCCTGGCTGGCTATAAGGATAAAGGCTATGGATTAGGAATGTATCTACCCCTGGACCGCTGGAGCAAAGAGTTAAAAATGCGCAAAGCAACCCTGGGAGCTTGTCTAAAAGATTTAGAAGCGGCCGGAATGATAAAAATTTGTACTCCCGACTTTGAAAAAGGTAACTCAGTAAAACGCTTTTACCGCGTAACAGCTTCACTACAAAACGTCTTACCCACTTTTGAGCCAGGCCAAACCGTTAACGCTTTAGCTTGCGCGGGCAGGACAGAAGAATACAAAACCGGTTCAAGGGAATCGTTAAATAAAAGCCGGGAACCGGTTATAGAGAGCGTTCCAGCCTCTGGGAACGATTTTGAACAAAGTCCCATGAACATGGATTCTCAATTTCATGTAAATAATAATAAAAATATAAAACCAAAAACAATAAAGCATGAACATGTCAGCTCTCTAACGCCGGGAACCATCGATGAAAATTTTGAGTTTCTTTCTCAAAAGGCGACCTTTCCCGGTTACTCAAGCCCGGATGGACTGGTTGCTCTTGACAGCAGGGAAGCTTTTAAGTTCGCTTCCAACCCCGCCCTGGACCTTTTCACTATCAAAAGGATTTACCACCAGGTCTTGTGGTCCTGGTCAGCCGGTAAGTGTACCAAAAACCCAATCGGATTTTTCCATCACTCTTTGACCCAATACCTTAAAAAGGGGTCTCCCAACCCGCCGGAGCTTTTAAAAAGGCCTGTTTATTCAATACCTGCGGACCCGTCACCCATTGGAACTACCGGCAAGACCGGTTCCCGGTTCCGCCCTTCAAATTCCACAAGTAATAAAAACAGGGTAGGTGACCCCCCTGTAGACCGGGCCGCGTCCTTTGATTGTGAGGAATTACCTGCCGCCGGTGAAAATCTAAATTTAGTAAAACATTTTGACCAGGAAGAACAATCTGCACCGCTGAACATAATAAAAATCCAACAGACCTTAAAGGAGCGCGTGATTGAAGCGCTTCAGGACCGTTTCAGGCAGCCAGAGTTAGCCAGTAAAATGGCCTGCCTTACCTGGGTAGTCTGCCAGGATAATCAAAACGTGCAACTGCGGTTAGAAAGTCAGGAAAGAGATTTCCCTGGAGCTTCGACTTTCAGTCAAAGTGATTTTTCGTTAGTGAAGATTGCCAGTTCTCAAATCTTAAAGTCGCTTGATAATAAAGCTAAGAACTTTGAGCTATGGTTTGAAAATATTCTCCGTTAAAATCTACACAAGGGCTTAAACTAGCCACCTAAACTTCGCCGGAAAATCGCCATTGAAGTTGGGTTGGCGCGGTTCTGGCCCTGAATGTCCGGGGCCGAACCGTGCTGTGCCTGAGCGCAACAATGAATATCACTCGCCATTATAGAACCGGCCAGACCCAGGCTGCCGGAGAGTTCGCGGGTCAGGTCAGAAAGAATATAGCCGTAAAAATTGGTTGCCACAATCACTTTAAAGCGGGACGGTTCGCGTACCACAGGGTGTCATTGTATCAATTAGAACCTCGCTTAATTCAACTGCTGGCAATTCTGTAGCTACCTTACGAACCTGGTTCAAGAAGGGTCCATCGGTTAGTTTGAAACTGTTTACTTTATGGACTGCAGTTACTTTTTTAGGCCGTTTCATTGCCAGTTCGAAGGCTCGACGGCAATCCGTTCTGAAGCAAAGACGGTTATTTTGCGAATAGAAAGCGCCCTAG
>CADDZM010000396.1 GCA_902812345.1 Chloroflexota bacterium | reverse complement strand
GCTCGGCGCGGGCCTGCCGCCACAGGGAGATAGCCGCGTCGTGCTGGCCCTGGTTTTCCAGCAGGGTAGCCTGCTGGCGCAAAGTCAACCAGTCGCCAGGGCTGCGCTTGAGGGCTTCGTTGTTATCGCTCCGGGCCGCCGCCAGGTTGCCCTGACGCTGAGCTAAAGCGCCCAGGTTGCGGTAGGGCACCTCGTTCCAGGGAGCCAGCGTCCCGGCCACCCGGTAAAAAGGGGCGCTGGCGGCCGGGTCGTTCAAAAGCTTTCCAATATTAATCAATAACCCAGGAGCCAGTAAAAGTAAAAGAAGCAGAACCGCGCCGCCGGTCAGGAGACGCCGGGGCCGCGGAGTTTTTACCAGGTTGCGCGGCCGCATTTTAGCCAGCCAGGGGCCAAAGTTAGTCCGCAAGCCCGCCGCCGCCAGCATACCCGGCAGCACCCAGAACACCGGCGCAAATTTGCCGTTCCAGGCTCCGTATTCGAGGAGGCCGCTGGTAAAGAGAACCAGGATGCCGGTCACGCCCCCGGCTACGACAGGCCGTAAGGCGGGTTCAAGAGCGCTCAACTGCCGGTAGCGCACCAGCAGGTGGACCGCAGTAACCAGGGTTAAAAGCAGACCCACAAACCCGCTGACACCAAATTCGGCAAGACCCTGCAAGAAAATATTGTGGGCGTGCGGCTGGGGATAGGCGTAAATGGCGGGCGTGGCATAAGGCAAAAAGTGGTTCGCCAACTGGCCGAGGCCGCCGCCGGTAACCGGGTAGTCCCCGATAATGGCAAGGACGGTCCGCCACAATTCCAGGCGGCTGGCGCCGCTTTCGATAGAAGTAAAACCTTGGAGCAGGACATAAGCGCCGCCGCCAAGCGCCGCTACGACCAGGCCTGCCAGAGCCAGCCAGGTCAGACGAGGCCGCCCCGCCGTTAGAAAGAGGGCGAAGGCGAAAAACAAAGTAACCAGGCCCAATAAGGCGCTCCGGGAAGCCGTCACCAGGACCGCGCTCCCGACCAGACCGGCGCAGACCGCGAAGTAGCCGCGCCAGAGCCAGCTCCGCCCCCACAGCGCAAAAGCCAGCGGTAGGGGCAAGAAAGCCGCGAGAAAGGTACCCAGCACATTCTGGTTGACCTGCGGTCCTATGTTCGGAACATATTTATGGACCAGCGAGTAAATCCGGTAGTTGAAACCGTTCAGGCGCAAATTCTCGGTACTGACCTGAGCCGTTCCGAAGACGGCCACGACCGCAACGGCTCCGGCCACCGCTACCGCCAGCCACCATAACCGGCCGGGCCGGTTGAAAAAGAGGAGAATAACAAAAAAAAGCGCCACCGACGCGCTGACGGCGAGAAGACGCCGCCAGGCCGCGCCCCAATCACCGCCGTCGCCGAAGACGGGTAGTAAAGCCACCAGGGCGCCTATCTCGTAAAGCCCTACCGCGACAACAAAAGGCCAGGCCAGTAATCTGGACGCCCCGCCAGGGCCGCCGTCCTGACGGGCATCTCCGGCCTCTTCAAGGGTATTTGCGTTTGTACTTTTATTAGTAATGACCATTAAATATTTACATTAAAACCGGGACGCCAGGGCCGGAGTGGCCGGAGCACTTAGAGCCGGGGCCGCCGCCGGGTAGACCTGGTAAACTTTCAGGTCAGGAAACGAGAAAGCCAGTTTCGGATCGGTTGCGCCGCCGATTTGAGCCAGTAGGTCAGCCCGCTCTGCCGGCGTTAGCGTTTCCAGGCCGTAGACGTAAACAGGCTTGCCCGCCGCCCGGTGCTGCTTGATATGATCGGCCAATATCTGGTTGGTGACGCTGCTATCTCCGTTGGCACTATACTTTATAAGTTCGATAGAAACAACATCGCGCTGGGCAAAATAAACCATATAGAAATCGACAGGCTGGCCGGTGGAAATAAATAACGCCCCCGGGTCGGTTTTTTGGCCTAATTGCACTGAAGCGGTTAGCGAGGCGTTATTGCTCTTATTGCTGTTTGGCAAAAACTGGGTAGTATAGTTAAACCCAAAAGTGACCACTATCAGCAAAGCAGCCAGGCCGAGCGCCGGGCGATACAGGCGGTTAAACTCCAGTCGGATTTTTTGCAAAGCCAGGGCGATGGCCGCCCACAAACAAACCAGCGGTATCAACCAGTATTTAGTATACCCCGGGTCCCACCATAAATTAAAGAGGGAATAAACAACCAGCCAGCCGGTCACCAGCAGCCGGGCCCATTGCCGGCGGCTGTCCAGTTTGCGCCGGTAGAAGAAGACTACAAAAGGCAGGACCATCACGGCCAGCGCCAAAGCGTAAAAGGCCAGCAGGACTACTTTCGACCCGCTAGAAGCGGCGTCCCAGAAGCTTGATAACGACCCGGTAGGGTCAAGGCCGGGAAAAGAAACCAGAGACTTGGCAAAGCCGATGACTGCCCGGAAGGTATCAGCCAGCTCCACGCCGTACTCCGGGTGGCCCGCGAAGGTGGCGGTCTTCCAGTATTCCTGGTCGAACAGCCGGGCCGGAGAAATCAAAAGGGCCAGCCCGGCGGCGCCCAGGACCACAATCAGCCCGGCGTAGAGAGCGCCAAAGCTTAGCAGGCGGACCAGCCGGACTTTTAGCGCCTCGCCGGGTCTGGCCCAGGCAATCGCCACGCCAAAGACCGCCGCCGTCAGAACGCCTGTAAAATTATAAAAAGCCGCCAGGACCAGCACGGCCAGGAGGGGCAGGTTAGCGCGCCAGGAGCCGATGGTGCCGTTTTGTTTCGACCTCACCAGCAGGTAGAAGGCCACGCAAAGCAGGGCTACCATGTTAATGCTCTGGTCCATCCGGGTACTGTAAGTCCAGTAAGAGACCGTGACAGCCAGCCCGGCGGAACTTAAACCGGCCAGCCAGCCGTTCCCGGTCAGGGTGCGGACGGCCAGGAAAAAGAAAAGCAGGCCCAGCGCCCCAACTATAACCCGTAAGGTCTGCACCGGCTACAGGACATCCCCCTGCCAGCCGAATAACTTCCAGAGATTGACGGTGGCGACTGAAGTAGGCCATTCCAGCAAGTACCGGGGGTTGATGATCGAAATGGTTTCGCCGGGGTTAAAGTGCGCGGCATTCGTGGCCGGGTCGTAATCCCGCCCCCCCGCCGGGTGGAAAAGAAAGGTAGAGGAGGTTGCCTGCTTGATTACGCCGGCATACTGCAAATCGTCGCCGGAATAAGCCTGCGGAACCCAGAGGCCAAAAAAGGCGCAGGCCAGGACGAAAACCAGCAGTATTTTTAACAGGACAGAGCGGCCTGGGGCAGGCGGGTGGCCGGTTTCACCCGGCTGGTCCACCCCCGGGTTGGAGAGGGTAGCCGCGGAAGACCCGGGCCCGGTACCATAATTGGTCAGTCTTAGCATAACAGAGCGAAAAGGTTGAAAAACTTTACCGGCTTTCAATTTGAAGCACCTCAATTTACGACAGTTTAACTCGCTTCAAAGCAGGGCAGCAAAAAGAAATCAAGCGGTTTCTTTTAACAAATCTCACAGTTGTAATCCTGACAAACGAGTTTAGACACATTTGCTTTACTTGCAATTACAGCCTATAGTAGCCGGGCTATCCGGGGAGGCGGTATCGGAAATATCCGCCGGTCAGACTATCCGCCGGTCAGACTATCCGCCGGTCAGACTATCCGCCGGTTAGAATCGAACAATCCTGAGTTTACCGGATATTTTGGTGACATTACCCCAGGCGTAAAGCTAGGGGCATCTACGGTCTTGCACCGATGGTCAAATGCCCCTGACCCATTAGAGTTGTAGCTACTTATCGTCCCGGCGAGTGTTACCTCAAAAACCGACATTTAGCAAGTAGCACCTGTCCGAGAATACGTTAGTACTTTGCCCAATAGGGCCACTAGCTGTACGTGAGCGAACGATTTAGCTCACAACCGGCAAATACTATTAGGTTCTTAAAGTGCGAACTACGGCTTGATTATAGCCCATTTTGAGGCTAAATGCCTCAATTGTTCTACTACAAAGTTGGTTTAGCTCACCTAACGGTGAGTAAGGAGTCGCTTATATCCCCACGGCTCAAGCCGGGGGTCTTACGCGACTTATGATAAGCTTAATTTTGTTCGATAGCTTTAACCCCGCCCGGGGTAAGAGTATAAGCTAACCGGGCGGTTTTAGAAAGTTAATTTCAGGGCTGGCCGTAGAGCGCAGGCGCAGCTTCCAGACCAGCGCCACCGCCTCAAGCACAATCTGGCCGGACATCTTGGAGCGGCCTAGCTTGCGGTCCGGGAAGATAATCGGCAGCTCAAGGAGCCGGAACCCGGCTTTATGGCACAGGTAGTTTACCTCAACCTGGAAGCCGTAGCCGTTCGAGGTTATATTATCAAGTTTCAGGGTTTGCAATACTTCCCGGCGGAAGCACTTAAAGCCGCTGGTAAGGTCGCGCAACGGCATGCTCAGGACCGTCCGGGCGTACCAGGAGCCGCCCCGGCTGATGAACGCGCGCAACGGTGACCAGTTCACAGTCTTGCCCCCTTTAATCCAGCGAGAGCCTATCACCACATCGGCCTGGAGCAGTCCGGCTATAAGGCGCGTCAGGTCTGCCGGGTCGTGCGAGAAATCGGCGTCCATCTCGATAATAGCCCCGTAATCGGCGGCCAGGGCGTACTTAAACCCGGCGATATAGGCCGTTCCCAGCCCGCGCTTGCCTTCCCGGTGCAGCACGTGAACGCGCCCGTTTTCGGCGGCCAGGCGGTCGGCAATATCGCCGGTGCCATCCGGGGAATTGTCGTCAACCACCAGCACTTCAAGTTGGTCGGATTGGCCGAGGATAGCCGGCACAATAAGGGGTAAATTTTCTTTTTCGTTATAGGTAGGAACGATAACAAGCGTCTTCATATGGTTTTATCTCGATCTAAAGCCAAAAGCGTTAAAGCCATCAGTAATCAACTCATTATTCCATTACATCCTAAAAAAGGGGTGTAATCCAAATATAACCAAATGAAAGATTTGTCATGCACTTTTAACTATACGCTAATTTCAAAAGAGCGGTTTATTGAATAGAATAACTTGAGCAAGGGCGTTTCCCCTCTAACTGGTAACCCACCCGTAAATCAGCTTGCTAAATTAAACGAATAGATGGGAAAGCCGAGTGACTGCTCCGTCCCGTAAACGAGACGGCTTCTACGGTCTTACACCGAAACTCATCAGCCCATGAGTTATTAAAGTCGTAGACAACCATCGTCGTGTAGGTAGTGAACGCTGACAGAACTCAAGCG
>CADDZM010000395.1 GCA_902812345.1 Chloroflexota bacterium | reverse complement strand
CTTATTTTAAGATAAAAATTTAACCGCTTCCGGTTGGGTCTCGAAAATGGTAAAAAGGTCTAAAAAGCCGGTGATTGCCATTGAGTCTTTAATTTGTTCAGGCAGGCTGGCTAAAACCATATTGCCGCTGTAGGGCACCTGGCGGCGCAAGGTCAGCAGAAAGCGCAGGCCGTTTCCCGACATCGAAGTGACCCGGCCAAAGTCCAGCACCAGGCGGCAGTTGTCTTTTACCAGGGGTAAAATCTTTTCCTGGGCCACGGCGGCGGATTTGCCGTCAATCTCCCCGCTCAATTCGGCCACCGTTACTTTGCCCGATTCTTTCAAATGAATATCCATTGCGAGTTGGCGCCCCGACTATCCTATTCCTCACCCGGTCCTGGTTTGACAGCCGTCCGGCCCGGAAGAAATTGTTAAAATTAGCTTGTTTGTGAAGTATAAATTATTCGAGGGCCGGGTGCAATGCTTCTTTTTTGTGCACTTTGAAAAGCTTGTCAGGGTTAAACGCGTGTGTAATAATAGGGGCAATCAGGCCAAAAATAACTAAAATTTTGTAAAAATGTGTCCTATCTCACAGTTTATCTGTTTTTTATCCTATAACATGGTGTAACGCCCGGCTCACGCCACAAAATTAGCCCTAAAAAGCGTTATTAACTGGCAAAAGCCGCTTTCTTTTAAACGAGTAACAAGGGATAGAGCAGGTTATGTCACAAAAAATCTTTCGCCAGGCCGCCCTGGACAAATTGGCAACCCCCGAAGAACTCGATAAAATGATTCAGGTGACCAACCTGCGGGGGTGGATTGCCCTGGGCGGTCTGGCCCTTATTGTAGTGGCGGCCCTGACCTGGAGCATCGCCGGCAGCTTGCCGACCGTGGTCAAAGCCGGGGGCGTTCTCATCCGGCAGGACGGTATCCAGGAGATTCAACTGCCAAACGGCGGGATCTTAACCAACCTTTCCCTCAAACCGGGCGACCCGGTCAAAGAAGGCCAGGTTATCGCCCAGGTCCGGGGCGATAACGGCACGACCCAACCGCTCACCAGCCCGTTCGCCGGAACGGTCCTGGAAGTCCTCGTTTCCAATAATACCCCGGTCAAACCGCAAAGCGCCGTGGTCCTCCTCGAGCAGGAGACGAAACCCCTGAAAACTATTCTCCTGATGTCACTGGCTGACGGTAAACAAATCAAACCCGGCACCAGGGTCCAACTTTCCCCGTCCACCGTCCAGGCCGAGGAATACGGCCAGTTGTTGGGGACGGTTTCATTTGTCTCGCAGTTTCCCGTATCGGCGGATAGCCTGCAAAATCAGCTTAAAAGCCCTGAACTGGCGGCGGCCCTGCTGGGAAATGCCCCGGCTATCGAGGTAGACGTGACCCTGGATACCGACGCTTCGACCCCTAGCGGCCTGAAATGGACCACCCGGAACGGCCCCCCATTTAAACTGACCAACGGCACGCTTTGCGCGGCGAACCTGGTCGTGGGCGAACAGCGCCCGCTTGACCTGGTCCTGCCAATCTTCAAAGGCGGGAGCCAGGCATGACGACCCAACCGGTAATAAACACGGCCACCCAGCACCCGACCCCGGCTTCCCCGGCTAAAGCTAAAGTGAAAGCAGCCAAACGGGTTAAAACGCCTACCGTCCTTCAAATGGAAGGCGCGGAATGTGGCGCGGCCTCGCTTGCCATCGTCCTCGGTTATCACGGGCGCTACGTCCCGCTCGAAGAACTGCGGGTAGCTTGCGGCGTTTCAAGGGACGGCAGCAAGGCCAGCAATATCTTAAAAGCAGCCCGCCAGTACGGTATGACCGCCAAAGGTTACCGCAAAGAGCCGGAAAATTTGCGTTCGCTGCCCCTGCCGATGATTGTTCACTGGCAGTTCAATCACTTTCTGGTGGTCGAAGGTTTTGGCAAGGATAAAGTTTACCTTAACAACCCCGCCAGCGGCCCTTATACCGTCACCACCAAAGAATTTGACGATTCGTTTACCGGGGTTGTTCTCGTCCTGGAAAAGACGCCCGAATTTAAGCGAGGCGGCGCGAAGTTTAATACCCTGGCCTCGCTACGGACCCGGTTGGCCGGGTCTCAGAAAGCCCTGCTTTACGTGGTGCTGGCCGGGTTAAGCCTGGTCATTCCAGGCCTGATTATTCCCAGCTTTATCCGCATTTTCGTTGATTTTTACCTTGTCCGCGAGCTTAAAAACTGGCTCTTTCCCCTGATTATCGGTATGACGCTGACTGCCATTCTGCGCGGAATTCTTACTTATTTACGGGAGTATTATTTGCTGCGCCTGGAAACCAAACTTTCGGCCAGCATGTCCGGCAAGTTCTTCTGGCACGTCCTGCGGCTGCCGATGGAATATTATTACCAGCGTTTCGCGGGCGAGCTGGGGGGCCGGGTTGCCATTAACGACCAGGTAGCTTCGCTACTTTCGGGCCGCCTCGCTTCGACCGTCCTTGATATTTTCACCATCGTCTTTTACGCCATTTTGATGTTTCTTTACGACCCGCTCCTGACCATTGTCGGGATATCTTTCGCCGTCCTGAACATCGTGGCCTTGCGCTATGTCTCGCGCAAGCGGGTGGACATCAACCAGCGTTTGCAGCAAGAAGCGGGCAAAATGGCCGGGGTTTCCATGTCCGGCCTATTTATGATTGAAACCCTCAAGGCGGTCGGGCGCGAATCGGACTTTTTCGCCCGCTGGGCCGGACACCAGGCCAAGATAAACCGGGCCGAGCAGGAAATAGGGCTTTACACCCAGTTCCTTTCGGCGGTCCCGCCCCTTTTGACCGCTTTTAATACGGCAGCCATCCTCACCCTGGGCAGTTTGCGGGTTATGGAAGGCCAGCTAACCCTCGGTCTTCTGGTGGCTTTCCAGACCCTGATGCTAAGTTTCCTGGAGCCGGTTAACTCGCTGGTAACCCTGGGCGCGACCTTGCAGGACATGGAAGGCGGCCTTAAACGGCTGGACGATGTTCTCAACAACCGGCAGGACCAACTTTTGCAAACCGTCGAGGAAACCAGCGAGGTTTCGCGCCGCCTGCCCAAGTTGAGCGGTCACCTGGAACTAAAAAATGTCAGCTTTGGCTACAGCCGCCTGGCTCCGCCCCTGATTCAAGACTTTAACCTGACCCTTAAACCGGGCAGCCGGGTGGCCCTGGTCGGCGGGAGCGGCAGCGGTAAATCCACTATCGCCAAACTTGTTTCGGGCCTGTTCGACCCCTGGCAGGGCGAAATTCTTTTTGACGGCAAGCCGCGCAACGCCCTGCCCCGCACCACCCTGACTAACTCCCTGGCAGTGGTGGACCAGGACATCTTTCTTTTTGAAGGGACCGTCCGCGAGAACCTGACCATGTGGGACCCGACTATTCCGGAGCAGCAGGTCATCCAGGCTGCCCGTGACGCCGCCATTCACGATGAAGTGGCCACCCGTAACGGAGGCTATCACAGCCGGATTGCCGAGGAAGGCAGCAACTTTAGCGGCGGCCAGCGCCAGCGCCTTGAAATCGCCCGCGCCCTGACCGGCGACCCGGCCCTGGTGGTCCTCGACGAGGCTACCAGCGCTCTTGACCCGATTACCGAGAAAATGATAGACGAGCATTTGCGGCGGCGCGGCTGTACCTGCCTGATTATCGCCCACCGCCTCAGCACAATCCGCGACTGCGACGAAATAATCGTCATGGAAAACGGCAAAATCGTCCAGCGCGGCACCCACCTCGAATTGCGCGAAACCGAAGGCGTTTACAGCCAGTTAATGGCAACCAGTTGAGCAACCAGTTAACCCACCGGGAAAAATAAATTATGGCGACTATTACCCGGCCCGGCGGCGAAGACCTTTCCGCCATCGCCACCCAACCACATTTGTATATCCTGAACGGGCTTTCGCGCTATCCGGTAGTGCCGCTCGATTTCAGCCGCCTCCGGGCCGCGCCCCTGGTGCTGGGCCGCAACCAAGAAGCGGCGGATGTGGTCCTGCCCAGTCCCAAACACGCCGTCTCCCGGCGGCACGCCTTTATCTCTTACCGCGCCGATGACGAACTGGCGATTCTTTCCGACGCGGGGTCGGCTAACGGCACCCGCCTGAACGACCAGTTTATCGCCGGGCCGGTCCCCCTCTTGCCCGGCGACATTATCACCTGCGGCGACGTGGATGTGCTTTTTGTGGTGCCGTTTGTGACCAGCGTGCCGCTTCGCCGCCCTCCCAACCTGCCGCCCCGCCAGTATCTCGAAGATGCCGAGCCGGGCATGGCTCGCCTGGAAGTTATCGCCAGCCGCATTCCCTCCCTCCGGGTTGGCTCTTTCTGCCGCCTGACGACCCGCCACACCCTCACGATTGGCCGTCAGTCCGGCAGCGATTTACGGCTGGTCGAAGAAGGTGAAGCGGCCCGGGTGATAAGCCGCCGCCAGGCTGAAATCCGCTGGGACGGCGCGGGCTACCAGTTGCGCGACCCCGGCGCTTCTAACCCGACTATCTTTAATGGCCGGCCCCTGGTCGCGCCAACCGTCCTTAAAGAAGGCGACCGCTTCCAGATTGGCTCGACGGTCTTACGCTTCCGGGCCGTCCGCACGCCCGTGGCCGGTGGCCCGCCGGTCAAGCCTGAATTTAATACAACCGGCCCGGCCCCGGTCCTGCGCTACGCCGCCCGCTGGCAGTTGCACCTCGGACCGCGTACGGTGCGCCTCCCGGTGGCCCGCCCCATCATGATTGGCCGCTCCAAAGACGCCGACCTGCGCCTGCAAGACCCCTCGGTCTCCCGCCAGAATACTCTGGTGCGCTTCGACCCGGCCAGCGGCCGGTTCCAGCTTTTCGACCGCGGTTCGGCTAATGGCACGGTTGTGAACGGCGTCGCGGTCGGGCCGGGTCACGCCTTGAAGCCGGGTGACCACCTGACCCTGGGCGAATTTGAATTTATATTCGAGGAATGGCCGCCGGACCGTCTCGCCACCGAAGCGGTGGTGCCATTAACCGGGCCGGTCGCGCTCCAGCTTGAAATTGACCCTGACGGCAACCTGGTCGTAGCCGGAACGCCTGACAAATTGCCGGAAGGCTCGGTCCTGGCCGGAATTCCGCCTATGGCCGCCCGCCCGGCGGTGGAGCCGGTCTCGCAACCCGCCCCGGCCGTGCAGGACGAACCTGATATTGACTTCGATGAACTTGCGGGCAAAGACCTGGACGAACTGCTGGTCAACCACGGCATCTCGTTGCTGGTGGGGGGCAACCAGCCGTTTTTGCTGGACGACCCTGAAAGC
>CADDZM010000394.1 GCA_902812345.1 Chloroflexota bacterium | reverse complement strand
CGGTGAATCCCAGTGTTTAAGAGCTTTTTTACGTTTATCCTCACGCTCTTTCTTAGGATATTGGCCGGTCCGAAAGGCTTTAATGGCCTCGTCCTGGGACAGGTAATGCTGAAAAGTGGTTGGTTTCGGGCTGCCTAGCACTTTTGCTTTAGCCTCATCCTCCTCAATCGGATTATCTGCATTTTCGGCCCGGTCAAAGAAAGCGTCCTCAAAATAGACCCGCCCGGCGAAACTTTTGCCGCGTTTGTCCCCCGCCGCCACCCCAAAAATGGCCTGGGCCATGTCAAAAACCGGTTTTGGGGGGACCTTTAACTTGCCGGGAATCAAATCCTGCGGGGTATGCCAGTATTGCAGCCGGAAGAAAGGGGTATGGCCGAAGCTAATTCGCTTTTTACCTTTATCATCTTCTCTCTCGATATAAAAGCAAGGCCGGGGATCTTCACCTTCGGTTTCTGGCAGAACCGAAAACTCTTTCTCATCTACCTTTGGAGTTAGACCGCTGGCCTTGTAAGCCTTAATATCTTCGTCAGGAATTTTAATTGGTGTTGCCGCATTGTCAGGCATGGTAATAACCCAGTGCCATTGCTTGCTATCCATCCAACCGGTAGCCAGGAAATAACCCTCCTCCCAACCCGCGCCTACCGGCCTACCACGCCCGGTATCAATGTCGTTCGAGGATAACCTGGCAATAGTGCTATTTTTACCGGGCGTGGTAGGTTTGAACGAAATTCTTTGTTTTTTCCATTTATAGTTTTCGTTAAGCCATTCTAATCCTGCTATTTTTTTGTTTGCAGGCAAAGGGTTCGTCACGTCATCAACGACCACGTCCTGTTTTACTCTAAAGAGTTGAGCGTTAAAAGACTTTTTGGCAGGCCGGATAAAATATTCCGTCCCCAGTTTATAGATATAACCGACCTTGACTTTCGAAGGTAAGGTTGGGCCATTTATATATTCACTATACTTTTCCCCAATTGAAGACTTATCAAAGACGGCCCGGTAAAACATCGGCCGGTCGCTGATTTCATCGAAGAACCCTTCGCTCAAAATCTCCACGAGCGTGCGGGTCATACCGCGCAGACTGCTGCCCGGAATCCGCAGGTAGGGGCGAATGTCAGGCCGGGCCCTTCCCGCCTGGGTCTTGAAACCGGGACTAAAAAACTGCGCTTTTGGCGGCCTTTCTTCTTGCGAATTTTCTTCCTGCGGCTTTTTTGGCTGGGCCTGCTCAAATTCGGTTTGCGTCAACGTGCTGCGAATATAAAGCGGGGTCAGGGTTTTCAGAGAAAACTCAAAATAACCGGAATAAAGTTCTCTCCCCTGCTCATTCTCATTTTCATTTTCATCCTCAACCTGCCACCCAAAGGACGAGAAATCAGGCGCTCCTTCCACCGTCCGGGCTGCTTCTGACAGCGGAAGCGGCACGAAGTTATAAGGGGCGGTCGCCTGCGTGTAGTCCTTGAAAGGTTCTTGAGGCTGATTGGGGTTGTAGGGTGGGTTGAAGTTCGAGTTATTGGGTCGAGGGCCTTTATTATTTGGCATAGCTTTTTCCTTTTGTTACTCTATCTCTTTTTACCGGCTTGCTTTTCCGCTTCCTGCGATGTACCGCTGACCTTAACCATCCGCAGGTCGGTAAACCGGACCAATCCCGTATCTTCATCATCGTAGTCCAAGTAGTGGCGGACCAGAACTCTTAAAGGTAAGGTTTGACCACTTTCCAGGGTATAAGGAAGCAAGAGTTTCGCTCCCCGCTCCTCAGAAATCTCCAACCATCCGTCAGCTTGACTTACTCCCCTAGTTCCCCATAGCGCCAGCCACTCAGAGACAATATCAGGTGGCGTTTTAGCGTTATAAGGTTTATAACCTTTCTCCTCCTCAGCAGAGTCCTTAAAAACACCCTCTCCGTTATAAAGGTCGAGGCGTAAGCGGGCTGCAAAGTGGTCCGGTTCAGTACGCCAGACATAATATTCCCCGGCCGGGCCGAAAAGCCTGAATTCTTTGATTCTGGCCCAAACCGGCTTGGCCTGGCTTCCCCAATCCAGTTGACCTGGTGAAAACCGCCCCCATTGCACCGCGTAGTCCAAGTAGGCTAAAGCCAAGAGAAAGTCAGCACCATTAGCCGATTCCAGGCGATTCCCCGCTTTAACTATTTCCGTCTCCAAGTCGTTCCCCGCTATTTCAGGCTGGTGTTCCGGGGCCGGTAATTTATCTATACTCGCCGCGCTCAAATAAAAAGGTAAGGTACTGGCCGGGTTATCTTCCATCGTTATCTGCCCCTTCTTTCTGATAGGTTTTGGCTCTATTTTCCGCTTGCGCCTGACCCTGGGAAACAGTCTCAGCGTTCTTTGCTTCAACAGCTTTTTTTAGCTCACTCACAAAAACGTTTAACTGTTCAAGCTTATCCGCGCCCTCAGAAAAGTTTAGCCTGGGTTGGCCCGGCAGCCCCTCGCTTTTAAACTTCCACTTGCTACCGTCGTTGGCCCGGTTTTCGGCGGTTAGCCATGTTAGCTGCGCTTCTACTCCATCAAAAACACCGCGCCCGATTGCGCCGCCACCGCCGATAGCCATGTCGCTCAGCCATAAATCCTTCAATAAAAGCAGCACAAGGCCAATTTCCGCCCCGGTTGGCTCAAAAATACGGCAAACCAGTTGCCAGTGGGTTGCCGGGGTCTCCCCGGACGCTGGTTTAGACCAGGCCGGTTGCTCGTTAAACAGGTATTTTTCTAAAGTGCCGCCGGTAAAGCGGTCAATCCGGTTGCGGGTTTGAATTTCGGCCTCATCGCTTACCAGAGCGCCTTCCAGCAACTTCTCTTCAACCCGGAGCCGCCCGGCCACCTGTTTATAAACCGGGTCGTTAGCCCGGCTCCTGCTTTCCCCCTGACGGCGTAACTCCACCGTGCCAAAAAGCCGGTCAATTAACAAAGCGGCATTTTGCTTGTACGCGCCGTTACTCCCGGCCAGGGTGTTAACAACCTGGGTGGCCCGGTGACGTAAAACCCCGGCTACGCTGGTACCGGGCATTACCGGCTGTCCGTCCGATAGAAGCTGAACTACATCAGGCTTACCGGCTTGCTCAATACTTTTACGAATAAGGAGGGAACTGGTTAAATTAAAGGTAGCGTTTAACTCAAAAAAGGTTCGGTTGTCCGGTAAAAAGTTGGCAGGTGCAAGATATACTCGCTCGGTTACGCCCGCTGGGGTGGGGTCAGGGAGATTTTTAAAAGTACCGCCCGCCGTATTTAAATAAGCTACATAATTGGCAAAATCACTAAAGTCAAAGTCCTGCACCTGCCACCGGTCTTTGACTTTACCCCGGCCAAGCCCGCGCCGGGTTCGGGCGCCCAACCTGATTTCTTCGTTTTCAAAGCCCGCCAGTAACTCGTTAAAGAGTTGGAGAGTATTATTCAGTTTGACAACCTCTTTAGCCAGACCCTGGCGGATTACCATCTCAAATCTGAGGGCAAAGCAAGTGTTCCGCTCTACCACCTCATAATCATACCGGGCCGTCTCCAGGCTTTGGTTGGTTTTAGGGTCAATCGCCACGCCGTCCCTGGTCGTAGTAGACTCCTCCCCAGGGTTAATAGCGTAGGCATCGTAACAAATTAAAGCGCTTTGGTTTCCGTCATCCTCTATCGCCCCGAACAATTCGAGTAGCGCCCCGTTCAGAGCGTCTTTTTCCAGGCCCCGTAAACCGGCTTCTTTAAGGGCAATTTCCCTGGCCCGGTTTAATGGTTGCCTATTCTCCTGCAGATAATAAAATCCTCCGGCGCCCAAAAGCCGGTAGGCCAGGTAACTACGGGCCGCCCCGGCAATAGAAGAGCCTGGAATTATTAGCGCTTTATCCGCTCCCCTGGTTAAAGTAAGGTCAACTTCGCCGCGCTCACCGCCTCCAAAATGCGCGGCGCTTTCCAGCTTGAAAATCACGCGGGCTACGATACGCCGCACCACGGCCTCATTTGGAAGCAACGGGTTAGCGGCCGGGACCGGGGTGGTAGAATCAATTGCAGTCAAATTTTCACCTCACTCGTTACCATTGGGAGCGTCAGCATTGTCCAGTTCCGTCAGAAAGGCCAGCAAATAGCTACGGGCAAGCTCGTTTAGAAGCGATTTTAAATCTTCCTCGGATTGCGGCCACCCTACTTTGGCAATAATTTCTTTTATCCCACCCCTATTTTCAATTGCCAGCGGTTTGTCACTCATTTTCTTAACCTTAACGGCAACCTGGCACAATCTTTCCCAAAGTGAGGTGGCCTCGTTTCCATTCCCATCTTTAATACTTTTAAACCGGTTTTTGGCATAATCCTTAAGATTATCCAATTCAAATTCAATGGCCTCGGTAGAGGGACAGCCCGCAATAATTTGCCTGAGCCGGTTAAGCTGCGCGCCTGCTAAAGTCCCGGCACTGTTTGCGGCTTTGAAATTCAAGGCGTCTTCCCGGCCCCGCCGCCCGGCCTGCTCAGTCCAGCGGTTTTTAAGCAGTCGTTTGCCTAAATCCTGGAAAGCGGCCGCGTCTGACGGCGCCTCTACTTCTTTTGAAGTAGCAGCATCGGTAAGGGAAAAATCTGAGATTGTACCAGGCAGCCAGTTTAAGACGAAACGGCCAAAGCCTTCCCCGGTTCGCAGCCCCAGGCCAATCGCTTCGACCTCCTGGATACTTTTGGCCGGTGGTTTAGTTAAGCTAAAGGTAAAGACGCTTCCCGCCGCGAAAGCCGGCCACTGTGGAACCGGCAAGTTCCAGACTGAAAGGTAGCCGCCGACCGTTACCCGCCTGGTAAAAGTCTTTTCTTTATCCTGTTTAAGCTCATCTTCCTTCAAACCCAGTAAACCGGCTAACTCCTTGACGGGAAAATCGGCGGCCGGGTAGCCATTAGGGTCGGCAACTAAAAGGGATGCCGTTAGCGTTAAGGTTAAAATTGTCTGGGTCTGGCTGCTTGAAAAAGGGGTGTCTATCCCGCCGTTCTCCCGATTAAAGGCTGGCGGCCTGGCCGGGTCATCCAGTAATTCCAATTTTAAATTGCCTCCGTATTCGGTTTCCCGCGAGCGACCCACCCGCACTGTCAAAGGTCTAGCCTTGGTCCAGCCCAGTTTATCGCATAGATTTTTTAAATCGTCCTTGCTACCCAGCAAGCGCCCTTCAAAGGTCTGGCCTCTTTGCAAGCTCTCGTAAACAAACAGCGTGCCATCCCCAGCTACCGAGCGGCCTTTACTGCGGTCTTTCCGGCTGGTATGGTAGCTTAGACTTCGTTTAGGAGTAGCCAGATACAATCT
>CADDZM010000393.1 GCA_902812345.1 Chloroflexota bacterium | reverse complement strand
GAGTTTATTAGAAAGATGGCATTAAAATGCAAATTAAAGAGTTAGGCCACGTCGTTTTCTTCGTGCGCGACCTTGCCGCGTCAGTCCACTTTTATAAAGATATTCTGGGGTTCCACCAGATTGACATTCCGATGCGGGGCGGCGCTTTGTTTTCGTCAGGCCGCACCCATCACGAGATGCTTCTTATCGAGGTTGGGCCGAACGCCCCGAAACCTTCAAAGGGTTTGCGGGCCGGACTGTACCACATCGGCCTGAAAATCGGCGATACCATTGAAGAACTCAAAGCAGCCAAGTCCGAACTGGAAGAGGCGGGCGTACCGATTGTCGGCATGAGCGACCACACCGTGACCAACAGCCTCTATCTGCTGGACCCGGACGGCAACGAAATCGAAATCTACGTGGATGTTAATAAAGAACTTTGGCAAAAAGACCCGACCCTTATCGCGGCGCCGACCAAACCATTGTATATCTAAAACTGGTCTAAAGTCCGTTGCGCCGGGCGTAGTTCTTTGGTAGTATATTAAAGAAATGTTACAACTTTTTTATTCCTGCGGCCTAAAAAAGTTGTAACAGGTTTAAAGAGATAAAAGGTAAGTTAAAATGGCAGCAAAAATTGATATGTCCGGTTCGCCGGAGGCGGTAAAATTCAACACCCAAATGTGTCCCCGCTATGAGAAAGCCGCCGCAATCCTGGGGAAACGCTGGACCGGCCTGATTATCCGGGCCTTGATGGACGGCCCCCGGCGGTTTAATGAGCTTCTAAAAATGGTCGAGCTGGTCAGCGACCGGCTTTTGACCGAGCGGTTGCGCGAACTCGAAGCCGAAGGTCTGGTCGAGCGGACCGTCTACCCGGAATACCCCGTCCGTATCGAATACAGCCTGACCGCCAAAGGGCAGGCCATGAAGTCGGTCGTGGATGCTATCCAGGATTGGGCCTCGGAGTGGATTGAGATGGACGGCGTTCCCGCTGACACCGGTCACTAATCCTCCAAATCTATAAATAAAGAAAAAGTCGCCGGGAATAATTCCCGGCGACTTTTTCTTGCCCTGCTGCTACCTGGCTCTTGGCGTAGTCCAGCGTTTGATTTCCGAACGAGCGAGAGACCGTTTGTGAACTTCGTCCGGGCCGTCGGCCAGGTGCAACGTCCGGCCATAGACCCACTGTTCCGAAAGCGGAAAGACATCACTGACCCCGGCGGCCCCGAAAAGCTGAATGGCCCGGTCCAGGACGGTCGTATGGACCTGCGGTGCGGCGATTTTTATCATGGCGATGTCGTCGCGGGCGGCTTTCTTGCCGAGCGTGTCCATTTTCCAGGCCGCTTGCAGCGTCAACAGGCGGACCATCTCAATTTCCACCCGTGAATCGGCAATCCACTGCTGGACCACGCCCTGCTCTGCAAGCGCCTTGCCGAACGGCTTGCGCTCTATCGCCCGCTGGCACATCATTTCAAGGGCGCGCTGGGCTGCCCCGACCGAACGCATGCAGTGGTGAATCCGGCCCGGCCCCAACCGAGCCTGGGCAATCCCGAAACCGCCGCCTTCCTCGCCCAGCAGGTTGCTGACCGGGACACGGACGTTTTCGTAGGTTATCTCGCAGTGGCCTTCGTTGCCGGGGTTGCCAAAGACCGGGATAGCCCGCACCACGGTCAGGCCGGGCGTGTTGATAGGGACCAGCACCATGCTTTGCTGGCGGTGCGGGTCGGGGTTTTCCGGGTCGGTCTTGCCCATCGTAATCGTGATTTTGCAGCGGGCGCGGGCCGCCCCGGAGATGAACCATTTCCGCCCATTGATAACGTATTCGTCACCTTCCCGGCGGATAGACATCTGGATATTGGTCGCGTCCGAACTGGCGACATCCGGCTCGGTCATGGCGAAGGCCGAGCGGATTTCACCCCTTAAAAGCGGTTCAAGCCATTGTTTCTTCTGCTCGGTGGTGCCGAACTGGGCCAGGATTTCCATGTTCCCGGTGTCGGGCGCGGCGCAGTTAAAGACCTCCGAGGCCCACAACACTCGCCCCATTATCTCGGCCAGCGGCGCGTATTCCAGGTTCGTCAGGCCCGCCCCGTACTCCTTATCCGGCAGAAAGAGATTCCACAGCCCGGCTTCCCTGGCTTTTTCCTTAAGCTCGTCCACGATTTCGGCATGGTGGTGCGGGTCGCCGGAAGCCTCGATTTGCTTTTTAAAAGTAACCTCGTTGGGGTAAATGTAGCGGTCCATGAAGGCCGTCAGTTTTTCCCGCAGCGCGTTTACTTTTTCAGAATAGCCAAAATCCATTACAATCCCCTCTGATTTTTTCCTCTGATTTTTTGGAAACCCGGCTTTTTCCGACCTAGAGCATCGCCCCTAGAATCCAGGGGTTAAATTCTTCCTCGCCCACGCCCTGGGCTTCGCTCTTGCTCTGCTCACCCGACGCTACCCGCAGCACCAGCTCGAAGATTTCCTGGCCGACTTCCGCCAGGGGCGTCCCGGTCAGAATCTTCCCGGCGTTAATGTCCATGTCCTCGGTCATTTGCTCATACATGGTGGTGTTGGTAGCGACCTTAATCGAGGGGGTCGGCTTGAAACCAAAGACCGAACCGCGCCCGGTCGTAAAGACAATCACGTTCGCGCCGCCCGCGACCTGCCCGGTGGCCGAAACCGGGTCGTAGCCGGGCGTATCCATAATGACCAGGCCGCGTTCGGTAATCGGCTCGGCGTATTTGTACACAGCCGTGAGCGGGGTCTGGCCGCCTTTGGCAATCGCGCCCAGCGACTTTTCGTAAATAGTAGTCAGGCCGCCCAGTTTGTTACCGGGGCTGGGGTTGTTATCCAGGTCTTGCCCGTTGATGCCAGTGTAATGCTCCCACCACTTGATGCGGTCAATCAACTTCTGGCCCACTTCCGGGCTGACCGCGCGGCGGGTAAGCATGTGTTCCGCACCGTAAATTTCGGGCGTTTCGCTCAGGACGGCGGTGCCGCCGTTGCGGACAAGTTCATCAACCGCGAAACCGAGGGCCGGGTTAGCCGTAATGCCGCTCCAGCCGTCGCTGCCGCCGCATTGTAAGGCCAGGACAAGATGTTCGGCGGACTGCTCGGTGCGCCGGGCTTCGTTCACTTTCGGCAGCGCGTCCAGGACCATCTGGCGGGCCGCTGCGACGGTCTTGCGGATACCGCCGGTCTCCTGGATGGTTAAAAAGAGGGGCATGTTCTGGCCTTCAGGGCTGCTCATGCCCTGCTTGATTTCGAACCGCTGTGAGGCAATCATTTCCCGAATCTGGTTGGTCTCGCAGCCGAGGCCGATAAGGACATATGCGCCCACGTTCGGGTGGTTGGCGAACCCGGCCAGGGTCATTTGCAACTGGGCGATAGCGTCGCCGCCGTGCCGCATGCCGCAGCCGTTCTTGTGGGTCAGGCCGATAACGCCGTCCACGTTCGGGTAATCTTTCAAATCCTCCTCGGTAAAGCTGTTGGCAACCGCCCGGATGGTCGAGGCGCTGCAGTTCACCGAGCCGAGGATGGCGATATAATTGCGGGTGCCGACCCGACCGTCCGGGCGCAAATAGCCCTGGAAAGTCCGGCGTTCTTCGGGCGGCAAAATATCCACCGGGCGGGCTTCGCTGGCGAAAGCGTAGTCGCGGGTGAAGTTTGCCACCGCCAGGTTGTGGCTGTGAACGTGGTCCCCGGCCTTGATAGGCTGGGTGGCAAAGCCGATAATCTGGCCGTAACGCCGGATAGGGCTGCCTTCCTCAATGTCGTTCAGGGCGACTTTGTGGCCGGGCTGGACCAGTTGCCGGGCCTTGACTTTGCCTTTATCGCCGGTATCCAGCGTAAGGCCGGGCATGAGGGTTTTCTTGACGATTGCTACATCGTCTACCGGGTGCAGGCGGAGGGCCACTTCTTCCAGCTTAACTTCGCTGGCGGTTGGCCGGTCCAGGTTCAGGGTAATTTTTCCATCCAGGGGTTGCGTAGCCATTATTTTTACTTCCTCGTTTTATAAATTTTTGGGCTTAAAAGTCCTTAAAAGCATTTATAGTTTATTGTAAAAAGTATATCCGTGCCGGGTTCTCAGGAAAACTCGCTGTAAAGTCCACACGACGAATTGAACAGTTCAGCCGCCAGGGCCAACCTTTTGATAGTGTTTTATAACGCGCTAATAAAGGATGAAATTGGTGGGCGGATAAATTCATTTTAGCATAATATGGGGGCAACTTTCAAACGAGAAAGATTTTTTACAGATAAACTACAAGCCACCCTCAAGCCCGAAATTTAAATAACACCCATCACCATAAGGCACAAAGACTACGTACGTTTGGTTCCCGTAAGCGGTAGGCATCATAATGGGATGGGCCGGGCCAAATAAGGTTGACACTTCCCCTACCTGTTTAAGCGGCCACATCTTTTTTTCAATTAAATATTCCTGGGTGCGGCATTCCGGCTTGTATTCATTACACCACACCTCTCCGGCGCAAACTGCCGGGTTCATATAAGTCCGGCCGTTATAAGGCACCCGGAAAGGCAGCCCACCGGGGTCTCCGATGGGTAAGGCAAAATAAAAATGGTTGGCAAGCCGGGGCAAAAATAGCCATAAAACAAGGATGGCAACCACCAAAAAGATGCCTACCAGGCCAATTATGGTCTTAACCCGGATTTTATTAGCCCCTGTGCTATTTTCATCCTTTATGGTTTTATACAACCGCACCTCTCAGCAAAAATTTTTGAAAGACTGGAAATGTTTCTAAAAATCGGGTTCAACCAGTATGCCAAAGTCCGGCCATTTTGTCATCCCGAACTTTGACTTAAACAGGTCTTGCCACAAGGTGAATTACCAAATAAGGCTGTCACGACCCCTTGTCATTCCTGGGAGGCAAATTGAACAAACATTGGCCCGAAACGATGCGCCGAACGAGGAATCCGGGGTACCCGTTTACGGGTCGCGTTGGACAACAGCATTTATGAAGATTTGAGGCAGGTTTCAGGCTGTTTAGAACCGGACCTGACGCACCTTTAATCTTATTAGGTCATCGCTTTGCGTTACGCCACTGGCGCTGAGATTCCTCGGCTTGCAGCGTGCGACGCGGGATGACAAATCTTTGAGTATTTTCTTGAACTTGTAAAATTTTCCGTTTAGCTGCCCGGCATAAGAAAAAAGTGAGTTTCTGGTAAAACCGGCCCTAAAAGTGGTATAATAGGATACAAGATTTGAACATAAAATCTATTTAACCGGGGTATTTTGTTCTCCTTTCCAGCAGCTTTTGCCCTGGAAAAACAAGCGGCAAGCGCCGCCTGG